>CAMWPM010000100.1 GCA_947176235.1 uncultured Bacteroidales bacterium | reverse complement strand
TCATTTTCAGACTCTGTAATATTTTTGCCTAAACACAGCTTTTTTACTATGCGCCGCCGTGACGTCAGAATGGTTTGCGATACTTATCCGGTTGGGAGTCGTCGAGGATGGAGAGGTAGGAGGCGTAGCGTGACTGAGCTATGAGGGCATCGTCGACAGCCTGTCGGACTGCGCAATGGGGTTCGATGGTGTGGGTACAGTCGGAGAACCGACATTCACGGCCGATCTCGAAAATCTCGGGGAAATAGTGGGCGACTTCATGGCGTGTCATCTCAATTGTGCCGAAGCCCTTGACCCCCGGAGTATCGATCAGGTAGCCATCGGGCTCTCCGTCGGACGAGGAGAGAGGGAACATCTCGGAGAATGTGGTGGTGTGCATTCCGGTGTCATGTATGTCAGAGATCTGAGCGGTGCGGAGGTTGAGTTCGGGTATAAGTGCATTGATTAGGGAGGACTTCCCGACGCCGGAATTACCGGAAAGAAGTGAGATGTGACCACGCAGAGCCTCCCTAAGTTCATCGACGCCATTGCCATCAAGAGCCGATACGGCGATAACCTGATAGCCGATTGAGCGGTAGAGGTACATGAAATCCTCAAGATATTGCTTTTCATCGGGGTCAGAGTCAAGAAGGTCGATCTTGTTGACAACGATAACAGCCGGCACACGGTAGGCTTCGGAGGTGGCGAGGAATCGATCGATGAATGTGGTGGACGTGACCGGGTGGAAAAGTGTAACAACAAGCACTGCTCGGTCAATATTGGCGGCAAGGATGTGTGCCTCTTTAGAAAGGTTGCTGGCACGTCGGATGATGTAGTTTTCGCGAGGGAGGATGCGGGAGATGAAACCTGTGCCGTCGTCACCTTCAATAATCTCGACATGATCGCCTACGGCAACGGGGTTGGTGGTACGGATTCCTTTCAGTCGGAAGTTGCCTTTTATCTTGCAATTTACTTCACGACCATCGGGGGTGAGGACTACGTACCAGCTGCCGGTGTTTTTGATGACGAGATTATTTTTTTGCATAAGTCTGGGAATATTGAGTTTTTGTCAACAGCAAAAAAACGCATGGCGTGGTGCAAAGGTTCTTGACGGGACCAAAGCTGTTGACGCCATGCGTTTAGTTTTCGTTATCGAAAGGAGTTGGCTGACAATGTTCCGTGGGGGATCAGAAGGGGAGATCGTCGGTAGCGGATGCAGCCGAAGGATTGTAACCGATAGGGGGTTCGGGTGCGGGGGGGAAATCGTCGGCGCCAAATCCGGTCGACTGAGGAGCCGGAGCAGCTGCACCGGCCTGCTCAGCCTTCCAGCCGCGGATGCTCGTGTACCAGCGTCCGTTGTACTCGCGGCTCTCGATGTCGAAGCTAAGCTTTATGACGTCGCCACCCTTGAGAGGGAACTGGTCGGCGCGCTCGCCGAAGAAGTCAAAGTGTATTTTCTTGGGATAGGTCTCCTGAGTCTCGAGCACATACTCGCGTTTCTTCCAGGCGTTGCCGGCTTTGGAGGTGCCAGACATCTCAGGGAATACCTGAATGATTTTTCCAATTACTTCCATGTTGTGAGGTTTTTATAGAATGAGTTATTTGATATTCTGATAATTATGAGGTAGCATCTTCCAAGATTACGGGAGCGGGACAGGTGGCAAAGGTAACAAAAAGTCCTGTCAAATTAAAAGATTAGTGTAAATCTTTTTCAACAGGTTTTCAACGGCGTGCCTTGGCTGAATCCGGGAAGATAAGGAGAGCAATGCGCTCGGCGAGAGTCTTTTTGTTGAGTGGATGGATGTCGTTCCATTCTCCCAAATCGTAGTTGGGAACGAGAGTGGCGCCTTCAATTTCTTCGCAACCTTTTGCCTGAAGCTTACGCATCTCTGCCCATGCATTACGTCCGGCTACATCTTTATCGGAAAGGAAATTTGCAAGCTCAACGATGTAGAAGGGCATATCGGAGGATCCAGAGCGGTCGCGCCAGCATGAGGTGAGCTGCTTCATGAGGGCAGGATATTCTCCACGACGGTCGACATTGCTTTCGCCCTGATACCATACAGCGGCGTTGACGGGGAAATTGATGACGGGGTTGATCATCGAGTTGTAGAGCACGACCGGAGTATAGCAATAGAATGCCATGTCGGGACCCTTGGGCATCGGTGCGCCCATGTGATGTGCCCATTTGCCTTCGAGGGAGTAGGTGTTGTCGCCGATAATGAGCTTGTATGGTTTCTCAGGGACGAATTCCGGTCGACCGCCATTGCTGATGAGACGTACGGTGATATTGTTTTTCCCTGCATGGAGTACACCTGCGGGAACTTTGTAGATGCGGGGGGGATATTGATAGGTGGTGTTGCCTACAAATGTGCCGTTTACCCATACGGAGTCGGCATCAACAATGCAGCCGAGACGAAGCGTCGCTTCCTTCCCGGCATCGGAGTCGGGAATGTAGATGTCGCGTCGCCACCAGTGCGAGCCGACGAGAGGCAGACCATTACGTGACTTCCAGCTGTCGTCAAGAATGTCGACACGCTCCCATGAAGAGTCGTCGAAAGAGGGATCCATCCATTTCACCGGAGCCTGTAGTCCGGGATCACTTCCCCAGAGGACCGCATTCCAGTGAACATAGTTCTCGCTCTCCAGTTGCTTGATACGATCGCGGTAGCCGTCGTCTTCAAGAATCTTCTTCTGGGCGATGGCGCGGGGGAAATCCTGAAGATACTCCTCGGCAATCCATGATTCGATGGGAGTCCCACCCCAGCTTGCGTTGATGATGCCTACGGGACGTCCGGTGCGGGCGTTTACCTCCTTAGCGAGGAAGTAACCGAGAGCTGAAAATTCGCGGGAGGAGGTGGGGGTGGGGGGAGGCCAGGCTCCACCGC
>CAMWPM010000099.1 GCA_947176235.1 uncultured Bacteroidales bacterium | reverse complement strand
TTAAGATTTATCACTACAAAGATAACCTTTTCTTTGGTTCTGCAAATCTAATAGAAGAGCAGGAAGGTTATGGTGCAGCCCCGCCGGGGCTGGGATTCTTTTATATGGATTGCACCCCGAGCGTTACCGCTCGGGGTTAACATCGGTGTTGCGCCTCCGGCGCAAAGGGCGCAGAGAGTTGGGGGTTGGGATTATTGGGAGGGATGAGAGTGGTGGGATGTTTGGGAGGCGATGGTGGATATTCTTGATGCGGGGGCGATGGGATGTCTGCGGATTCCGGGCGCGATGTATCGCGCCCCTACTATACTAAGCGCCCCTACTATGCTAAGTGCCCGTACTATGCTAAGCGTCCGTACGGGTGATGGTGCGTCTTTACGAATAAAGGCGCTGTTGCCCGGGTGGGGGAACAGCGCCTTTGGAATTAGGAGTTTTTTGGAGGTTCGCTTGGGAGCTCGCACCGACGGGGCTGACTGCGCCAGCTGACCCGTCGACATGCGAGCGCGAACTCCAATGAGCTTCTTAGAAGAAGGTTGGAGTTGGGAGTGGGAGCTTTTATTTAGCGGCTTTCTTAGTGGTGATTTTTATGAGTCCGTTAGGGTAGTCGGGGTTGTCCTTGAACAAGGATATGGATTCAATATCACCGGCTGACATTGCCTGGAGTTCGGCTCCGGAAACGATCACTCCGTCGATCATATAGGAGGGGGTCTTGTCGGTATCGATGGTGAACGATATGTTCTGTGATTGACCGGAATCTCCTTGCGGGCGCATCTGCTGAGAGTCCTGGGAGATGCTGATGGAGCTATCCTTGCCGTTTTCCTTGCTGTTGACGGTGAGTGATACCGATTTTTTGACTACGACTGAATCGTTGGTGGCTTTGGGTGCATCGCCCTGCAACCTGAAGCGGATGGGGAGTGTGTACCAGACTGCCACGGGCTTTCCTCGGTTCTTGCCGGGGGTGAAGTCGGGGAGCTCGCTGACTACACGAATTGCTTCGGCATCAAGGAGGGGATCGACGCTGCGGACAATGGAGGGGTCGGTGACTTTTCCGTCCTTCTCAACGATAAACTTAACGACTACGGTGCCCTGGATGTCATTCTCAACTGCTTCGGCAGGATAGACGATGTGGCGGCTGAGCCAGAACATCATTTCCTTTTCGCCTCCCGGGAAGAGTGGCATGACTTCGGCGGTTTTGAATGCTTCGGACTTTTTGTCGGGAAGGGGAGCGACGGCTACAGAGGGCTCCTCAACAGCAGGCTCAGTCTGAACGATCTCGACAGACTCATCGATTTCGGAGAGATAGAGGAGGGGAGTTTGGATGTCAGCGGGAATTTCGCTAACTTCGCGATGTGAAACTAACGACGTGGATGCAATCGATGAGATTGCTGCCGAAACGGCGGGCACGTTGAGTAACATGACTGCTCCGGCAATGGCGGGAGCGACTGCGATGGCGCGGAATGCACTGCGCGCCGCAGAGGGACTGGATTTGTACATCATAGTGATACGTTTTTTGAGATTACTGTGATTCAGGCTGTTGGCAAGTGACGGGAATCTCGCGCCAACAGCCTTTTTAATTAATAAGTTCTGATAGTCGGAAAGGTTGCCATGCAGGGATGCGATGACGTCGGAATCTGCCTGGTACTCGTGGATGGATCGCAACTCGTCGCGCATGAGCCACGCCGCCGGGTTGAACCACTGAAATATGCAGACGATCTGGGCAAGGAGAAGGTCGATCCAATGGCGCCGGCGGAGGTGGCATGATTCGTGGAGCACGATGAGCCGGGCTACAGATGTGTCGGTGAAGTCGGATTGCGGCATGATGATATAGCGGATCCAGCTGAATGGTGCAATCCCTGTGGCGTCGGGGAGGACGCGGACCGAATAGGGGCGAGTGGCGGGGACTGCGGATGACTGGCGGATGATGCGCATCAGGCTGAAGAGAGTGGCAATGGAGAGACCGGCGGCGACAAAAACGCCGACAATGTAAATGATCAACAGGATGCGCCATAGGGGTGACGGTGAGGCGGCGTCGGGGATAATGCCGATAGCGACGGGCAGACCGACGGTGACATCGGGAAGCGCAGCAGATTGGCCGGAATTTCGGAAGAGTGTCTGCCAAGGAATGCGGCAGACGCAGGGTGCAAGGAGTGCGATGGCGTAGACGGAGAGGAGGATGACGCGGTTGAACCGGGGCTGGTTCTCGCCAGACATCATCCACTTGAATACAAGATAGAGCGGAATGAGGAACAGGGCGGAGGAAATGGCGTAGGAGAGCAGCTGGGACATGGCGCGGCGGTCAGGATTTGTTTTTGTTTTCGATGATGGAAAGGATCTCCCGGAGCTCGTCGGGTGTGATTTTTTCCTCTTCAATAAGGGCTGAGACGGCTTTTTTGTAGGAGTTGTCGAAGTAGTCGCGGATCAGGTCGGCGAAACCTCGGCGTGAGAATTCCTCTTTTGCTATGATTGCGGAAAAGCGATGCGAGCCGCCGACGGCTTCGTGGGATACGTAGCCTTTGTCCTCGAGGATGCGGATAGTTGTGGCGATGGTGTTGAAATGCGGTTTTGGCTCGGGATACAGATCGAGCATCTCGCGGACAAAGAGAGGTCCATGCTGCCAAAGCATGTGCATGAGTGTGGCTTCTTTCTCGGTGAGGTGCTGTCGGGGTCTTCCGGATTTCATGATGCAAACGAATTAATTAGTTTTATGGCGCAAATATAAAACTAATAAATTAGTTGTGCAACGAAATAATTAGTTTTAAGAGGTTAAAAAAAGTTAATGGAGACCAGGAGGGTATGGGAGTTAGGAGTTGGGAGTTAGGAGTTAGGAGTTAGGATTTGGGAAGGATGGGAAGGATAGGAGGGATGGGAGGGTCTCTCATGCAGAGTGACAGAGGCAAGATGAGCGAGTATATTTAGTACAAGTACAGCCCCGCCGGGGCTGGGGCATCTTGTCAGTGGCTGTTCCCGGCGTGTCACCACGCCGGGTTAACATCAGTGCTGTGCCTCCGGCACAGGGGGAGTGGAGGGTGATCTAATACACAACAACCAGCCCACGAGACGAGGCAA
>CAMWPM010000098.1 GCA_947176235.1 uncultured Bacteroidales bacterium | reverse complement strand
TAACCTAACCCAGTAAACATACTAAACCGAGTCAACCTTTTTCAGGAACCGATAAGGAGAAAATATTAATCTGCAATTGAACTGAAGAGAGTTGGAAGATCGGGGAGATTATCGTAATTTTGTGACATAACTTTGATTATTCAGCCAATTCATCATGATCAGACATCTGACCCTACTTGCTTTGTCGGTAGCCTCCTTGTCACTTGGCAGCCTGACAATAAATGCCCAGGATAAAACCGAAACTCCGAAAAAATATGTAGATGCCACGTCGCTTCGCATCATCAACAAGGGGTTCGACGATTCGGAACGCGTGTTCTCGCGCCTCCCGAAATATCTACAGGATTCAGTGCGTCCCGACCTCTGGGATCGCCAGCAGTGTTCATCAGGCATGGGAATACGCTTCGCCACTGACTCTAAAAGCATCGGCATACGCTACGATCTTTTCTGGAACACCCACATGATCCACATGGCAGACACCGGTCTGAAAGGCACCGACCTCTACATCCTTGAGGGTGACTCCGTATGGCGCCACGTAAACACCAACCGCCCTTACATAAAGAAAGGCACGGAAAAGACCTGCGAAGCAACTTACGTGGAGAATCTCGCGCCGGGCATGAAGGAATTTATGGTCTACCTTCCTCTCTACGACGGAATCACGAGCATGGACATTGTGGTGGACAGCGGTGCGGTGATAACATCAGGGAATCTGTCGATAATTGACCGAAACAAAAAAATTGTGGCTTATGGCACCAGCATCCTGCAGGGTGGATGCGCGTCACGCACAGGCATGGTGTCGACCAACATTATCAGCCGTGACCTCAACTGCGAGGTGGTGAATCTTGGATTCAGCGGCGAGGGGAAAATGGATTTTCCGGTGGCACGCGCACTGGCGTCGATCCCCGGAGTCGACTGCTATATCCTCGACCCGGTGCCCAACTGCACGGAAATGATGTGCGACACACTGACCTACGATTTCGTCAATATCCTGCGAACGATTCGCCCCGAAGTACCCATCGTGATGGTGGAGGGTCCAATCTATCCCTATGCCCGCTACGACTCAAATTTCGGTGAATATCTTCCTAAGAAAAACGCTGCTTTCTATCGCAATTATGAGCGGCTAAAGGCTGAGAATCCGGAGAATCTCTACTACGTGACGTCGGAAAATCTCGACGGCGTGGAGGACGACGGAACCGTCGACGGCATCCACCTCACTGATCTCGGCTTCAAATACTACGCCGAAAAACTCACACCCCTCCTTAGGGAAATCCTCGACAAAGAGAAATAACGCATTGATAAATAAAGTGATAAAAGCTGTTAATTTCTGAATTGACAGCTACTTTTTTGTGCAAATGTTGTTTATATAGTACAATTAGTTTCAATAAATTATTTAAGCAACATGAAAAAGATCACTACCTTATCCGTGCTGCTTTGCCTGCTGGCAGGATGCAGCAAACTGACAGTCGACAATTCCGTTGTGACTAACTTTGACTTAAACCGCTTTTTAGGAAACTGGTATGAAATAGCACGTTTCGACCATCGTTTTGAACGCGGCATGGATCAGACCAAAGCAAGCTACGTTCTACGCGAGGATGGAAAGGTCGATGTGCTGAACACGGGAATGAAGAACGGAAAATATTCCGAGGCAAAGGGAGTTGCCAGACTTACTGATACTCCGTCACTGCTTCGCGTATCATTCTGGGGCCCCTTTTACTCCGACTATCGCATCATGCTCCTTGATGATGACTACAAGTACGCACTTGTGGGAAGCGGGAGTGATGACTATCTGTGGATTCTTTCGCGTACGCCGCAAATCTCCGACGACACAAAAGACCGGATCCTCACCGAAGCACAGCGCCGCGGCTATGACACCTCAAAACTAATTTGGGTCAATCAGTAGGCGCTTCTCTCGGCGCAGACGGTGTCGATGGGGGTGCCGGTGCGGTCGTAGAGGGTGAGGGTGATTTTTTCGGGCGTCACGTCCATTATCATAGCTCCGACGGTGTTGGCTCCTTCAGTCCAGCGGGTCCTGATTTTGTCGTGGTTGAATGCAAGAGAGTCAATATCCACACCGCGATCATTGTCGGATGACGGTGTCTGGACGTAGACAGTTCCCTTACCCGGCGCCACCACCTCACCCCCGCAAAGCGGATGTGTGGACACGTAGCGATGATTGTTGGCACCCAGAGCTATGTCAACGCCCAGTTCGTCGAAGACGTGACACCATCGCGGATATTGACTGTCAGCCCCTGTCTCGCCGAAAAACCACTGGTAATGCTCCATCACGATGATCCACTGACTCGGATGCTCCGCCACAACTCTTTTCACCCACTGCTGTGCCTTCTCCAGACCTTCGTCGGAGCGCATGCTTTCGCTGTTAAGGGCGATAAACAGCACGTCGCCATAACGGAAGAAATAGCATACTCCCTCTTCGCCGTCATAGCCATTCAGGGGCGCAGCATTGGTAAAGCGGAAAAACTGATTGGTGTTCTTCTTATTCGTACGATCCATGTTGTCATGGTTGCCGTTGAGTCCCGCCCACGTATTGTTTCGGAAGTGAGGCTCGTCATAAAGGTTTTGCCAGAATGAGTAGCTTCCTCCCCACGCACAGACATCGCCGAGATGAATCATAAGGTCAAAAGCTCCTCCGTTTATGTTCTCCAGAGTGTCGAGCATCACCATGGCAGCCTGTTGCCTGCCGGGCAGAGGAGGGTAAGCATGGAAATCGGAAATGATGGCAGCACGGAAAGCCCCCTCAGCAGGTGCTGTACGGAAATATCTGACGGACGTGTCGCCCTCGATAGTGTAACGGTATAGCGTAGACGGCAGTAATTTCTTTAGCTGCACGGTATTACGAACGAAATGCGGGTATTCGTAGACATTTTCCCCCTCCGCATTTTTTGAATACATGCTGTCGAAGGCAGTACAGAGTTCCTGCCTTGATCGCGCCTTTCGATGCTTTGCATCCTGACATTCTGCCGGTGCGTAGTAGATTTTATCATAGCCCTTGTACTGCGGCGAATGCCAGTTGATATTGATTTCAGTTGCGGCATTTTCGCCCGGATTAGCTATAACGGTGCTCACTTGCGCCGTTACATCTACTGCCATTGCTGCCACAACAGCAGTCAACATTGCCAAAATTCTTTTCATAACAGAAGTATCTTTTCGTATGCACAAATGTAGGCATAAATCACCGAAATCCAGCACCGACATCACAAATTCTCACTTTTGAGAATTCCATCTATCGGTTCCTGAAAAAGGTTGACTCGGTTTAGTATGTTTACTGGGTTAGGTTAA
>CAMWPM010000097.1 GCA_947176235.1 uncultured Bacteroidales bacterium | reverse complement strand
GGAGCTTCGTAGACGGGTGCCGCAGGAGCTTCGTAGACGGGTGCCGCAGGTTTCTCCACTACTTCTATTGAAGGTTCAACGGATTCAACAGCCGCTGGTATCGGAGGCAGATCCGGCATACCAACAGGACCGGCAGGTGATGCACTGACCGGTGCAACAGGAGTCTCCACTACCGGAGCAACGGGAACTTCATTGACAGAGGCTGCAGGTACCTGATCTACAGGCGCGGGGGTGAAATCTGGTGCGGGGGATTCCTTCGCCTGAAGCTCGTCTATCGTCATGGGTTCGATCTCAATGGCATTTTCGATCGGATCGTAAGGAATTGTGAACCAGAATGTAGAGCCCTTGCCTTCACCGCGGGACGTACAACCGATCTGACCACTGAGCTTCTCAATAATGCTCTTACAGATTGGAAGTCCGAGTCCGGTACCCTGCGTGAAGGAGTCGAGCTTGCAGAAACGCTCGAACACAGCCGAAAGCTTATTTTCAGGTATACCCTTACCGGTGTCCTTCACAAAGAAGTAAACCTCGCGCTCGCGCACTTCGTAACCGAAAGTGATGCTGCCTCGCTTCGTAAACTTGCATGCATTCGTAAGGAAATTAGTGAGAACCTGCATCAGGCGATTGCCGTCGCTCTTGACCACGCAACGGTCGGCACCAAGCAGATAATTGAGCACCACTCCCCTTTCCACACGCATTCTGACGGAATCCTCGACGGTGCGGATGAGCTGATTGACGTCAACCTTCGAATAGTTGAATTCAAGAGTGTTCGACTCCACTTTTGCGAGGTCAAGCACGTCATTGATAAGCTGAAGCAGCAACTCATTATTGCGATTGATCACCTCGGCATACTGACTTTTCTTATCGGGATCGGTGGTAAGAGAAAGAAGATTGGAGAAACCCACGATCGCATTGAGAGGCGTACGGATCTCATGACTCATGTTGGCGAGGAAGGCGCTCTTGAGTTTGTCGCTCTGGAGAGCGCGGTCGCGCGCTTCCTTAAGGTCACATTCCACCTTCTTATAGTATTCCACCGACTGGCAAATACCCACGATCAGAGAGGTCATGCCGCTTGATGATCCGACTGAGCTGACCGAGAATTCCCACCATTCGTATCTGCCGCCAGCCATGAGCAGACGGAAAGCGATGCGGTTCTCAAGGCGAGATCCCTCTCTGATGCCGTCGAGAAATGACGTCATCAGTCCTACATCCTCGGTGTGGACATACTGCGAGAACTGCGTGCGTGTCATGAAATTCTGTTCCGGTATGCCTATACCGATATAGAACTCATGTGACAAAATAAGATAGTTCTTCGAAATATCATACTGCCAGGGATAGATCGAACTAACCTCAGCGGCTATGTTGAGCAGACGCTTCTGAATGTCATCCTCTGATACGTTACGGAAGATCACAATGAAACCTACCACGTCCGTACGGTCCTCGTTGAGCACGGGGACTACTTCACCAGAGACAGGGAAATACTGATGCGTGGTGCGGTTGAGCATAAACGCGTTTTCCGGGAACTTCTGAGGCTTACGTGATTCGCGTGCCTTTTCAATAAGGTCGGCGAGCACATCCTGAGTGTTGACGTAGACGTGAAGGTGAAGCTTGCCGGGAGCGCGTTTGCGGCTCAGATCATCAAGAGCCTCGTCCTCGGTGGCATAACCGAGCAGTGGCACAACAGCCGCATTGAGCGTCGTGATGTTGAACGACGTGTCATACATTATCAGACTGTCGGTAATCGTCGACAGAATCTTGTCAAACTGGTTGCGCTGCTTGATAAGGTGGCTCTGGAGCACAAGGGCATCCTCAGCTTTAAGGCGCTTGCGAGTCTGGTGACGGTTGGCGAACATAAAGAACACCACAGCCATAAGGCTGAGAATGATCAGCACTACACCTACGCCAATGATCCATCCCTGATAGCGGTCAAATGTGTCGTACTCTACAAATGTGTTGGGACGTGCCTCAACGGCATCTACGTCAGCACCAAACTTCATGAGCTGATCGTAGGAGTAGTGGAACTCCGGCTCGTGATTAGTTACACCGATTGAAGCCGCCGTCTCTCCCTTAAGGCGTGCGGCAGCCTGTTGTCCGGCAAGCATGGCAGCTTCCTTGTTGTCAACGTCGTAGAATGCAAGCACTGCCTTATCTTCCGAGCTACAGGAATAAATAGGTGTGTTGGGGTTGAGACGCAGAATCGACATGCACTTGGGCACGATCACGATGAAACGGCGGGAACTCTCCTCGTCGCTGACGAGATGTATCAGGTTGTCGATGTCGCCTCCGCGGGTCTGGAAGTCGAGCAGACGCATCGAATGATAGCGCTGCTTGAGATTGTCTACCCATTCCTTGGTGATTTCTTTTGCTATACTTTCCTGAAGGAACTGGTCAGTGTGTGCAAGGATAATTTCCTTTCGGTCAGGGAACGTGGCTATCGCTTCCTTGAGCAGACGCGCATAGTTGCGTTCCGACGTACGTCCGCAGACGTTTGGCATCGAACGTATCAGGTCATAATCCGGGAACTGTATGCCGAAGAACACAACCGGAATCTCATATCCCAGCGAGTCACCGCAGTTGGTCATCGTGTAGAAAGCTTCGTCACCTTGGGTAATGATGAGGTCAACCTTGTTTTCTCGTGCTCTTTTAAGAAAATTGCGCATCACGGCTTCTTCATCCTTAGCCTCCCACTGGTCCGCGAAGAGATATTCCACGGCAAGCTCCGTCTCGAGGTTACTGCTGCGCAGCTGATCCTCGATGATTCTCACCATGTCGGCAGCGTCAGGCGTAAGGCTCGACTGCGACTGGATGAAAAGCACCTTGTAGGGAGTCGATGCATCCTTATTATCTTCCTTGTCGATCGCCCGGATGAGAGTGGCGGGGCAAAGAATGGAGAGCAGAAGCAAGATAATAAATTTCTTCATTTTCTTTTTGCCATTTTAAAGGTTCAAGAGGATCGGGACTGGCTTAACCTTATTCCTCTCTAAGTAATTCAGTGATATAGTTAGGTTCTTTCAGATGTCGTCGGCTGGAACGTGGATCAGTATCCGGTAGTGGCAAGCACTCTCTTGAGTTCCTGAAGCAGACGCATGGGGTTGATCGGTTTGCTGACATAGCTGTTGAAGCCGCTGCGCAGTATGCGCTCGCGGTCGGAGGCAAATGCGTAGGCTGTCACGGCTATGATGGGGACAGTGGAGGAATACTGGCGGATTTCGCGAGTCGCCTCGTATCCGTCCTTATTCGGCATATTAATGTCCATGATAATCATGTCGGGTTGGAAAGCATTGAACATTTCCACAGCTTCGTTGCCGTCCCAAGCATGACACAGTTCGTAATGTGCTTCCAGGACGGATTCAAAGAGGAGATAGTTGCTTTCGTTATCCTCTGCCACAAGCAGACGCAGACGTGCCGGGACATTAGCCTGAGCGGGTGCAGGGGATGGTGCTGCAGACTGAGGTGCGGGGGCTGGTGCCGCGGGCTGAGGTGCGGGGGCTGGTGCCACGGGCTGAGG
>CAMWPM010000096.1 GCA_947176235.1 uncultured Bacteroidales bacterium | reverse complement strand
GGCTGGTACCTGCCGGCTAACGGCATGCTTCTCGAACTTCGGCAATATCAATCCCTTTTTGAGGAGCGCTATAAAGTAATAAAGGAGAAACTGACTGACGATGTCCCCTACAAGGAACACGTAGGTTGGTTAAAATACCATAACACTTGGCGCGGCTATCCCTATTACTGGTCTTCCAACGAGAGTGATTATGATGGACGAGCGTTATCACATGAATACTCCCCGCTGGACTATACTTATCCTTCCCACAGATCATACCCATACGCTGTGCGGGCAGTACTGTCCTACTGATTTATGTAGTCTGACCCTCATGTCAGTCACCTATAAGACATATTCCGCCGATCGATGATTGCATCCATACGCAGGAGTAAAGCGGAATCACAAGCATGCTGTCGGTAACTGAAAAAGTCGGGGTAGTGACGACTTTTTTACATGCTACCTTTATTATGTCACTAATCTGATAGTAACGAGTCTCCGACGCGTTGTCGGAGACTCGTTAATTTTATCTATGAAATGACACGTATAGAACGTATAGAGATGTGATTTTGGGGGAGGAGCAAAGTAAAAAGTTATTTAGAAGGCTATCGGGAGTAAATGTAATCTTTCTATAGAAAGGGAATAAAAAAGCATCCCGCGGGGGATGCTTCCAATACTCGGTCATGGGAATATATGCGGCGTGAAAGCGCGATGACGGGAAGCCTTCGGGGTGCGGGCGCGATGTATCTTGCTACGCAAGCGCTAAAGCGATGACGCGCCCCTACCAGCTATGACGATAAATGGCAAGCGCGAACTCCGGCGATTCTGTTTTTTATTGCCGGAGGTTCGCCTACATGCTTGCACCGACGGGGCTGACTTCGCCAGCTATCCCGTCGACTTGCAAGCGCGAACTCCGGCGATGATTGCTCAAAGTAGGATTATTGCCGGAGGTTCGCTCAGAAGCTTGCACCGACGGGGCTGACTTCGCCAGCTATCCCGTCGACCTGCAAGCGCGAACTCCGGCGATGATTGCTCAAAGAGCAATCATTCCCATTCGATGGTTGCCGGGGGCTTGGAGGAGATGTCGTAGGCTACGCGGTTGACGCCTTTGACTTTGTTGATGATGTCGTTGGAGACTTTGGCAAGGAATTCGTAAGGGAGGTGCGCCCAGTCGGCGGTCATGGCGTCGGTGGAGGTAACGGCGCGGAGTGCCACGGCGCTTTCGTAGGTGCGCTCGTCGCCCATGACACCTACGCTCTTGACGGGGAGAAGTATTACTCCTGCCTGCCAAACTTTGTCGTAAAGGTCCCAGTCGCGGAGTCCCTGAATGAAGATATGGTCGGCTTCCTGAAGAACGCGAACTTTCTCGGGGGTGATGTCGCCGAGGATTCTGACGGCGAGCCCGGGGCCGGGGAATGGATGACGCTTGATGAGGTGGTCGGGCATGCCGAGCTCACGACCTACGGCGCGCACTTCGTCCTTGAAGAGGAGGCGGAGTGGTTCGCAGAGGCGGAGGTTCATCTTCTCGGGTAGTCCGCCGACGTTGTGGTGGCTCTTGATAGTGGTGCCGGTGATGGAGAGGGATTCGATGCAGTCGGGGTAGATGGTACCCTGGGCGAGCCACTTTACATCCTTAATCTTGTGGGCCTCTTCATCGAAGACGTCGATAAAGCCTTTGCCGATGATCTTGCGCTTGCGCTCCGGCTCGGTGACTCCGGCGAGCTCGCTGAAGAACTTCTGCGAGGCGTCGACGCCGATAACGTTGAGACCAAGACATTTATAATCGTTGAGAACGTCGCGAAACTCGTCCTTACGGAGCATACCGTGGTCGACGAAAATGCAAGTGAGATTGGAGCCGATGGCACGGTTGAGGAGTACGGCTGCGACGGAGGAGTCGACGCCGCCTGACAGCCCAAGCACAACCTTGTCGTCGCCGAGCTGCTCGCGGAGGGCTGCAACGGTGGTGTCGATGAACGAAGCTGCGTTCCAGTCCTGCCGGGAGCCGCAGATGTCGACTACGAAGTTGCGGAGGATCTGCGTGCCGTCAACGCTATGATAGACTTCGGGGTGGAACTGTACGCCCCAGACGGGTTCGCCTTCGATCTGGTAGGCTGCCACGGCTACCTTGTCGGTGGAGGCGATGATGCGGAAATTGTCGGGGAGGGTGGTGATGGTGTCGCCGTGGCTCATCCATACCTGTGAGCCTGGCTTGAGACCGCGGAGGAGGGGGTTGGATGCATCGAGGTGCTCGAGGTGGGCGCGACCGTACTCGCGTGTGCCGGCAGGCTCGACGCTTCCGCCGTTGGTGTAGGCGATGAACTGGGCGCCGTAACAGATGCCGAGGATGGGGAGGCGTCCGCGGATGCGGGAGAGGTCGGTGCGGAATGCTTTCTCATCGTAGACGGAGAAGGGACTGCCTGAGAGGATGACGCCGATGACGGAGGGATCATCGTGGGGGAATTTGTTGTAGGGTACTATCTCGCAGTACACGCTGAGCTCGCGGAGACGGCGGGCGATAAGCTGCGTCGTCTGGGAGCCGAAGTCGAGAATGATAACTTTTTCCTGCATTTGGGAGGCGGATTATTGATGTAATGGGGCAAAGGTAGTGATTTTTGCCGAAACGGGCAATATGCGGGAGCTACATTAGGCGACGAAATCAGATGGTGACCTGAGTGGCTCCGTAGCCGTACTCACGGAAGGAGGCATCCTGAACGTCGTGACCCTTGTAGCGGTGGGAGAGCTCCTTGAGGAGGGCGTTGCGCAGTACGCCTTCGCCCTTGCCGTGGATGAAGATGATGCGCCTGCCGCGGGCTGAGGCGTTTTCGTCCATGACGCGACGGAATTCGTCGACCTGAATATTGAGCATATCGGCGGGGGAAAGTCCGCGGAGATCGTCAAGGAGTTCGGTGATGTGGAGGTCGACCACGAGGGGCTCGCCGTCGGGTGCCTTGAGGTCGCGGCGCTTGATGTGCCGACGGAGGGGCTGACGGCGCGCGGGACGTGAATCGGCAGCCCGCTTTGCTTTCATCGCGTCCTCAAGAGCCGAGGCGTCCACGGGCGCCGGACGCTGGGGACGGTCGTCGGTGACGAGCGGCATGGCAATGACTTCGTGATCGAAGTAGACGGACGGGCGATAACAGTGGAGCTTGAAGAACTTGGTGCAGTCGAGGCGACGCTCGATCAACGCCGGATTCTTGAGGACGAAGGGGCGGTCGGTCTTATAGGCGATGTACTGGAAGGCGATGCGGGAGAGCTGCGGGATGTCCTCGCGTGTGACTTCGCCAAGCCAAAGCTGTATGCCCGGCTCGATGACTCCTGAATTGCGCAGCGTCCAGTCCTCCTCGCCGTCGGCACGCGACATGAAGGAGAATGACAAGTAGAAATTGGAATCGTTGACGAGGAAAGCATCCCAGAGCGTGGAGGAAAGCTGCTTTATGTCACGCGGCTCCCAGGCGATGACGATGTTGAGCTTCTCGCCGCCGGGAGTCTCCTCCATCGGTGGCAGCGGGGGCTCGGGGACAGGAGCGGGGGAAGGAGCAGCCTTGGAG
>CAMWPM010000095.1 GCA_947176235.1 uncultured Bacteroidales bacterium | reverse complement strand
CCCAGCCATACGCAGGTGACGTGGAACGGAATGCGCATCAACAACCCCATGCTCGGCATGACAGATTTCTCCACAATCCCGTCCTACTTCATCGACCAGGCATCGCTGCTGCACGGCACTTCATCGGTCAATGAGACAGGCGGAGGTCTGGGCGGTCTTGTCAGACTCGGAACTATTCCAGATGTGGCGGAAGGTGTCAATCTGCAATATGTGCAGGGAGTGGGGTCTTTCAGCACATTCGACGAGTTCGCCCGGTTTACTTACGGCAGTGAGCATTGGCACGTTTCAAGCCGTGTCGTATATTCGTCTTCACCAAACGACTACAAGTACATCAACCACGACAAGAAGGTGAACATCTACGACGATGACAAGAACATAATAGGTCAGTATCACCCGACCGAACGCAACCGCAGCGGTGCCTACAAGGATTTCCATGCGCTGCAGGAGGTGTACTACAACACCAATAAGGGTGACCGTTTCGGATTCAACGCATGGTATATCAACTCCAACCGCGAACTGCCGATGCTCACCACCGACTACGGCAACGAGCGCAATTTCGAGAACCGGCAGCGGGAGCAGACCCTCCGAAGCGTCCTCTCATGGGATCATCGGCGCGATGGCTGGAAATTTGCTGCAAAAGGGGGATATATCCACACCTGGATGGCGTATGACTACAAGCGTGAGGTGGCTGAAAACAACTGGTCGTCCATGACACGCTCACGAAGCAGGGTAAATACCTTCTACGGTCAGGCGGAGGGTGAGTATAATCCCACGAGAAAATGGTATTTTACCGCCAATATCTCGACACATCAGCATTTCGTCCGCTCCGAGGACAAGAACATTATCCTTCAGGACGGTGACAAAGCCATTGTCGGTTACGACAAGGGGCGCATCGAACTCTCCGGCTCCGCTTCGGCTAAATGGCAGCCTGTCGATCCGCTCGGACTTTCACTTGTGCTACGTGAGGAAATGTTCGGCGACAAATGGGCGCCCGTTATCCCGGCATTCTTCATCGACGGTCTTCTGTCGAGGAAAGGAAACGTCATGCTGAAAGCGTCCGTATCACGCAACCACAAGTTTCCTACGCTCAATGACCTCTATTTTCTCCCCGGTGGCAATCCAGACCTGAAGAGCGAGCACGGTTGGACTTACGATGCAGGTGCATCGTTCGATATAAACTTGTTTTCTCCGTTCCCGGTATCGATGGGAGGAAGCGCCACATGGTTTGACAGCCGTATCGACGACTGGATCATCTGGCTTCCCACGACCAAAGGATTCTTCTCGCCACGCAATGTCAAGAAGGTACACGCCTACGGCATCGAGGGTAAACTCAATATAGCCTTCGAGCCTTTCAAGGGGTGGGTTTTCGACCTGAACGGGTCATATTCCTGGACTCCCTCCATCAACGAGGGTGAAAAGATGTCGCCTGCCGACCAGTCTGTAGGCAAACAGCTCCCATACGTTCCCAAACACTCGGCTTCGCTCACGGGGCGTCTCACGTGGAAGTCCTGGAGCTTCCTGTATAAATGGGCTTACTATTCAGAGAGGTTCACAATGTCGAGCAACGACTACACCATCACGGGACACCTGCCTAAGTATTACATGAGCAACGTTTCCCTTGAAAAAAGTCTGTCGCTCAAGCCTGTGGATCTCCAGCTCAAACTGGCTGTCAACAACCTCTTCAACGAGGACTATCTTTCCGTCCTCTCCCGCCCCATGCCCGGCATCAACTTCGAGTTCTTCATCGGAATCACCCCTAAGTTCCGTCGGAAAAGATAAGCTCCTCCCCGCCTCCGGTCACTTTTTTTGCGCGTTAGCCCGACATTTATTAATTTTGTGCTTCTGTAATTAATCACTGTCATCTGATGCGCATAGATTTCCTCACCGTCCTCCCCGAAATGTTCGAATCCCCCCTCGGCTGCTCCATCCTCAAGCGCGCTGCCGACAAGGGTCTCGTCGAATATCACGTCCACAATCTCCGCGACTTCACCACCAACCGCCACCGCAAGGTCGACGACTATCCCTTTGGCGGTGAAGCCGGCATGGTCATGCAGATCGAGCCCGTCGACCGTGCCATCTCCATGCTCCGCGCCGAGCGCGACTACGACGACGTTATCTTCACATCCCCCGACGGCGAAATCCTCTCACAGCCCATGGCTAACTCCATGTCCCTCCTCACCAACATCATCATCCTCTGCGGACACTACAAAGGCGTCGACCAGCGCATACGCGAGCACCTCGTCACCCGCGAGATTTCCATCGGCGACTATGTCCTCACAGGCGGCGAGCTCCCCGCAATGGTCATCGCCGACTCAATCGTCCGCCTCATCCCCGGAGCCATCGGCGACGAGCAGAGCGCCCTAACCGACTCCTTCCAGGACGGACTCCTCGCACCCCCCATCTACACCCGCCCCGCCGACTACAACGGCTGGCGAGTCCCCGACATACTCCTCTCAGGACACCAGGCACGCATCGACGCCTGGCGCCACGAGCAGTCGCTCGAACGCACACGCCTCCTCCGTCCCCACCTCCTCGACGACTAATCACCCCCCTCCTCCACTCCCGACCGATGAACACCGACCCGATTTCCGACCGCGAAGCCGCCGACACCACCGCCCAAGCTCCCCTCGCTCCGGCGCTCTACCTGTTCCCCGTACCCCTCAGCGACGGCACTCTGCACCACGTCATCCCCGACGCCAACATCGCCATCCTCCGTCGCGTGCGCCACTTCGCCGTCGAGAACGTCCGTTCCGCCCGTCGCTTCCTTCGCGCCGCCGACCGCTCCATCTCCATCGACTCCCTCTCCTTCGTCGTCCTCGACGAGCACACGCCCCCCGAGGCAGTCCCCCCGATGATTCAGCCTCTCCTCGACGGGCACCCCATGGGCATCATCAGCGAAGCCGGATGCCCCGCCGTAGCCGACCCCGGCGCACTCCTCGTAGCCGAAGCCCAGCGACGCTCCATCCCTGTCATCCCCCTCGTCGGACCCTCATCCATCCTCCTCGCCCTCATGGCGTCAGGATTCAACGGACAGTCATGGGCATTCGCAGGCTACCTCCCCATCGACCCCTCCGCCCGGCGCGCCCGCCTCTCTGAAATGACACGCCGCATCCTCCGCGAAGGCCAGACTCAGATTTTCATTGAGACCCCCTACCGCAACAACCGCCTCATCGCCGACCTCGCCGCATCCCTCTCCCCCGACCTCCTCCTTTGCGTCGCATCCGACGTCACCGGCAGCCGGCAGTCCATCATCACCCGACCCCTCCGCCAGTGGCGCACCGCCACCTACGACTACGATAAGATACCCACAATCTTCCTCCTCCACTCCCGCTAACACCCTCCGCCACATGCCTCCACGTCGCCGGTCATTCGACCCCCTGCAGCACCCCGGTCTCTTTGACTTCATCGACTCCCCCGCGCCCCGCGCCGGGGAATCGGAGGCATCCACCGCGCCCCGCGCCGCCACTGCCGCCGACCCCCTCGAGCCCCTCCGGCCTCCCCCCCCCCCCGGAGACGTTCGCTAACGTTGAAGTTGATCTG
>CAMWPM010000094.1 GCA_947176235.1 uncultured Bacteroidales bacterium | reverse complement strand
GGGTTACGGAAATCCGTGATTTTTAGGGGTATGGTGAGTTAAAGTCGGTGTTTTTCTTGTTTATTGTCGGGCGATGGGTTATCTTCGTAAAACTTTGAATACATTTCAATAAATAATTATTAAAGTCAGAGCAAATAAATCAATTATTATCATGTATAGAAAGAGCTTTTTAATTGGCGTGCCGATGCTGGTGACTATGATGCTGGCTGTGGCACTGAATGCGGAAGCGAAGCAGATCGATAAGGATACTGCCGCTTCGATCGCAGAGAATTTTTTTAATTCAAGGATAATCGGAACAAAGGCGGGTGGCGTGAAGGCTAAATCCGTCAGTGTGGATAAGTCAATAGTAAACGTATCGGCTGAACCTGCTTATTATGTGTTTGCACCGGAGGCGGCTGACGGTTTTGTGATCGTGTCGGCCGAAGAGAATTCGGCTCCGATCGTGGGCTATTCGCTTGACGCAAAGTTTGACGGCGAAAAGCTGCCTGACGCGCTGAAGGCTTACCTCAGCGACTACACGAAGGTGGTGAATGCCATAAGCGACGGCAAGATCGAGTATAAGCCCCAGACGAAGGGAGGCGAGGCTGTGGCTCCGCTGATGAAAGTGAAGTGGAACCAGGGCAACCCTTACAATCTTTATACCCCGAATTTCGGAGACAAGCAGGCTCCGACGGGCTGCGTGGCGACAGCGATCGCGCAGGTAATGAAATACTATGAATTTCCGCCGAAGGGCAACGGCACGGTAACTTGCGGCTACGGCTCGCAGGAACTGGGTCAAGCCTACGACTGGTCGAACATGCTTGACGAGTACACCGGCTGGGATGAAAATTCCTACAACTATACGGCTGAGCAGGCGGAAGCAGTGGCTACGCTGATGCGCGACATCGGTTACTCGGTCAACATGTCGTACGGCGCAAACGAGTCGGCGGCACCGTCTGCGATGGTTGCCTCGGCGATGTGCAAGCATTTCAATTATTCCCCCGATATCCGATACAGATATCGTGATTCATATACAACGCAAGCGTGGATTGATGAAATCCGCGAGAATCTGCTGCGTGGCGAGCCTGTGCTGTACAGCGGAACAGACGGAATGTACGGGCATGAATTCGTGTGTGACGGTATAGACGCGGAAGATTTCCTGCATATCAACTGGGGCTGGGGCGGCATGAGCGACGGCTATTTTGACGTGAGCATCCTCTCGCCTGACAATCTCGGTATCGGTGCCGGCAACGGAGCTTATTACCGAGATCAGGACATGGTGGTGAATATCCGTCCCGGCGAGGCAACGGCAAATTATCTGGAGACACGCCTTCCACTGACATTAGGCGAAATATATTCATATAATGAAACAGATGCTGACGGGAAACTGACTAACCAGTCCAGCATCAGCCTCAACGCTTTGTGCTGGAACAGCACGGGGGCTGACGTGGAGTGGGGTGAATATTCACTCGGCGCCGCGCTGAAGGATGACAAAGGTCAGCTCCTTGGAATCTACGGACTGAACTCGGTGTCGTCGATTCAGGAATCATACGGTAAATATGTTTACGGATATCTGCCTTGCGGTGATATGATAAGAAATGGTGAGCTTCCCGACGGACACTACACGATGTCGATCGCATGCGTCAAAGGAAATGGATACGATCAGACTCCGGATAACTATGACGTGACAGAAATTTCAGCCGGTGATCTCAACAGGCTGGCGATAACGGTGAAGGACGGAGTCGTCTATGTGGATGATCCCGAAAATATGAAGTATAACAATCCCGCCAAAATCAAGTTGGTGAGCTTCGGATCTACCGGGAAACTATATACCGGAATGAACCAAGAGATTACCCTGAAAATGAAGAATGAGGGTGAAAGACTGTTCAGCAAAGGGTCGTTCACAATGTTCTTAGTGCCTGAAGCAGAGGATAAAGCAAAGTTCACGGAAGAAGAGCTGGTGAAATACGAGAGCGGGTACACGAACAATGTCTACCTCTATCCGGACGTAGCGCTCGATGTGCCGGCATCACTGAATACATACGGCAAGGAAGCAGGCAAATACAGGCTTTACGTAGGAAACTGGGACTATGATGGAAGCGAGTACAAGCTTAAGGGAACAGATGAACCGATGTGGGTGGAGCTTGTAGATCTGCCGACGGACAATGTGGTGATCACAGGAGTCATCAAGAATTACTGGCCGGAAATTGCCAGAAGTTATTATCCATGGGTAGACATCAAGTTCAATTATGTCAATCCGATGGGCAGATTTCAGACAGAGCTTCAGGTGTGGTGCCACAAGAAAGGCTCGGATGAAGCAGATGAGTTCCTCCTGTACAAAGACGAGGAAAGCAGAACGCTCTACGGCTCAACTGATTTAGAATTCTGGGGCTATGGTGAAAGAAAAGCACTATGGTACGAGGAACTCGGAACTGAATTTGTCGCTTACATCAAGTACGTGGACAAGGACGGAAATCTGAAAAAGATGGACGGCAACAACACGTTTGAGTTCACGCTTGTAGAAGATGACACGGACGTGGTGGTAAATATGACATCGTCGATGGTGATCAATGACGGAGAAGCGGTAGAAGCTAAGGATGGCAACACATTCGAGGTGGCATTTGAAATGACTACCAAGACTGCCATCACGCTATCAGAGGAAGAAAGCTATATGCGCATCCTGAGCGGCCCGATGAGCGATGACTGGTTGTATCTGATAGGATCGACAGAAGTCTGGTTTGAGAAAAAGGAGCTTGCTGCGGGAGAAACGACGAAGTGCCATGTGGTCATGAGGTATATTGATTATGAGCCTGAATCGTATCTCATTGGATCAACGCTGTGCATTGAGCCGATTATATGTGCCAATGACAGATTTTATTCATTGCAGGTGACTCCATTCCTTGAGTCGACGGCTTTTGCACTTGTAGAGCCGAAAAAGGATGCTATCGACGACATCACGGCGGATAGCATGGGGTGCATCGTGAAGACTTCGGGTCAGAGCATCATCGTGGAAAATCTCGGATCACAGGCGAGAGTTGACGTCTACAACGTAGCCGGCGTGAAGATCGGAGAGGCGACTTCGGGCCTGGATGGTATTGCTACAATCGACGTACGTGCCGGAGGAATCTATCTGGTGCGTGTGACTGACACCGAAAGCGGTGTAGCTTCGACCGTGAAGGTGCGAATCTGACCGCTAAGGGTTGCTGAACGGGCAACAAACCTTTCTTAAAACCATAATAAATCAATCAGCCATTTAGCTTTCGGGCTAAATGGCTGGTTTCTTTATGGGGTTGCGGGCTATGGGGAGCATGCGGGTGCTATGGGCGTGATGGTGTGCCTTCGGGAGGCGGGCGCGATTTATCGCGCCCCTACAGCGATGACGCGCCCGTACAAGGGATGATGCGCTCTTACCAGGATGGGGATGGTCTCACGCAAAGGCGCAAAGGGCGCAGAGATGATGCATGATGCACAATGCATGATGCACAATTGTTGGAGGATTGAAACCTCACGCAAGGGCGGGAAGTGGCGTTTTTTTTGAGTGCAGCCCCGCCGGGGCTGGGATTCTAATATTTGGATGGCACCCCGAGCGTTACCGCTCGGGGTTAACATCAGTGTTGTGCCTCCGGCACAAGGGGGAGAGAGAGCGGAGAGGGGAGAGTGGAGGGCGGAGAGTGGAGGGCGGTGAGGGGAT
>CAMWPM010000093.1 GCA_947176235.1 uncultured Bacteroidales bacterium | reverse complement strand
CGCCAATAGTTCATCCCCCCCCCAAAAATTTTTAGTATGACTTCAAAAAATTTTAAGTTCCACTTCAAATTTTACAAACTTAAAAATAAAAAAGAGACTTCTAAAGTCTCTGATTTATCTTACGTCGGCGGGAAAAAGAGCTTTTTCCCTTCCGCCTCAAAATAATTGATAAAAAATTTGTATCCCCGTGGGGAGTCGAACCCCAATCGTTGGAACCGGAATCCAATATTCTATCCATTGAACTACGGAGACATCTCATCCGACCCGTTAGCTGAAAAAACTGATTTTTCTGCCCGATGCATCAACATTCGTCGGATTTCCTTCTGCAAAAGTAAGGGATTTTTTGTAGCTTTGCAAATCATGGACGTAAAAATCGAATCTTCCTGGCGCAATGCCCTTAAAGACGAGTGGGACAAAGATTATTTTGTCCGCCTCACCGACTTCGTGCGTGCCGAGTACGCCGCCGGTCCAGTTTTCCCTCCCCCCTCCCGCATCTTTGCAGCATTTGATTCCTGCCCGTTCACCGACGTGAAAGTCGTCATCATCGGACAGGACCCCTACCACGGCGACGGACAAGCCAACGGTCTCTGCTTCTCAGTCAACCCCGGTGTGCGCGTACCTCCATCCCTCCTCAACATCTATAAAGAGATCGAAAGCGACCTCGGCTCCGTCACCGACCGCTCCGGCGACCTATCCCACTGGGCGCGTCAGGGCGTACTCCTCCTCAACGCCACACTCACCGTCCGCGCCCACGCCGCCGGATCCCATCAGGGCAAAGGATGGGAACAGTTCACCGACGCCGCCATCCGCGCGCTCTCCGACCGCCGCTCCGGACTCGTATTTCTCCTTTGGGGGAGCTACGCACAGCGCAAAGGCGCCGTCATCGACCGCTCCCGCCACCTCGTCCTCTCCTCACCCCACCCCTCACCCCTCTCAGCCCACGCCGGATTCTTCGGCAACCATCACTTCTCTCTTGCCAACGACTATCTCACCCGACAGGGCATCGCACCCATCAAATGGTAATGAATCAACGCATCTTCCACGCCACATTGTGCCGTATCTCGCTGCTGATATGCATCCTCATCTCTCCTGCCCTCGCAGCAGCATCTGCCGTGGACACAGCCACCGGCGTTTTTTCCCCCGCCATCGCCTCGCTCCAGCTTCGCGTCGACGGCTCCCCCTTCGCCGTCCCCGTAGCCACCCTTGACAATCAGCAAGGCATTTCACTCCACTTCGACCTCCTCAACCCCGACGGCGAGCGCCTCCGCTACCACCTCGTGCCATGCTCAGCCGAATGGATTCCCGAGGGACTTGTCGACAGCGAATGGACCGACTCCTTCAACGACGCCCCCGTCCCCGATCCCGTCTGGAGCGAAACCCCGGCGCTCCCCTACTCCCACTTCTCCTTCGATCCCCTCGAAGCCATACCAGTCAACATCTCCGGCAACTACCTCGTGCGCGTCACCCCCGACTCCGCACCTGATTCCATCCTCCTCCAGGCTCGCATCATGGTGGCTGACGGATCCGCCAAAATCGACGGCTCAGTCTCCTCCCGCACCGACATCGACTTCAACCGCGCCCGCCAGCAGCTCACACTCTCCGTCGACCCCGCCGGGCTCGACCGCCGTGTCAATCCGATGGACCTCATCACCATCGTCTCCCAGAACGAACGCCCCGACCTTGCCCGACGACTCCCCTCCCCCACCCGCATTGAAGGACGCTCCCTTATCTACGATCATCTTCCACAGCTCGTCTTTATGTCGGGCAACGAATATCGCCGCTTCGATGCCGTCAACCTCACCACGCCCGGACTCCACGTCGAATCGCTTGGCTACGAATACCCCTTCCACGTGTTCAACCTCGCCGTCGATCAGCCCCGCGAGGACACGATGTATGTCTACGATCTCACCCGCCGCGGCAGATTCATCGTGCGCGACGACTCCTCTGCCGATTCTGATGTCGAGGCTGAGTACGTCCTCGTCCGCTTCACCCTCGAGATGCCCCGCCTCTACGGTGCCCGCGTCTACGTCGAAGGCGACTTCACATCCCGTCGCTTCTCCCCCGCCTGCGAGATGACCTACAACCCCGACTCCCGCGCTTACGAGCTCACCATGATGCTCAAGCAGGGAGCCTACGACTATCAGTATCTCGCCGTCGAGGACGGAGCCTCACAGGGCATCACCCGCCTCATCGAAGGCGACTACTACAACACATCCAACGCCTACGACGTCGCCGTCTACTACCGCATCCCATCCGAGCGTCATGACCGCCTCGCCGCCTTCTCCCTCATCTTCTCCAATGGACAGCAACAATAATTCCAATCTAAATATTCCCTCCGCCCAAGCCGACGTAGAAGAACAGATTATGCTACAGATTCAGGACACCCTCGTTTCACTCGACCTCGCCGAACGCTTCTTTTGCTGCGACCTCTCGGCTTGCCATGGCGAATGCTGCATCGAAGGCGATGCCGGTGCGCCCATCACCCCCGAAGAGCAGACGGAGATCGAGCGCGTCCTTCCGGTCATTGAGCCCGACATGCTCCCCTCTGCACGCCGCGAGGTAGCGGAGCAAGGTGTCAGCTACGTTGACGAGGAAGGCGATCTCGTCACCACTATCGTCGACGGCAGAAATTGCGCCTTCACCTGCTACGGACCCGATGGCGTTTGCCTCTGCGCCATCGAGAAGGCGTTCCGCGAAGGCAGGACGGCAGGATTTATCAAACCTATCTCCTGCGCCCTCTATCCCCTTCGCCTCACCGAATACCCCACATTCACCGCCGTCAACTACCACCGCTGGAAAATCTGCAAGCCCGCCGAAGTCCTCGGCCGCAAGCTCGGCATACGCCTCTACCGTTTCCTCGAGGGACCTCTCGTCCGACGCTTCGGACAGGCGTGGTACGACGAACTTTGCGAGGCATGCGAAGCCTATCTTGCCGAATATGGAAACGACTGACACCCCACTCCTCACACTTCACGCCCCGCGCCTCTACTTCACCGGCGCCGACCGCTTCATCTCCCTGCCCGAAGGCGACGTCGACATCCCGCGCGGAGTCACCGTCATGATCGGGCCCAACGGTGCTGGCAAGTCCACCCTCGCTGGAATTATCGAACGCGGCTGGAATTTCCGCACCAACCGCATCACATCTCCCGCTCCTCGCCCCACCGTCCGCCACATCGAGTTCGCCGACATCCATGCCCTCGCCGGCTTCAAGGTCGGCTACTACCAGCAGCGCTACGAAGCCTCCATGAACGACGAGGTTCCCACCGTCGCATCCCTTCTCGGCTCCCGCGCCCATCTCGACGAGTGGCGACGCCTTGCCTCCCTCCTCCATCTCGAAAGCGCCCTTCCAAAGCGCGTCAACTTCCTTTCCAGCGGCGAACTCCGCAAACTTCTCATCGCCAATCTTCTCTTCGACCGTCCCGACCTCCTTATCCTCGACAATCCCTACATCGGGCTCGACGCCCCCTCCCGCGCCATCCTCGATGACACCATAGCCACCATCGCCGCCGACGGCACTTCAGTGCTTCTCCTCCTCGCCGATCCCGCCGACGTTCCACCCATCGCCCGTCACATCATCCGGCTCGAAGGCTCATGCGTCTACCCCCCGCAGCCCGTCACCCCGCAGCTGCTGCAATCCATCCGGACCTCCATGCTCGCCTTCCACATCCCCCCCGCCC
>CAMWPM010000092.1 GCA_947176235.1 uncultured Bacteroidales bacterium | reverse complement strand
CCACCCCCCCGCTCTTTTTTAAATGCTACTCCCACCTAGGAGAGAACGACGCATCTCATCGCCGGCTGCGTCATATGCGGACCACAACCCCGTATTCACCCCCGACGGCAAGCAAATGCTCTACATGGACAACAAGGGCATGGAGGATCAATGGCGCAAACACCACACTTCGTCCGTCACCCGTGACATCTGGAGCTACGACACAAAGTCGGGCGTGCACACCAACCTCACCAATCGCGCCGGTGAGGATCGTAACCCCGTGCTGTCACCCGACGGTTCCACCGTATTTTTCCTCGCAGAGCGCGACGGCGGATCCTTTAACGTCTATTCATTCCCCCTCTCCGATCCCACCGACGTCAAGGCGATCACAGAGTTCAAGGTCCACCCCGTCCGCTTCCTCTCCACCTCCGATAACGGGAAACTCGCTTTCACCTACGATGGCGAAATCTATACGATGACTCCGGGTCAGAAGCCCGTGAAAGTGGCGGTTGACGTGCTCAACGACAACTATAATCCTGTTAAACGCCAGTCGGTTACATCCACTCGTGGTGCCGTTCCCTCTCCCGACGCCAAGCAAGTTGCCTTCGTCGACCGCGGCGACATCTTCGTGACATCGGTCGACTACCGCACCACCCGTCAGATCACCTCCACCCCCAACGCCGAAGGCTCCGTCACCTGGATGCCTGACAGCCGTTCGTTCATCTACGTCAGCGACGCCTCAGGCATTCCCGCCCTCATGCGCGCCACCATCGACCGCAAGGAGGATCTCAACTTCCCCAACGCCACATCCATCTCCCACGAACCCCTCTTCAAGGACAAGGTCGAGCGCGATTTCCCCGCCATCTCCCCCGACGGCAAGAAGCTTGCCTTCATCCAGGATCGCACCCGCCTCATGGTCATGGACCTCGACACCCGCAAGGTGAAGCAGCTCACCGACGGCTCCACATGGCACACCCGCTCCGGAGGATTTGAATACTCCTGGTCGCCCGACGGCAACTGGATCGTATTCGAGGACATCCCCCACCACCACGACCCCTACACCGACATTGCAATCGTCAATGTCAATGACGGCCAGAAGCTCCTCCTCACCGAGACAGGCTACTTCGACGGCAACCCCCGCTGGGTGCTCGACGGCAACGCCATCATCTTCGGTTCCGACCGCTACGGAATGCGCAGCCACGCATCGTGGGGCTCCGAGCAGGACGTAATGATCATCTTCCTCAACCGCGAGGCTTACGAGAAATTCAACCTCAGCGAGGAAGATCTCGCCCTCCTCAAGGAGACTGAGAAAGCCAACAAAAAGGACACCGACAAGAAATCCGACGCTGCCGACAAAAAGGCAGATAAGAAAGCTGACGCAGCGGATAAGAAAGTGAAGGACATCGTTGTAGAGCCCGAAGGTCTGCAGGACCGCATCATGCGCCTCACCCCCAACTCTTCATCCCTCGGCGACGCCATTATCACCGCCGATGGCGAGACTCTCTACTACATGGCAGCCTTCGAAGGCGGCTACGACCTCTGGAAGCTCGAGCTCAACAAGGATCGCTCCGAGCCCAAGATCGCATCCAAGATGAGCAGCGGATCAATGTCGTTCATCCCCGACGCCTCCGGCAAGACCATCTTCATGGTTGGTCCCCGCTCCATCAAGAAGCTCGACCCCAAGAGCGCAAAAGTCACCCCCGTCAACTTCTCCGCCACCCGCGAGCTCGACGCCGCTGCAGAGCGTGAGTACATGTTCGATGTCGTTGTCCGCGAAGAGCGCGAACGCTTCTACACCCCCGACATGCACGGCGTGGACTGGAAGAAGATGACCGACGCCTACCGCAAGTTCCTCCCCCACATCTCCAATAACTACGACTTCGCCACCCTCCTCTCCGAGCTCCTCGGCGAACTCAACGTATCCCACACCGGTGGTCGCTACTCCGCTCCCCGCAACCCCGATTCCGATGTCACCGCCTCCCTCGGCGTCCTCTACGACCTTGCCTACGATGGCAAGGGCCGCAAGATCGCCGAAGTCCTCGCGGGCGGACCGTTCGACAAGACCTGGAGCAAAGTTAAGGCAGGCGACGTCATCGAGAGCGTCAACGGCACCGACATCACCCCCTCCGATGTAGTCTTCGACCGCGTGATGGCTAACCTCGCCGGACAGAAGACCCTCGTGGGCATCTACAGCCCCGCCACCGGAGAGCGCTGGCAGGAAGTAATCGTGCCTGTCACCGCCGGACGCCTCAATTCGCTCCTCTACGACCGTTGGGTCAAGCAGCGCCGCGACGACGTTGAGCGCTGGTCGGGAGGCCGTCTCGGCTACGTCCACATCCCCTCCATGGGTGATGCAAGCTTCCGTCCCATGTACGCCGACGTGCTCGGTCGCTACAACGACCGTGAAGGCATCGTCATCGACATCCGTTGGAACGGCGGAGGCCGTCTCCACGAGGACGTCGAAGTGCTCTTCTCCGGCGACAAATATCTCACACAGGTAGTACGCGGCGACGACGCATGCACCATGCCCTCCCGCCGCTGGACCAAGCCAAGCATCATGGTGCAGTGCGAGGCATGCTACAGCAACGCCCACGGCACCCCCTGGGTCTACAAGCATCAGAACCTCGGCAAGCTCGTCGGTATGCCCGTCCCCGGCACCATGACCTCCGTCAACTGGGTTACCCTCCAGGATCCCTCCATGGTGTTCGGTATTCCCGTAGTCGGTTACCGCACCGCCGAAGGCAACTACCTCGAGAACTCCCAGCTTGAGCCCGACGTAAAGGTTGTCAACCTTCCGCAGGTCATCACCCGGGGCGAGGACACCCAGCTTCGCACCGCCGTCGAGACCCTCCTCCGCGACCTCGACGCCGCCAAGAAATAACCCTCCTCCCGCCATCCCCCAAAAAGGCGATGCGTCCACCCCGACGCACCGCCTTTTTCATTCTATACTGACGATTTTGATCTCAAAAAATTTGGGATTGAGTATGGTCATTGTATTGACTCAACTTTGATAGAAGAGATTTGCGGTTACAATATTGACATCGGGAAAGATAGAAATCAAAGGAAAGAATGTGGTTGTGTAGAGAGTATTGATATTGGAGCATACAATACCTGTTGCCATGGATGTGCGTATTGTTATGCAAATATCAACAATGATAAAGTAAGACTCCTTAGTAGTCGTCATATCAGGACTTAATCTTTACTTACCGGCGAGTTCCAAAATGATGACGTGAAAAAAGAGCGAATGGTCTGTTCTCTTAAATCAAACAGTTTTTTTTGAGTTATATTATTATCAACCTAAGCGAGCATATAAGACTATCAACTTTCCGTCAACAGAGAAAACTATCCAACCATACTAAATCAATTAATAATCATCTAATTATTCTCCGCGCCCTCTGCGCCTACTATAGAACATTATTGTAACTATGTATAAATCATCATTATTGTTCTCTTACCTTTATGAGTAATGCCTTTGCATTACGGGATACCTTGCGCGAGACCATCACTCCTCCTAAAATTCCCAACCATCCCAAATTTACCACCACTTTCACCCATCCCATCCGTCCATTCCCCCCTTGTGCCGGAGGCACATCCCTGATGTTAACCCCGAGCGGTGACGCTCGGGGTAGCAACCAAATTAAAGAATCCCAGCCCCTGCGGGGCTGTACCTCCACACCTTTGCGCGAAGTTTCAATCCTCCAACAATACTGCATCGTGCATTGTGCATCATGCATTGTGCATCGTGCATCGTGCATCATGCATTGTGCATCGTGCATCATGAATCATGCATTATCTCTGCGATCTTTGCGCCTTTGCGTGAGAACA
>CAMWPM010000091.1 GCA_947176235.1 uncultured Bacteroidales bacterium | reverse complement strand
AACTCCTAACTCCTAACTCCTAACTCCTAACTCCTGACTCAATAGATGAATCGCATCATTAAGTGCATCCCCAACACCATCACCACTTGCAACCTCCTCTCCGGTTGCATCGCCATCATCTTCTCCTTCAGCCTGTTTGAGATCTCCTCCGGACTCGAAGGATGGAAATGGGTGATGATATTCATCGGCATGGCTGCCGTATTCGACTTCTGCGACGGACTCGCCGCACGCACCCTCAAAGCCTACTCCGACATCGGTAAGGAACTCGACTCCCTGTCCGACCTCGTAAGCTTCGGAGTGGCACCGGCAATGCTGATGTTCAACCTCATCTCATCCCTCTACCCCGCATCGCCGCTTCGGTTCCTCGCGCTCCTCATTCCAGCTATGGGAGCCTTGCGCCTCGCACGATTCAACGTCGACGACCGACAGACATCCACTTTCATCGGACTCCCCATCCCCGCCAACGCCATCTTCTTCATCGGACTCGCAGCCACACTCATCTCCCATTGGAGCCGCGTGAGCCCTTGGCTCGTTGCAATCGCCCTGATCATCGTCCCCATCCTGATGGTATCCGACATCCCCATGTTCTCCCTCAAATTCAAGAACCTCCGCTTTCAGGGCAACTTCCCCCGCTACTTCATCATCATCTGCACCATCATCTTCGAAGTTTGCATGGGCGTAAGCGGACTCCTGTGGATCATCATCCTCTACGTCCTCACATCCATCGTCGCATGCCGCCGTCCCTCATCCCCACGTAAAGGCTGATCCCCTCCTCATCTCTTCATCCCTCCCCGCCTATGTCATTACTCGTACTGATTCTGCTCATCTTATTCGCCTACTACGTCATTTTGCCCGTCGTACGCGGCTTGATGCAACTCAACCGCATGCGTTCCAACGCCCGTGACTTCTTCAACTCCATGAATCAGCAGGCTGCCGGAGCACGCTCCCGTGACTCACAGCCTCAGCAGCCCGCACCAAAGAAGAAAAAAATCGACCCCTCCGTTGGCGAATACGTCGACTACGAAGAAATCACCGTCGAGCAGACCACCGTCAATGCCACCACAACCACCGACGGCTCCTCATCCTCCACCAGCATCGACGTCGAGCAGCAGATCGTCGACGTCGAATGGGAAGACATCAAATAATCCCTCCTAACCCCTCACTCCTAACTCCTAACTCCTAACTCCTAATGACCCCTCTCTACCAATTCCTCACCGAACTCGCCGCCAACAACAACCGTGAGTGGTTCCACGCCAACAAGCCCCGTTACGACATCCTCCGCGCCCAATGGCTCGACCAGCTCGCCGCACTCATAGCGCTGATGGCTGAGTGGGATCCTGCCCTCGCATCCGTCACCCCCGCGCAGGCTGCCCACCGCATTTACCGCGACACACGCTTCTCATCCGACAAGACACCCTACAAAACTTATTTCTCCGCGACAATCGCCACTCCACGCGACCGTCGCCGCCACCTCGGCTACTACATCGAGCTCGGACCCGCAATCAACGCCGACGGACAGTGCGCCGCAGGTCTCTACGGAGGAATCTGGTGCCCCGAAAGCCACGAACTTGCCAAACTGCGCCACGCCATCGTCGACAACATTGAAGAGTGGGATCAGATAGTCACCGAGCCCCAGGTATGCCACTACTTTCCGGGATTCATCGGCGACGCACTCCGCACCATTCCCAAAGGCTGGGACCGCAACCATCCGCAGGCACATTGGCTCCGCTACAAAGAATTCGGACGCATGTGCCGCTGCAACCCCTCCTACTTCGCCACCGACGCATGGATCGCCGAATCCGCCCGCCGCTTCCGCCTCCTCCAGCCCATGATCCGCTTCCTCTCCTACTCCCTCGACGAATAATCCCACTCCCAACTCCTAACTCCTAACTCCCATGAACCTCCCGACCCCTTCGCGCGTTATATATTGTGAGACGGCGAAGGGCTTGCAGGATGTATTCGACGGGTTAACAGGCGAGTCCGAGCCGTCTATTTTAGTTTTTTTATATAAATTCATTAAAACCTAACGGCAAAAAAATCCTACCTTTGCCCCACTTATCGTTTTTATCTGAAAAATAATTCTTACACACTATAATTATGGACAACAATTCTAAAGAACTTGATCGCCTCAGCTACGCCCTCGGACTTAGCATGGGCAATAACTTCCGCAGCTCCGGAATCACCGAAATCAACGTTCAGGACTTCGCCGACGGCGTCGCTTCCGTTTTCTACGGTTCACAGCCCAAGATGTCCTACGACGATGCCAAGGAAGTAATACGCGAATTCTTCACCGAGCTCGAGAAGAAGCAGCAGGAAGCCGCTTCCAAGATGGCTGAAGTCAACAAAGCCGCCGGAGAGCAGTTCCTCGCCGAGAACGGAAAGCGTGCCGAAGTAAACACCACCCCATCCGGACTCCAGTACGAAGTCCTCGTCGACGGCGACGGTCCCGTCCCCACCGCACAGGATCAGGTCGAAGTCCACTACACCGGCAAGCTCATCGACGGCACCGTATTCGATTCCTCCGAGGAGCGCGGAGTTCCCGCCACATTCGGCGTCACACAGGTAATCCCCGGTTGGGTCGAGGCTCTTCAGCTCATGAAGGCTGGCTCCAAGTGGCGCCTCTTCATCCCCTCCAACCTCGCTTACGGACCACAGGGCGCCGGCAACGTCATCGGACCCAACTCCACCCTCATCTTCGACGTGGAGCTACTCAAGGTTCTCGGCAAATAATTCCGCCTTGAGGCGTATCTGTTTTTTACGTAGACTATGATGCGACCCCTGCGTTCCATCGTCTTGGCATTCGCCCTGATGCTCCTTGCGGGCATCGGGGCTGAGCCGCTTTTTGCAGCCGTTGCTCCCCCCGATCCCGTCCCACCCCTCTCCCGCGCCGAAGCCGACTCCGCGGCCACCGCACTCGTCAGCGCCTACTATGACCGCGTTATGGCTGACATCGACCCCGCACAGGCTGCCGATTCAGCATTCATCAGCGGATTCACCTCCACCGTCGACTGGCTCACCCGCATCAACCCCTCCGGACGCTACCTCAACGGCGCACAGGTCGCGCTCGTCATCCTCTCATCATCACTCATGATGCAGGATATGAACGTCCCCATCCCCTCCGCCGACATTATCCGGGCATTCACTCAGGCGGCTCGCAACGGACGCCCCGACATGGCTCCCGACGCCGCCACTGCCTACATGCGCTCCCTCGTCATGAAGCGCAACGGAGCCGACGGCCCCGAGATGGCTGACCCCGCAGCCGAGAAGCAGCTCATTCAGCAGGCGGCTGCCACCCCGAGAGCCACCGTTCTCCCATCAGGCACAGTATTCATCCCCGTCGCACCGGGCGTAGGCACTTCCCCCGCTCCCGGCGATGAGATCGAATTCACCTACATCGGACGCCTCTCCGACGGCTACGTCTTCGACGACGCCACCGACGAGCCCGTCCGCGCACGCGTCGGACAGCTCGTTCCCGGATTCAACGAAGCCCTCACCCGAATGCTACCCGGTGGCACCTACCGCATCGTCATTCCCCCCGAGGCTGCCTACGGCGCCGACGGCATTCCCGGAGTCATCCCCGGAGGATCCGCGCTCGACTTCACAGTCACCTTGAAATAATTTTTACAATCAGTGTAACATTCAACAAATAAAAGCTAAACTAACATGAAAAAAATGATTTTGGCAATCGGCGCCGCAGCTCTCGTTCTCGGTGCCACAGCTTGCTCAAAGACCGCCGCTGGCGTTTCCGCCGAGGACAAGGCTCTCGGCGATTCCATCTCCACTGCCATGGGTAGCTTCATGGGCGCCCGCTTCGGCGACAACCTCCGCGTTCAGCAGCAGCAGAACCCCGAGGAGGCTGCCAAGATGAACATCTCTGCAGTTATGCGCGGCATGGAGACCGTCCTCTACGCCGACACCACCGACCTCTCCTACCTCACCGGCGTCTCAATCGGCATGTCACTAATGCAGCAGGTGATGAACATGACCCAGAACGGCATCGCCGTCAACCCCGAAGAAATCATGAAGGGATTCAAGTCCACCGTTGACCTCGACAGCGTTGACGTCCAGCAGTACTTCACCGAGTTCCAGCGCCTCCAGAAAGCTGCTACCGCTGCCGCCGAGAAGCGTCAGGAAGCAGCACGTGCTGCCGAAGCCGAGAAGAACGAAGCTGCCGGCACAGCCTACGTTGATAGCGTGAAGGCTGCCGACACTGCAGTTCAGACTTCCGAGTCCGGTCTCTCCTACAAGATCGAGAACCCCGGCGAAGGCGAAAAAGTTAAACCCTCCGACCGCATCAAGCTCAACTACGTAGGTCGCACCACCGACGGTAAGATCTTCGACCAGACCAACGGCAACCCCCGCGAGACTGCTGCCGGCGTATTTATCCCCGGATTCAACGAAGGTCTCCAGCTCCTTGGCAAAGGCGGAAAGGCTACCATCTACATCCCCGGCAAACTCGCCTACGGTGAGCGTGGTATCCCCCAGGCAGGCATCGGTCCCAACTCCACCCTCATCTTCGACATCGAAGTTGTCGACATCATCCCTGCCGAATAATCCCCCGAAATATCCCAAACTCACAAAGGCGATGCGTCCCCCCGGACCCATCGCCTTTTTTGTATGAGGATTATTTAAGCACACGAAACACGATGGGTAGGGGCACGTAATCGCTTTAGCGCTTGCGTAGCAAGATCCATCGCGCCCGCACTCCGCAGGCACCCCAGCGCGCCCCCTCCACCCTCCCCTCCCCACTTTAC
>CAMWPM010000090.1 GCA_947176235.1 uncultured Bacteroidales bacterium | reverse complement strand
CCCGCCGTGGCCGGGGGGGGCCGTCGGTTTTACAACCTCCCTGGCCTCCCGCCGGGTGGGGAGTACCTTCGGGGTGTGGGCGCGATGGATCTTGCTACGCAAGCGCTAAAGCGATGACGCGCCCCTACACATTGATGACGCGCTCCTACACATTGATGACGTGCCCCTGCTCAGGGATGACGTGCCCCTGGGGAGGGAAAGGGCGGCTATTAAATCAGACGGTGAGGATCTCTTTTTCTTTGGCGGCGAAGAGGTCGTCGATGGTCTTCATGTAGCGGTCGTGGAGCTTCTGTGCCTTTGCTTCGGCGTCCTTCTCCACATCCTCCGGCATGCCCTGCTTGATGGCTTTCTTGAGTCCGTCAATAGCGTCGCGACGGGCATTGCGAACGGATACCTTTGCCTGCTCTGCCTCGGCTTTTGACTGCTTTACGAGCTGCTTGCGGCGCTCCTCGGTGAGGGGGGGGATGGAGAGGCGGATGATCTCACCGTTGTTCTCGGGCATGATGCCGAGCTCGGAGTTGATGATGGCTTTCTCAATCTCGCGGAACATAGCTTTCTCCCAGGGGGTGATTGTGATGGTGCGTGCGTCGGGAACAGCTACGTTTGCGACGTTGCTGATGGGTACCATGCCACCGTAGTAGGATACGCGGATGTTGTCGAGGATCTTGGGGTTGGCTTTTCCGGCACGGATCTTAGAAAGAGTCTCGTCGAGGAATGCGACCGCCATTTCCATTTTTTCTTCGGCGGGATCGAGGTATGTCTTAACGTCAGTCATGATGAAAGGGGGGGATTGATGTTGATTAATAAACGAGTGTGCCGATGGGCTCGCCAGCCATAACCTTGGCAAGGTTGCCGGGGGTGTCCATGTCGAAAACAATGATGGGGAGATGATTTTCCTTGCAGAGTGCAGTGGCGGTGAGGTCCATGACCTTGAGACCGCGGGTGTAGACTTCATCGTAGGTGATGCGGTCAAACTTAGTGGCTGTGGGATCCTTCTCGGGATCGGCGGTGTAGATGCCGTCGACGCGTGTGCCCTTCAGCATCACGTCAGCCTCGACTTCGACGCCACGGAGAGCGGAACCGGTGTCGGTGGTGAAGAAGGGGTTGCCGGTGCCACCGGAGAGGATGGCAACTTCGCCTTGCTCCAATGCCTCGATTGCGCGCCACTTTGAGTAGTGCTCGCCGATGGGGAACATGTTGATTGCAGTGAATACGCGTGCGGGCTGCCCGATGGCTGTGAGAGCGGAGCTAAGGGCAAGGGAGTTGATGACTGTGGCAAGCATGCCCATCTGGTCGCCCTTGACGCGGTCGAATCCTTTTGCGGCTCCCTGGAGCCCACGGAATATGTTGCCGCCACCGATTACGATGGCTACCTGAACGCCAGCCTCGCTGACGATCTGCTTGATCTGTCCGGCGTACTCGCCGAGGCGCTTGCTGTCGATACCGTAGCCCTGTTCGCCCATGAGGGACTCGCCGGAGAGCTTAAGGAGGACGCGCTTATATTTAGGACGCTGCATAATTGATGTCGGGATTATTTTTTATATTCGATGGGAAATTCGCGCTGAATGGAGTGGTCGAGAGAGATGAGAGTCTCTGTGCCGACTACTCCGGGGATCATCTGGATGTGGTTGTTGAGCAGATCCATCAGATGCTCGTTGTCGCGGGCAAATACCTTGACGAGCATTGAGTAGGGACCGGTGGTGAAGTGGCACTCGACGACTTCGGGGATCTTTTCAAGCTCGGGAACTACCTTGCGGTACATGTTGCCACGCTCGAGGTTGACGCCGATGTAGGTGCAGGTCTTATAGCCGACGACGCGGGGATCGACGTGGTAGCCGGAGCCGGTGATAACGTTGAGGTCGATCATGCGCTGGATGCGCTGATGTATGGCGGCACGAGAAACGCCGCAAACTTCCGCCACGTCCTTGGAAGGGATGCGGGCGTTCTTCATAATAATCTCAAGGATCTTCCGATCGAGATTGTCGATTTTATCCATGTGTGGTTGTTTGGTATTATTTAGGGCAAAATTAGCAAATTTGGGGCACAAAACAAGCAAATTGCCAAAAATTTCGCATTGATCGGGGTGTAAATCAATAAAACGGATCAAAGTCGGGTGGATTTCCAGTCGGAATTTTCGGCGGAAGCGGAGACCGTGGGGGTCTGCACCTTGCCTTCGACAGCCGAGGTACGGCGGACGTTTGTGGAAATGTAGTCGGCGAGTTCGCCGAGGGTGACGTCACCCTTAGACTCATTCAGTTTCTTGAGAAGATAGAACGTGAAGAGTCCATGCCCTTCGTCGTGGTAGGGATGGGCGGTCTCGGTGCCCTGCGAAGCGGAGAACACGACGAGGCGGCGCTTACCGTCGGCAGGCCGAGCCTTTATGGCAACTCCACGCGCCTGAGCCAGCATGTCGCCCTCACGTCCTGCACCGCTGAAGCACGCGTCGAGGAGGAGGGTGGCGTGGCGGGAGGGGAGAGATGCGAGGGTGTTGGTGAGTTCGTTGAGCGACATGCCGGAAGCGGCATCATCGGGATAGCCGTCGACAGGGAGGAGGTAGGCATCGCGGGATGATTCGTCGGGGACGCCGTGTCCGGCATAGTAGACGATGATGTCGGCGTCGCCCGCGAACGCGTGACAGACGTCGGAAAGGCGCTTGAGATTGTAGCGGATGTCGTTGAGGGTGGCGTTGGTGGCAAAGAGGATGTTTTTATCGGGAATTCCCAGGGTCTTGTTGAAATATCTGCGAAGCACCTCGCCATCGCTGACAGCGTAGGGGACGGGGGAGGTACGGGAATAATTCTCGTTGGCAATAATGAGCGCGAAGGTGTTGGGGCGGGATGCGGAGCCAGCGGGAATATCGGTGTCGATGACTGATGATTTCTTAGGTGCGTCGGCTGACTGTGTCGGCGGCGTGGTAGCTGAGGTTGCATTTCCTGCGTTGACGGTGTGACGCTCGGGGGTGGCGGTCTGACGCTTGATCACGTCGGCGGTAGTTACGGTGGTAGCGGATGTCGGTGCAGCCGTTTCGGCGACTGAAACCAGAGCAAGATCGCTATCGGTGAGCCGGAGGGGGGTAAAGTTATAGTTGACGTCGGTCATGGCATATTTAGCGTCGGTCTTGCCATCGTAGACGTACTTTTTTGGGTAGTTGCCGAAGAATGTGACTTTGGATAGTCCGACTTCGGTCTCGGAGACGGGAGCAAACTCAAATTCGGCGGAACCGGAGATGTATTTCCAGTCGTTTTTGAAAGCAGCGGCGTCGGCGAGGGGGACGTGGAGAAGGATATCGCCGAAGAGGGGAGATGAGATAAGGAATGTCTGGTTGTCGGCGTCGTAGGGCCGGAGGGTCATCCGGGCATTTTTGTATAGTTCCTTACGTTCTTCGATTTTGGGGGCGAAATAACTGTCGATCAATTCGCTACGCAGACGTGCATAGTCTTCTTTCGCCTTGTCGACAGTGCGGTTGAGAGTGGCGTTGTAGTCGTCGGCGAGTTTTTTTGCCATCTGAGAGCGGGTCTTTTCGTTGACGCGCTTTTGCCACTGGGCGGTAGATTCAAATTCACCTTTCACCTGCCAGTCGCTGATTTTCTTTTCAATGATGGTCTTGGCTTCTTCGGGAGTGGATGCTTCGAGGTCGGAAAGACGTGAGGCAAGGAACTTATCCCAGGGGGAGAGACTGTAATTGACATAGGCTGATACTCCCTGCTCGCGAATGGAAGCCAGTTGAGTCTGCCGGATTTCTTTAGCACGTGATTCGGGAGTGGAATATGAGATATCCGATCCGGATGGAAGAGTTCTCTTCAAATCATTCAAGCTCACACACCGATCGGAGGAGATGTAGACGGACCGTATCTTGTCCTGACAATCAAAACAACTTACCCCAAGATGTACAGGCTGATCTCCACGAAATACAATACTTTTGATATAATCGGTACTGTTTGTATAACCGTGAGAAGAGAAGGCACGTCCTCCGATGTAGCATGGAGAATTGATGATGAGACTGTCAATATGACAATATTCAAAGGCGCAAAAGCCTAAAGTTGAACCGGCAGGAATCTCAAGGGTAGGCTGAGAAATCGCGGAAGAGAAGGCATTTTCGCCAACATCAATTTTTCCAGGGAATGAGGTGGTGACTTTTGTAAGAGAAAACGCACGTTCTCCAATCTTAGTCAGGGTGGAGGGGAGGACGAGCTCTATCGGGCTGCTAAATGTTGTGCCAGAGTTGCTTGCAAAGGCATAATTGCCGATCTCGGTGATACCTTCACCGATAATAATGCGTCGGACGGCACCCTTTTTCACTTTGGAGTTGAGGATGCTTTTTTTGCGGTCCTTGAAACCGGGGATGGCGCCGGAACCTTCGACAATGAGTGTGCCGTCATCCGTCAAATGGCATGTGACGGTGGGGGAGAGATTCTGCTTTTTCTGTGCCCAGCCGGCTGCCGAGCACAGAAAAAAGGCGAGAATAAGGAGGGGGATGAAAGATCTTGATGTCATGAGAAGATACCGGAGAGAGGAGGTTAAGGATCAGAGGGTGAGGGTGAGGGGAGTGCCGGTGTAGGTGACGGTGCGGGGGGAGGAGCCGGGAAGGGAGATGCGGAGGGAGATGGGGAGGCGGTCGGTGAATGTGCCTTGCATGGCTCCGAGGGAGAGGGTGCGTGTGGCGTCGGTCCAGGTGACGGGGATGATGGAGTAGATTCCTTTCTCGTAGTCGTAGGAATCGCCTGCGTCATCGTAGAGGGAGAAGGAGGCGTCGGCTCCGGGATAGACGTTGAGGGTGACGGGAAGCCCAACCTGGGCTTCTGCAAACTCCTGAGGCTCAACGGTGGGGATGATGGATCCGGCACGGACGTAGAGGGGGATGCGGGAGAGGGG
>CAMWPM010000089.1 GCA_947176235.1 uncultured Bacteroidales bacterium | reverse complement strand
CATACTAGCTCATGCCTAGTCTCGGGGGCTCGGAGTTGTGTATATGAGACAGACGTGGGGGCGGATACCGCGCATGGCTGGGGAGAGGAGGCAGAGATCGGCGAGCCAGTTGCTGACGGCTACGAAGGTGGGGGAAGCATCGGCGTAGAGGCGTGTTTTAGCCTCGTAGGTGCGGCGGGAGAGATCGGATGGGGACTTCATCCATCCGAGGAGTGGACAACGCCCGCAGCCGTCCTTAAATCGCCGGCAGGAGTGGGCGTGGTGGCAGACGCCGGTCATCCACCACATGTCGTGCATGGTGACGAGGAGCCGGGGGGTGACGGCGGCGATGCGGCGGATGTCGGAGAGGGATAGCATTCCCTGGTTGACCCAGTTGAGGATTACGGCGTCGGCTTCGCGGATCCAGGGGTGGCGTGAGATGTCGATGCCGGTGATAGCGGGGTCGATGAGGAACAGGCGCCGGCGGGAAAGCCCGCAAGCTGCCATTACGGCAAGTCGCTCGGTTAGGAATGAGGCGGTGCGGGAGAGGGGTGTGCCGACGCGGCTGACGACGTCGGGGTGGAGCCCTGCGGCGGGGGGATCGAATACGAGAAGGCGGGCGTCGTGACCGAGAGAGCGGAGTGCGCGGAGGAGGCGCACAGTGACGATGGCTGCTCCTCCGAGTGAGTCGGAACGGTTGACGAGGGTGATCTTCATCGGCGGGGGAGGAATTTACGGGTCAGCGCGGAGAAGGATGCGCGGAGGGAGGGCTCACGGCGGATGACGAAGAGGAGGTAGAGGGCGAGGAATAGGGTGCGGATCGCCCAGTTGAGGGGTTCCCAGGGGGTGGATGAGGCGAAGGTGCCTGCCACCCACAGGACTATGCCGGCGAAGAAGTAGACGAAGAGAGAGCGAATGTCGTAGTCGATGGGGTGGACGCGTCGTCCGACAGCCCATGACGCGAGGGTCATGACGGCGTAGCAGGAGAAGGCTGCCCAGGCGCATCCCATGAAGCCGAAGCGAGGGACGAGGAGGACGTTGAGGATGACGGTGACGGCGAGCCCGAGAAGGGAGAAGCGTGTGCCCCAGATTGTGCGGTCGGAGATCTTGTACCAGACGGAGAGGTTGAAGAAGATACCGAAGAAGAGTTCGGCGATCATGACTACGGGCACGACCTTGAGTCCGGAGAAGTAGGAGGGAGCGATGAAGTAGCGGATGAGGGGAAGGAAGAGCATGACGCCGAGGAAGATGAACATGGCGAATGCTACGAAATACTTCATGGCGTCGGAGTAGGCGCGTGCTGTGTCCTCGCCTTTCTCGCGTGCCTGCGCGAAGATGAATGGCTCGTAGGCGAAGCGGAATGCCTGGATGAACATGACCATGACGATGGCGATCTTGTAGTTGGCGCCGTAGATGCCGACCTGGGCTATGGCGTCGGACTTGTCGGGGAGGAGAAGGGGGAGAAGGATTTTGTCGATGGTCTGGTTGAGGTTGCCGGCTATTCCAAGGATGAGGAGGGGGAAGGAGTAGGCGAGCATCTCGGAAAGGAGGCGTGAGGAGAAACGCCAGCGTGCGACGGTGAGCTCGGGAAGGAGGAGGATGGCTGCGATGACGGATCCGATGAGGTTGGAGAGGAATATGTAGCCGATGCCGAAGTCGGGGCGGTAGAACCAGTCGACTGCGGCGGGGCAGTGGCGGTGGAGGATGGGGCAGAGGATGATGAAGAAGAGGTTGAGGGCGATGTTGATGACGATTCCGATGAACTTCAGGGCAGCGAAGCGTATCGCCTGCTTGCGGTAGCGGAGGTAGGCGAAGGGGAGGGACGTGAATGCGTCGAGCCCGACGGTGATCGCCATCATCCAGACGAATGAGGGGTGATCGGGGCACTGGAGCCATCCGGCGAAGACAGGTGAGCAGGCGACGGCGATGATGATGAATCCGGTGGATGAGACGGCGAGTGCGGTGAGGGCGGTGGTGTAGACCTGCATGGGGTCGCGCCAGCGGTCGTGGTTGGTGAAGCGGAAAAATCCGGTCTCCATTCCGTAGGTGAGGATGATGAGGAGGATGGCGACGAAAGTGTAGATCAGGGTGACGACGCCGTACTCACGGTCGGGGAAGACGTGGGTGTAGAGGGGGACGAGACACCAGTTGAGGAATCTGCCGAGGATGGATGACGCTCCGTAGACGGCTGTGTCGCGTGCCAGACTTTTTATGCTTGCCATGCGAGGTGGACGGGGGGTTGGGTGTTAGTAGTGGAGAGCGGAGAGTGGAGAGCGGAGAGTGGAGAGTGGAGAGTAGAGAGTGGAGAGTGGGGGTCAGGAGAAGAGGGTGCCGTCGGGGAGGGAGGGGCGGCGGGATGCGAGGTGGGTGTAGGCGAGGTCGGTGACTTCGCGTCCGCGGGGGGTGCGACGGAGGAATCCTTCCTTGATGAGGAATGGTTCGTAGACTTCTTCGAGTGTGCCGGGGTCCTCGCCGAGTGCAGTGGCGATGGTGGAGAGCCCGACGGGTCCACCCTTGAACTTATTGATGATTGTGAGCAGGATCTTGTTGTCGATCTCGTCGAGTCCGTAGCGGTCAATGTTGAGGGCTTCGAGTGCGTAGCGTGCGATTTCGGGGTCGATGGCTCCTGATCCTTTGACCTGGGCGAAGTCGCGGACGCGGCGGAGTAGGGCGTTGGCGATGCGGGGGGTGCCTCGTGAGCGCATGGCAATCTCGTGGGCTGCTTCGCCGGTGCAGCGTATGCCGAGCAGTCCGGCTGAGCGCAGGATGATGCGCTCGAGGACTTCGTGGTCGTAGTACTCGAGGTGACAGTTGATGCCGAATCGTGCGCGGAGCGGGGAGGTGAGGAGTCCGGACCGGGTGGTGGCTCCGACGAGGGTGAAGGGTGAGAGGGAGAGCTGGACTGAGCGTGCTCCGGGTCCCTTGTCGATCATGATGTCGATGCGGTAGTCCTCCATCGCGGAGTAGAGGTACTCCTCGACGACCGGACTGAGACGGTGGATCTCGTCGATGAACAGGACGTCGTTCTCTTCAAGGGATGTAAGGATTCCTGCGAGGTCGCCGGGCTTGTCGAGGACCGGTCCGGAGGTGACTTTGAATCCTACGCCGAGTTCGTTGGCGATGATTGCCGAAAGTGTTGTCTTGCCGAGTCCGGGGGGACCGTGGAGCAGGAGATGGTCGAGTGCTTCGCCGCGCATGCGTGCAGCGGCGACGAATACGCGGAGGTTTTCGACGATCTTATCCTGTCCGCTGAATGCGTCGAAGCCGGAGGGGCGGAGTGCGCGCTCGAAGTCGCGCTCCCGCTCCATGCGGTTGTTGTCGCGGATGTCGAATGCTTCTTCGGAAGTCACGGGAATCAGAGATATTTATCGCCGAATGAGACTTTTGCGTCGGTGACCATCTGCTTGATGCGCTGCTCCTCGCTCTTGGGGCAGATGAGGAGGACATCGCCGGCGTCGGCAACGATGTAGTCATGCAGCCCGTCGACCACAACGAGTTTGTCGCCTTTGACGGCAAAGATGTTGCCGGTGGAGTTGTAGGCGAGCACGGAGCAGTTCTGCGTGACGTTGGCGTCGCGGTTGCGGGGTGAATTGTCGTAGAGAGCGCTCCATGTGCCGAGGTCGTTCCATCCGAAAGATACGGTCTGGACGTAGACGTTGGAAGCTTTCTCCATTACTGCGAAGTCGATTGATATGCCGACGCAGCCGGGGAAGTTTTCTTCGATGAAGCGTGTTTCGTCGGGTGTGGCGAAGAGTTGTTCGCCGCGGTCGAACGTCATAGCGACGTCGGGTGCGTGGAGGCGCAGAGCCTGCTTGATGGCACGTGCGCTCCAGAGGAATATGCCTGAGTTCCAGAAGAATTCGCCGGTGGCGAGGAACACTTTGGCAAGCTCAAGATCGGGCTTTTCGGTGAATGTCTTGACGCGATGAATCTCGCCTTCGACGTGTTCGCCTACCTGAATGTAGCCGTAGCCGGTCTCGGGGCGGACGGGCTTGATGCCGAGGGTGAGGAGGGCGTCGTTGTCGGCGACGAACCGGAATCCGGCTTCGATCGCGCGCTCGAATTCGGGCTCGCGTGTGATGAGGTGGTCGCTTGGAGTCACGATCATCGTAGCCTCGGGATCGCGTGCGGCGATATGGTAGGCAGCCCATGCGATGCATGGGGCGGTGTTGCGTCGGGCGGGCTCAAGGAGGATGCCGCGGTCGGGGACTTCGGGAAGCTGCTCACGGACAAGGTCGGCGTACTGACGGTTGGTGACGATGAGGACGTTGGCGGGGTCGACGAGGCGGGTGACGCGGTCGAATGTCATCTGAAGGAGTGTTCTTCCTGTGCCGAAGAAGTCGAGGAACTGTTTGGGGCGGTCGGTACGGCTGTAGGGCCAGAAACGGCTACCGATGCCTCCGCACATTATGACGCAATAGCGATGTGGATCGATCATGGGGAGAAGATTTGTGTTTGACAAGTTATGAGATAATGATGGGTTAAGCGGGTGATGGTCGCTTGTAATCTGCAAATATAGTAAAAATTTTTCAAAGGACAAGAGTTGGGGGTTGGGAGTTGGAAGTTGGGAGTTGGGAGCGGAGAGCGGGATGGATTGCAGGGTGCATAGTGCGCAATTATTGGAGGATATAAATCACGCAGAGGCGCAGAGGGCGCGGAGAAGTAGTAAAACCCCGCAGGGGTTGAGGTGGATGGGAGGAGATGTTACCACGGGCATTACTGCCCGCGGTTAACAAAATGTTGTGCCTCCGGCACAAGGGGGGAGTTAGGAGATGAGAGTTGAGAGTTGGGAGTTAGGAGTTAGGAGTTAGGAGTTGGGAGTTAGGGCCTGCGGGGTGAGGGCGCGATTGGGATGCCGTCGGGATGCCGTCGGGATGCGGGCGCGATTGGGATGCCGTCGGGATGCCGTCGGGATGCGGGCGCGATATATCGCGCCCCTACAGCAAGCGCTAAGGCGATGACGCGCCCCTACAGCAAGCGCTAAGGCGATGACGCGCCCCTACAGCAAGCGCTAAG
>CAMWPM010000088.1 GCA_947176235.1 uncultured Bacteroidales bacterium | reverse complement strand
TGTGACAGACAATCAGTTGACTTTATTCTGATGCCTTATGTCGAACTCACGTTAAGTTATGGGAATAAAGAGAGACGGAGTGATGAGAGTCGGCATCATCGGAACAGGCTGGATTGCTGAAAAGGCTGCGATCACGCTTCAAGGGATGGAAAAGTGCGAGGCATACGCAGTGGGTTCTCGCACAAGCGAGAAGGCCGAGTCGTTTGCAGAGAAATGGGGTATCCCTAAATCATACGGCTCGTATGGCGAGCTTATCAGAGATCCGGAGGTTGATCTGGTGTATGTGGCAACGCCACATTCCCATCATTATGACGTGACGCGGGAGGCGCTGCTTTCAGGAAAGCCATGTCTGGTGGAAAAGGCTTTCATGGCGAACTACAGGCAGGCGAAGGAAATCGTGGATCTGGCGCGTGAGAGAGGCGTGTTTCTGGCGGAAGCGATCTGGACGCGCTATCAGCCGGTAGTCGGAATGGTGAGAAATCTGATCGCAGAGGGCAGGATCGGGAAGCCACAAATGATCACGGCAACCTTAGGCTACTCAATGGGTGAAAAGCCTCGCATCATGCGTGCGGATCTCTGCGGGGGAGCACTGCTCGATCTGGGCGTGTATGCCTTGAATTTCGTGAGAATGTTCACGACGGGAGACGTCAGCATGATCGACGGACACTGCGTGAAATCGTACACCGGAATGGACCTGACGAATGCCATCACGATCATAACAGCGGACGGCGTGCTGTCAAACGTTCAGTCGTCGGCACGGTGCGTGGGAGATAACATAGGAGTGATAGCGGGGACGGAGGGTAATCTGATAGTTGACAATATCAACAATCCTCAGAAGATCACGGTGAACACAAGGGACAGAGTGCATGTGGAGGATATTCAAGTGCCACGGCAGATCACGGGTTACGAATATCAGTTTTACGCCTGCCGGGAGGCGATAGCGGAGGGCCTGACAGAGCCACGGGAGATGCCGTTGGACGAGACGCTCTACATCATGAGGCTGATGGACGGGCTGAGGAAGAAGTGGGGGGTGCGGTACCCGATGGACGATTAGTCAGAACGGCTCAGTTAGGAACCAGTAGGCATTGCCCCAACATAAAAAACCAAAAAACATGCCTAAAAAAGCGGGAGGGGGTTGCATAATTGGATGAAATACACTACCTTTGCACGCCGATTATATCCAAAAGCAACAAAAAGCAAGGCAGAGTGGCGGTGCTTGTGGCCGAGCACCAAAGCCGAGTTTTGCGCAATAACTCATTATTAATTAAACTTTTAGAAGTGGATACTTTAAGTTACAAGACCCTTACACCGAACGCAGAAAGCGTGGAGAAAGAGTGGGTGGTGATCGACGCTACCGACCAGGTTCTCGGCCGTCTGTGTGCCAAAGTTGCGAAGATTCTTCGCGGCAAGTACAAGCCCTGCTACTCTCCGTTTGTAGAGTGCGGCGACAATGTGATCATCATCAATGCCGACAAGGTTCGCCTGACGGGCAAAAAGATGACCGACCGCATCTATCTGAACTACACGGGTTATCCCGGCGGTCAGCGTGAGCTGACACCCGAAGTGCTTATGAAGAAATCATTCAACAAGCACATCAAGCCCGGCTACAATCCTCTCTTCACCCGCGTGATGAAGGGAATGCTCCCCAAGAACCGTCTTGGCCGCCGCATCATCGAGAACATGCACGTGTACAACGGTCCTACGCATCCCCATGAGGCTCAGAACCCGAAAGTTATTGACATCAACACCCTGAAATAATTGAAGCAGACATGGAAAAGATCAATGCAGTAGGTCGCCGCAAGGCCGCCGTAGCCCGCGTCATCGTGAGTGAAGGCAACGGCACCATCGTTATCAACAAGCGTCCGATAGAGGTTTACTTCCCCTCTTCAATTCTTCAGTACATCGTAAAGCAGCCCCTCACGCTCCTCGACTGCGCCGAGAAGTATGACATCAAGGTCAACCTTGACGGCGGCGGCTACAAGGGCCAGGCCGAGGCACTTCGTCTCGCCATCGCCCGCGCACTTGTGAAGATCAACCCCGAGGACAAGTCGGCCCTTCGTGCCGAAGGCTTCATGACCCGCGACCCGCGCGCCGTAGAGCGTAAGAAGCCCGGTCAGCCCAAAGCCCGCAAGCGCTTCCAGTTCTCCAAGCGTTAATCATCGCACTACGGGAACGAGTCTGACAACAGGACTATTCCCGATCACCCAAAAAATCGAGGTAGGGAGCCTCGATGCCGCATGAAAAGCGGCGAACGCTCCCTGTGTTTAGTATCTAAATCCCGGCAGGATGGACACGTTCCCTACCACGGGATTGTAACACCAACAGAACGTAAACAACAACTTACACAACAATGTCAACACCCACATTTGAACAACTTCTCGAAGCAGGTTGCCATTTCGGTCACCTTAAAAGAAAATGGAATCCTGCCATGGCTCCCTACATCTTCATGGAGCGCAACGGTATCCACATCATCGACCTCTACAAGACAGCAGCAAAGCTTGAGGATGCAGCCGCAGCCCTCAAGAGCATAGCCAAGTCGGGCAAGAAGGTTCTTTTCGTTGCCACCAAGAAGCAGGCCAAACAGGTAGTAGCCGACAAGGCACAGAGCGTAGGTATGCCCTACGTGATCGAGCGCTGGCCGGGCGGCATGCTCACCAACTTCCCCACGATCCGCAAAGCCGTGAAGAAGATGACCAGCATCGACAAGATGACCAAGGACGGCACATTCGACAATCTGTCGAAGCGCGAGAAGCTGCAGATCACCCGTCAGCGCGCCAAGCTCGAGAAGAATCTCGGCTCGATCGCCGACCTGAACCGTCTGCCCTCAGCCCTCTTCGTAGTAGACGTGCTCAAGGAGCACATCGCCGTAGCAGAGGCTAACCGTCTCGGTATCCCCGTATTCGCAATCGTGGACACCAACTCCGATCCCAGCAACGTAGATTTCGTGATCCCCGCTAATGATGATGCCTCCAAGTCGATCGAGCTTATCCTCGACACCGTGTGCGGCGCAATGGCAGAGGGTATCGAAGAGCGCAAGGTGGAGAAGGTGGACGCTGCAGCCGCCGGTGAAGCCGGAGATGGCGAAGCAGCACCCCGCCGCGAGCGCCGTCGCATCCGCCGCAACGAGGAAGCCGCCGAGGCTCCCGCCGCAGCCGCTGAAGAAGCAGCCGAGTAATCAGCAAGAGGCGCGGATAACCGCGTCGCTGACTTAAACAATCAAAAGGCCACACGATCGTCGTCACCTCATCAGCCCCACCCCGGGACAAACGGGGGACGACGATTTCTTTTCTCTCACTCCGAGACTACAATAAAACATTCATATTAACGCTAAACTGAAAGGAATAAAGATATGGCAGTAACAATGGCAGAAATCACCAAGCTGCGCCACCTTACCAGCGCCGGCCTGATGGACTGCAAAAAAGCCCTCGCCGAGACTAACGGTGACATCGAGGCAGCCGTGGAAATCCTCCGCAAGAAGGGTCAGGCAGTAGCCGCCAAGCGTGAGGACCGTCAGGCATCGGAAGGATGCGTGATCGCAAAGAACGAAGGTTCATTTGCAGCTGTTCTCGCGCTGAACTGCGAGACAGACTTCGTAGCTAAAAACGCAGGCTTCGTAGCCCTCGCCAACAAGCTCATGGACTTAGCCATGGCTAACAAGGTGAAGACCGTGGAGGAACTGAAGGCTCTGACCGTAGATGGTCTGACCGTGGCTGATCTCATCACTGAGGAGAGCGGCAAGACGGGCGAAAAGACCGAGATCGGTGCTTACGAGGTAGTGGAGGCTCCGACCACCGCCGCCTACAATCACTTCAACAATAAGCTCGCCGCAATCGTAGGTTTCAACCTCGAGAACGTGGACGCTCAGGTGGGTCGCGAGATCTGCATGCAGATCGCTTCGATGAACCCCGTAGCCGTAAGCCGTGAGGATGTGCCTCAGGCAACGATCGATCAGGAGATCGCCGTGGCTGTGGAAAAGACCAAGCAGGAGCAGGTGCGCAAGGCTGTAGAAGCCGCACTGAAGAAGGCAGGTCTGAACCCCAACCATTTTGACAGCGAGGATCACATCGAGAGCAACATCTCGAAGGGCTGGATCACTGAAGAAGAAGCTGCCAAGGGTCGCGAGATCATGAAGGCAACCGCCGAGGCTAAAGCCGCTAATCTCCCCGAAGCCATGATTCAGAATATCGCCAACGGACGTCTGAACAAGTTCTTCAAGGAGTCATGCCTTATGGAGCAGGAGTACGTTCAGGACAGCAAGCTGACGGTAGGTCAGTTCCTGGATCAGACTCAGAAGGGTCTTGTGGCAGTGGCGTTCAAGCGCGTGAACCTCAATCAGGACTAAACCCTACAGATTTATATCAAAAAAGAGGCTGTGTCTCAGTGACACAGCCTCTTTACTTTATACCCTCGTAAAACCTTTTCATGGCAAAGAATGGATGTCAATTGTGCTGCCCTTATACTGTAATAGCTCGCGCAGTTCATCATTCTATGGTACAAGCTGTCAGGTACCAATCGGTCTTGGAGGGCGGACTTTCATAAACGCCATGAGCAACTTCTGCTATACTATTAGGATAGAGAGCTGAGCGTATTCGCAACTCTCTTTTCGCAGTCCATCTATCAATATATTCAGACGGTCAGCTCGATTCATAGGTCATAATGTTCAAGCAGTGGCGGACGAGGTGTCAGATCATAATAATCTATTGCCTTAACATTAAGACTGCAATATACCATCGCGTCATAACTCGGATAGAGATCCGACAGAATAGTATTCGTATCGTAAATCTCTTTCTGGATATCCACCGGAACATCAAACTTTATATCACCGCTCATTCTCACTGAAATATTCCCTTTCATCCCAAGAATTTCAACAGCTGGATTTTCAGTAAGCTGACGGTAAACTTCCTTACGGGGAGATGTGGCGAAGTACAGAGTATGCCCTTTAATAAGCATCACTTGAAATACACGCAGATTGGGGCGGTTGTTCTCAACCGTCCCAAATGCAATGTCCTTGTTTTCTCTCAGAAAATCAAAGGCCTTTTCCATAATCAGTATGCTACTGTGAA
>CAMWPM010000087.1 GCA_947176235.1 uncultured Bacteroidales bacterium | reverse complement strand
CAATTAACGCTTTCTCTGCGCTGTAATATTTGCTCATGTCAGAGTAAACCTGTCTTTTTTACCATCTCCCACCCCCAACTCCTAACTCCCCTCCGGATAACAAAAGAAGGTCCCCAAGATTTCTCTTGAGGACCTTGCGCTTCAGGATGGGCTTGAACCAACGACCCCCTGATTAACAGTCAGGTGCTCTAACCAACTGAGCTACTGAAGCATTCTCAACTTTCAAGTGGTTTCGTGTTTGCTCGCTTGCAATGACCTTCCCGAAAATTGCACCGCAAAGTTAACGCCTTTTTTTATTCCGTGCAAATCTTTTTCCGTTTTTTTTCATTTTTTCTAAAAAAATCAACTCCCACTACCCATCACGCCACCCCCATCATCCAATTTTCCTCATTTATAAAGCCATTTAGAAAAATTTTTACTAATTTTGCATGTTGAACCGTATGCATTCTCCAGCCTGACGTGCCACTTGCATCCACAACCGGCACATTCTCAGCGCAATCCGATGCTGCATTGCGTTTCACATCATCGTCAAACCCCTCATTATCTATCTGCAAAGTGGATACTAAATATATATTTGTGACCGGCGGTGTCGTTTCCTCCCTCGGAAAAGGCATAATTTCTTCTTCACTTGCCAACCTCCTCAAGGCTCGTGGCTACCGCGTCACAATCCAGAAATTCGACCCCTACATCAACATCGACCCCGGAACACTCAACCCCTACGAGCACGGCGAATGCTACGTCACCGTCGACGGACACGAAGCAGACCTCGACCTCGGACACTACGAGCGATTCACCGACATACAGACCACTCGCGCCAACAACGTCACAACCGGACGCATCTATCAGAGCGTCATCGACAAAGAACGCCGCGGCGACTACCTCGGCAAGACCGTCCAGATCGTTCCCCACATCACCGACGAAATCAAGCGCAACGTAAAGATGCTCGGCAACACCGGAAAATTCGACTTCGTAATCACCGAAATCGGCGGCACCGTCGGCGACATCGAATCCCTCCCCTTCATCGAGAGCGTCCGACAGCTCCGATGGGAGCTCGGCGACGACTGCGTTTGCCTCCATCTCACCTACGTCCCCTACATCCGAGCCGCTAAAGAGCTCAAGACAAAGCCCACGCAGCACTCCGTAAAGCAGCTCCAGGAAGTCGGCATACAGCCCGACATCCTCGTCCTGCGCACCGAGAAAGTCATACCCCCCGACATGCTCCATAAGATCGCACGCTTCTGCAACGTCGCCCCCGAGGCAGTAATCCAGAGCGTCGACGCACCATCCATCTACGAAGTCCCCGTGATGATGCACGCCCAGCACCTCGACGAGCTCGTCCTACGCAAGGCAGGCATCGAGCCACAGGGCGAACCCCACATGGAGCCCTGGCTCGACTTCCTATCTAAGATGAAGAGCGCCGAAGATGTTGTCACCATCGGTCTTGTCGGAAAATACGTCGAGCTTCAGGACGCCTACAAGTCCATCAACGAAGCCCTCTTCCAGGCTGCCACCTACAACGGCCGACGCCTCGACCTCCGCTACATCCATTCCGAGCGACTCACCGACGCCAACGCCGACGAACTCCTCTCCCCCCTCGACGGCGTAATCGTTGCCCCCGGATTCGGTCAGCGGGGCATCGAAGGCAAATTCGTCGCCCTCCGCTGGTGCCGCGAGCACGACGTCCCCACATTCGGCATCTGCCTCGGCATGCAATGCATGGTCATCGAGTTCGCCCGCAACGTCCTCGGGCTCCACGAAGCCAACTCCACCGAGATGAACCCCTCCACCCCCCATCCCGTCATCGACCTCATGGAAGGGCAGAAGACCATCTGCAACATGGGAGGCACCATGCGACTCGGAGCCTACGACTGCGCTCTCCGGGAAGGATCTGCGGCATCCCGCGCCTACGGCGGAGCCACCCACGTCTCCGAGCGACATCGCCATCGCTTCGAATTCAACAGCGACTACCGATCACGATTCGAGGAAGCCGGCATGAAATGCGTAGGCGAGAACCCCGCAAGCAGCCTCGTCGAAGTCGTCGAGATCCCCGGAAAGCGATGGTACATCGGCACACAGTACCACCCCGAGTACTCCTCCACCGTCCTCTCCCCCAACCCCATCTTCCTCAGCTTCCTCCGCGCAGCCATCGCCTACCGCGACGAAAAGCACGAATCCTGACCCCCCTCCATCCCGCGTTTATCCCCTACATTCCCGTAATTAATCAGCATCCCCGCCTTCACACCCACGATTCTCAATGGACAAGAACACCCTTCTGGGGCTCCTCATGATGGGAGCCGTAATCTTTGGTTTTATGTGGCTCAACAAGCCCAGCGAAGAAGAAATCGCAGCACGCCGCGCCGAGCAGGAGCAGATTGCCGAGCAGCAGCGCATCGAAGCCGAAAAGGCTGCCGCCGAAGCACTCGTCCTCGACTCCATTTCCTCCGCCGAGAAAGCCTCCCTTGCCGAAGTCATTCGTTCCGCCGGAACACTCGACTCCGTCACCGGTGCCTACACCTTCGCCACCGCTTCAGCCTCATTTTCCCTTGATCCCGCTTCCCCCACCGACGCTATTTCCGGCACCGTCGATGCCGGAGGCAGCGTAATCCCCGTCGCCGACGTCCTCTCCGGTCGATTCCCCGAGTCACTCCCCACCTCCGCTAAGAAAGCCGCTGTCCAGGCTATCCGTGATGCCGTCAACGTCGGTAGCCGCTACCGCTCGTTCGCCCGCTACCTCGCCGGCAACGACGAGACCGTAATCCTACAGAACGACCTCGTTGCACTCGAGCTCTCATCCCACGGAGGAGTCATCTCACGCGCCACACTCAAGAACTACGACACATACTTCGACGGCGACACCGCCCTCGTTTCAGTTATCCAGCCCCTCAAGTCAGCCTACAGCTTCACCCTCACATCCGCTTCACAGCGCTTCAGCACCTCCGACTTCTACTTCACTCCCGTCATCGAGAACGACTCCACCGTCCTCATGAAGATGGATCTCGCTGGAGGAGCCACCTGGGGCATGCGCTACACCCTACGTCCCGGATCCTACATCACCACCCTCGAAGTCGTTCAGTCAGGTATGACCGATATCATCCCGTCAAGCGTCGCTTCTGCTGACTTCAACTGGGACTACACCATGGCACGCAACGAATCTGGGCGTACCTTCGAAGAACGCAACTCCGCACTCACCTACAAGTTCCTTGGCGACTCCCCCGACGAGATGAGCGCCAACAAACGCGACCACGAGTCTCTCAACCAGCGCGTCAAGTGGATCGCGTTCAAGAACCAGTTCTTCTCCGTTGTCGCCATCCCGCGCAACTCCTTCACCTCCGCCGAACTATCCTCCGAACCGCTCCACGACTCCCCCGACGACGTCAAGAACATGTCCGTCGCCGCCACTCTCGACTATAGCTCATCATCCACCGTACCCGTCACCATCGACATCTTCACCGGGCCCAACCTCTATCCCCTCCTCGCCTCCCTCGACGACACCGTCGACACCCCCGAGGATCTCCAGCTCACACGCCTCATCCCACTCGGATGGCCCATCATCCGATGGATCAACACCCTCATCATCATCCCCGTATTCACTTGGCTCGGCGGATTCATCTCCAACTACGGCATAATCATCCTCCTCCTCACCGTATTCATCAAGATCCTCCTCTTCGGCTTCACCTACAAGAGCTTCATGTCTCAGGCAAAGATGCGCGTCCTTGCCCCCGAGATCAAGGAGATCAACGACAAATACCCCGGTCAGGAGAACGCGATGGTGCGCAATCAGAAGACCATGGCACTCTACTCCAAAGCCGGAGCCTCACCATTCTCCGGATGTCTCCCCATGCTTCTCCAGATGCCCATCCTCGTCGCCATGTTCTGGTTCTTCCCGTCATGCATCGAGCTTCGCGGACAGTCATTCCTCTGGGCGCACAACCTCGCCGCCCCCGACGTCATCGCCACACTCCCCTTCTCCATACCCTTCTATGGCAACCACGTCTCACTCTTCTGTCTACTCATGACCGCCGTCAACATCATCTACACCCGCATCAACATGCAGAACCAGCCATCCCAGGCATCCATGCCCGCGATGAAATGGATGATGTACCTCATGCCGGTCATGTTCCTCTTCTTCTTCAACGACTACGCCGCAGGCCTCAGCTACTACTACTTCCTCTCGCTCCTCATCACCATCGTCCAGACCTACATCTTCCGCCGTTGCGTCGACGAGAAAAAAGTGCGCCAGCGCATGCTCGAAAATGCCGCAAAACCACGCAAGAAATCCGGATTCATGGCACGCATGGAGGAAATGCAGCGCGAGCAGCAGCGTCGTCTCCGCGAGCAGCAGAAGAAAGGCGGTCGCCGCTGATCCCCCCGCACCACCACCCTCTCCCCATCCCACCGTTTAATTCACTCTCCAGTTTCTTTTTTTCTTAACCATTTGATCCACAATGCGAGTTAAAATCCATACCGAAGGCACCGAGATCATCATCGTTATCGCGCTGGTGTTGCTCGCCATCAACATCCCCCTCTGGATATGGCTCGGACACCTCCCCTTGCTCACCGTCTCCGTGAGCGTCATCTCCGCGGTGTTCTTCCTCCTCGTCGTCAACTTCTTCCGCTCCCCCCACCGCATCTTCCACGGCGACCAGACCAACGCCGTCGTTGCTTCCGCCGACGGAAAAGTAGTCGCACTCGAAGAGACATTCGAGGACGAGTACCTCCATTGCCCCACAATCCAGGTTTCAGTATTCATGAGCGTCCTCAACGTCCACGCCAACTGGTTCCCCGTCAACGGTAAGGTAATCTACACCACCCACCATCCCGGACGCTTCATGGCTGCTTGGCTCCCGAAGTCATCCACCGAAAACGAGCGTTCCACCGTGGTCATCGAGACCCCCGACGGACAGAAGATACTAATGCGTCAGATTGCCGGAGCAATGGCACGACGCATCGTCACCTACGCACAGCCGGGCGACGACGCTTCAATTGAGGATCACATGGGATTCATCAAATTCGGATCACGCGTCGACCTCTACCTCCCCCTCGGCACCGAGATCTTCGTCAAGCTCGACGAATCCACCGTCGGAGGCGTCACCCTCGTCGGCCGCCTCCACCCCGAAAAAAAATAACCCCAACCCTCCCAACTCCCAACTCCCAACTCCTAACTCCCAACTCCTAACTCCTAACTCCCAACTCCTAACTCCTAACTCCTAACTCCTAACTCCTGACTCAATAGATGAATCGCA
>CAMWPM010000086.1 GCA_947176235.1 uncultured Bacteroidales bacterium | reverse complement strand
CGCCACCCCTGTTCTCTTCGTCCGCGTCCGTTGTGTTTACGAGTCGGGTTGTGGGTTTGGGTGCCGGGGGGGAGGAAGATGAGGGTGGAATCGGAGAGAAGGGCTCGGACGATCATCATCTTGCCGGCGATGTAGGAGGCTGACAGGGGGCAGACCATCACAGAATTATGCTTGATCTTGAAGAAGTCAAGCGTAGCCTTTGCGGAAAAAATGAGGTCGGTGCGGGGGAGAGAGATCTGTTTGGGGGCGCCTGTTGATCCGGATGTACAGGCGGTTATGGTGGGGCTTCCTCCTGCCCATTCCTGCAGGAAGCTGTCGGCGTGTTGGTCGGGGTTGATAATTCGGAAGGGCATGGAGGGGATATGTAATTCACAATGCACAATTCATAATTCACAATTATTGGGTGATAGTGTCACGCAGAGGCGCAAAGTGCGTTGACAGAATGCAGGATGCACAATGCAAAGTTAGTGATTTATGGCGGGATTGCAAAATCGGCGGAGTTGGGGGATCAGACGGAGAGCTGGAGCTGGTTGCGGACGAGACGCCGGTAATGTCGCGGATCGACATGCCGAGCCGGTTGAGGTCGGCGATAGAGTGGAGATAGCGCAGGGAAGCGCGTGTGCCGTAGTGCCGGGCTACCATCCTGATGCATGTAAGCCCGCAGTCAGAGTGTTCGAGCTGTCGATAACATTTGAATCTCATCAGGAGTGGGATTGAGGATGATAGCAAGGAGGATAATTATTTTCGGACGGAGGATTCGACGCCGGCACCGGATGAGATGTCGATGTTTTGATCAACCTTTTTACCCCAACCGAATGTATATGTGAAACTTAGCGAGAATCGGCGACCAAAAGACCGGAGAGCTTCGCTGGAATCATAATTGTAGTTGGGGGAACGATACAGAGTCCTCGTCCAACTATACCGGTGGAAGAAGTCGCCGACCTGCGCTCTGATGTAAAGATTCCCGCGGCTGAAGGTGAGAGTTGCGTTCAAGTCGCTTTTTCTAAAAGATTTGGACATGCCAGAGTCCCCAAGATATTTACTTGGAGAACGATATTCTAATTCAAAACGGAAATCACCAAAGGAAAATTCGCCACTTGCGTGGAATCCTATCTCGTCAAGATTCCTGAAGTACCCCACTCCGCAGTGTTCGTGCTCGTAACGTGGCCTAAAACGGAAATTCAACCGATTGTCAAGGAATCGGGCATTAATGTTGAGATTAAAATAATGAGAATTGTAATCCGGTGCGTTGATGTTGGAGGATAAAAGACCCCCCATTTCAGCCGGAGCAGCCTCATGCAGGTCGACAATCAAATTCTTTACATGGGATAAACCATAGGAAAGCCCTATATTCAGCCAGTTGGATGGCAGATATGACAACGATGCACTATAATATGTGTGGTCAGTGTTTTTCAGATACGGATTGCCGACAGTCCAGAGGAGGGGAGTAAGCTGCACAGGTGCGGAATTGGACTGCTGAGAGGATGGAGATGTAATTCTATAGTAAGAGTAAGCGGTAAATGACAGTCTGCGCGAAATCTGCCAGTTGACAGAGGTGTCGAAAGTTGGATCCACTTGCGAGCGGCTGACGTCGCCGATTTTCATCAGAGTAGAGGTGAGACCCGGACGGAGAAGAAGGGAGAACTTACCGGAGGGTCGCCAATACCCTGTGAAATCCGCCTTAACCGTCTGATTGCGGAGATTCATGCGTGCATCAGATGTCCCGGCATAGGCAGTGAGATAGTCGGTGAGCGCATAATCCATACTAATCTGGAAGGTCAGGAAGCGATTAGGATTAAAAGTGGGGCGCACTCCAAACGTGAACTTGTCGATATTCTCGTCGGTACTGTTGTAAATCTCGGGAGCCTGCCCGAAAATGCTGTTTTGAGTGGCGTGTTTGTCGGAGTGGAGATAAGTCCATCCGGCGGAGAGATGAAGCTTGGGATGAATCTGATAGTTGTATGTGCCATTGATCTGAGGGCTAAGATCGGATGACCTGCTGTCGCGCCAGGTATGCTCTGAGTCAAAAAGATTTTCCGACCAGGTGCTTGTTCCATCGAAAGTCTCGTCGAGACCTTCATCATTAAGGGAGAAAGTATGCCTCATCCAGAAGTTGGTGGTGTTGTAGCGGGCGTTGACGGCAAACACGAAATCATCGAACTCCCAGGAATAGTTTTCATATTTCTGCTCGGCGATTTCATCATACAACTTTCCGGCGTAATAAATGTCGTTGTAGCGAAATTCACCTATGTTCTTGTTTCCGGTGACGTTGGTGCGCGATCCATCAAGCAAGATACCGTAGGTCATTTTCTTGTAGACGAGTTTGGATGACACGGTGCCGGAGACATGATTACCGGGATAACCATAGAACCCATAAAGATTGGTGGCACCACCGACGAGGTATTTCACCATGATGAAGTTGATGACACGCTCAGCGCCATTGAAACGGGGATCGGTGGGATTGACAATGTACTCCACGCGCTTCACGTCCTTAGACACGAAAGACTTCATGTCAATATCATCGGCGGGAACTCCGTCAATGAAAATCGAAACGCTCTTACCGTCGATAGTGCCGATTGTCCCATCTTTAACGTCGAGCATAGGCAGATGCATGGCATCGATGAGAGAAGCGGGGGAGTTGGAGAACTGTTTTTCTCGTTTAGTGGGGATGAAGTTGGCTTTGCCGTCCTCGAACCAGCCTCGTTCGGCGGTAACGACAAGTTCGCCGAGCTTCTGATCAGGGATGCTGTCGGGGGCAGAAGTGATGGAGTCGGCGGGAGTCTGCGCCACAGCAGGGAGCGCCGAGAGGACTAAGGAGGCTAAGAGGATGGACGATTTGTGCATAAATACAAGCGATTAGTGATGATTGGTTAAGCGGTCAGGTGAACTGAAAAGATATCTGTTCGACTATAAGACACCCAAGGGGTGCAAATATAACACCAATAATGAATTTTTTTTGGGGAAAATATATCATCAGGAAGATAAGGGTTTCAATAGCATAATTAATAGATTTATATTGTAATATTGTGATATTAAATGAATTATAAAAGACAGGAGGACAGGAGATTCAGTAGAATATTTGGTGATAGTAAATGGAGCAGAGTAGGGAAATATAAAAAACGGATTAATCTAAATGCAACGATGAGGGAGAGTTGAGTTGCAGTCGCCGAGTCCTTTGTCGGCGGGCAGCGAATTGATGAACGTCGCGATGCGATTAATTTTGTCAGTCATAATTGATAAAATTAAAGGGTTAATAGATATGGAAATATCATTCTATAGTGAATGAGGCAGAGAAAAGGCGTCCAGCATCAGATTGGCAACAGATGGAATAGGAGCCGGGGATTAATGAGAGGGGAAAAGAAGGCTCTTCTGGAGTAACGATAGCTTCAAAGTAGATGCAACCATCGAGAATGATGGTGACGTCAAGGACTTCGATACCTGCCGGAATATCGAAAGAACAGCGACCTTGAGCGACATCGTAATGCAACCAAATTACCCGGTTAGATGGCATGCGTGGACGTACTACCGGAGGGTCTTGTTCTGTAGTATTTGTAATAGGGATGTCGGTATTTGACCCTTTATTATTATCGGCAAATAGAAAATTTTGAGATAATAACAATAGAAGAAAAACGGTGATGATACGATACATGATAATGAGGTTTTGAGCGTTTATGATGAGACAAAGTTAGGGTAAAGAAACGAGAACTTCATCATATCATGGCAATAAAACGACCTATCATCATAAATCTTAAGTTGCATTAAAACAACAAGATATAAGCCATGAATTAAGAAATTTTCCTATCATGGCAAAAAAACGACCTATCACATAAAAATTTCATCCGAAAGATTGGCGAAACTATTCACAAGAGTGAATGTTATGCCGCTCTAAATGAATCTCCCTTTATAATGATCAGCTTTAATCGGATCAATGGTAGATAAGCGACGGCGTAAACGAGAACGACGATTGTAGACAGTCTCAATCTTTATGTCGAGGAGGACTGCAATCGAATAGACAGAAAGACCGGCAGCGACATAAAGAACAAGCTTATAATCCTCCGGATTCAAATCGGGAAATTCACGGCGGAATTGGGAAAAGGCACCATCCGTGTCAATATCGATGATCCGTGCCATCTCTGCTGAAACTTCATCGGACTGCATTCGTTTCAAGCCCGCTGTTATGTGTCGAATCAAAGAGTCTTTAAGGTTTTTACGTTGAGGTGAAGCATAAAGGGCAGTGTAAAGCTGATTAATTGTATCTAATTCTTTGTTTTTATAACGTGAATCAGACGCATCGAAACGCTCCTGAAGATTGGCAAGTCGATTCTGAAATTCGCACAGAGCCGTGTACTGAGCCGTGAGTCGGGCTTTGTGCTGACGTTCACGATAAATAAATAAAAATGAAAACGAGCAGATTATTACCAATGATATGGTAATGATTATCCATATCAAAAAATGTTGATTTCGTATTTCATGATTAGCCAGTTGGCGCTCGTATGTATGGTACTTGAAAAGCGTAGAAGTAAGTGGACTTGTGTAATAATTAAGAAATAAATCGTTGTTGTGGCGTTGAATAGAATCGTAGAGACTAATTGCACTCTTGTAATCACCGGCTTCTCTCTTTAATCGTGCATCAAGATAGTGATGTGTTACAATATCAATGGTATTGGCAGCCGGGTGATTTAGTATCAATTTATTGAATTTCTTAGCCGACTCTATATCTCCTTCAAGCAAAGAACTTAGACCTATAAAATACCAGTTTTTTAAGGAATCAGAAGTAGTAATCGGATTAATTCCTTCTTGATATTTCATGATTACATCCTTATAGCGTTTTGAGCTGAATAACATGCGAAATTTGAGCTGACCGGCATAGTCAATAAGATTTCGGTCACCTATTTTTGCCGCAATAATAGAGAGAGTATCAGTTAGAAATAATGCTGAATCTAAATCGTAAATATTGAGGTGAGACTTTGCCAAGTCGTATAAGGCATAGGGAGTATAACGAGAGGAGTGTAGTTTTTCGAACAAAAAGTAAGAATTTCTGTAATAAGCATGAGCCGTCAGAAAATCACCAAGGTTCGTGAAGCAATCGGCGAGGGAGCGGTAGATGAGTGCAAGGCGGAGGGAATCGGAAGTAAGTTCGGCTGATTTCTCGGCGTTGAGGAGAGATAGAACAGCGCGTGAATAGTCGCCACGATTACAAGCTTGAATGGCAGAGAGATGATAGGCACTGGCGCGGAGGGGATGAGAGAAGCGCAGACGCAGGTAGTCGACTGCCGAATCGAGAGCTGACGAAGCGGTGTCATCGAATCCGGCTTTGTAGCGAGCTTCCGCCTGCAGAACGGCGAGGCGTGAACGGTCGGCTCTGCCAAGCTGAGAGGGGGGGATGTCGGAGAGGATGGCGATGGCGGAGTCGGGGAGGGAGTCGAAGAGGGCTTCGGCGCGTGACATGTCGGCGCGTGCGGCACGCCGGGCGGTGCCGGAGCATGCAGCGGAAAGGAGCGCGAGAATAAGGGTTATGGCAGGGATGAGGCGCATTAAGGTTAGAAGTGAGAAGTTAAGAGTTTTTTGGAGGTTCGCTCTGGAGCTCGCACCGACGGGGCTGACTACGCCAGCCTTGCCGTCGACAAGCGAGCGCGAACTCCAAAGAGCTTCATTGAAGAAGGTTGGAGTGAGGGGGGAAGAGG
>CAMWPM010000085.1 GCA_947176235.1 uncultured Bacteroidales bacterium | reverse complement strand
ATGCACAATGCACGATGCACAATGCACAATGCATGATGCACGATGCACGATGCACAATACATGATGCACAATGCATGATGCAGTATTGTTGGAGGATTGAAACTTCGCGCAATGGCGGGAAGAAGTAGTACAGCCCTGCAGGGGCTGGGATTCTTTAATTTGGTTGCTACCCCGAGCGTCACCGCTCGGGGTTAACATCAGGGATGTGCCTCCGGCACAAGGAGGGAGAGAGGAGAGTTGGGAGGGGTTGTTCCCGGCGTGTTACCACGCCGGGTTAACAAGATGTTGTGTCTCCGGCACAAGGGTTGTAGGGGAGTGATGTTGTTGCTCGGGGTGAATACAATCGACGGCCATTCGGAGCGCCTTTCTTTTTAGGGGCTGTTGTCCCCGGACACCTCGCCTACGGCTCAGTAGCCGTGTTTACTCGGGAATCGGCACCCTCTTGGGAGTGCAATCGGTGTTGTGCCTCCGGCACAAGGGGAGTTAGTTTGGAGCTTTGGGACTGATGAGAGTGGGGAGATGTTTGGGTTGTTTTGGGGGCAATGGGAGGGGATGCCTGCGGGGTGCGGGCACAATATATTGCGCCCCTACGCTGGGATTATGCGCCCATACACTTGGATGGTGGGATTATGGGTAATTGTGTGAAAGCGTAGGGTGGTGCTGCGTGGAATTAGTGGAGGCGGAAGGTGTAGCCGAGGGTGATCGCGATGGTGAGGTTGCGGGAGGCGCCGAAGGTGTCGCGTTTGGTGGCGGGGAAAATGTTGCCAAGTCCGTAGTAAAGGCGTCCTTCGAGGTTGACAGCGTGGCGTTTACGAATGATTGCACTGATGCCGAACCCGGCTGTAATTCCATAGTCGAAGCGTGTGTGGATCGGGGCGGTGTATTGCTCAGTGTAGCGATTGATGTTGGGGAAACCGGGGACTTTGCCGGGGTCGTGGTAATCGAAGTTGGCGGAGGTGCTTTCGGAGAGCATGTAGCCAATCTGAGGTCCGAGGTTGAAGTGGAATTTGAATGTGCGGGGACCAAAGAAGATGTGGGTCATGATCGGCATCTCCACGTAGGTGAGACTGCGGGAGAATGAGAAGGGATGTTCTTCGAAGTCCTCGGACCAGCCGCGCTGTGTGAGATTGATCTCGCCACGGAGTCCGACATGGCGTTCTTCGGCGTAGGTGAATGATGCTCCCATAGTGGAGCCCTGGAGGAATTTTTGCTTTACGGTGGGTGAGAATGTCACTTCCGAGAGTGTCACGCCACCGTGGGCGCCGACGGATATGTGAGGTCGATAGTGGTTGTCGGCGCGTGAGGGGATTGATGAGAGGAGCAGTGGGACTGACAGCAGGATGGCGCGGATGGTGCGGGGGCGGAACATCGTCATGGATTGAAATCAAAGGGTGATACGATCGACGATACCACCGGGACGGAAGTTGATGATGTAAAGGGCATTGTTGACGAGTCCGGCGCTGGGCTCGGCATCTTCCGCCACGGGGCGTGGAGAAACGAGCCGGAAGTCGCACTGAATGCCGGAGTAGGGCGTTGCGGGCTCGGAGAAGTCGCCTTGATTGTCGCGGAGTGCGCGAATGAGGAATGTGGCGACATCGAATCCGAGGAGACCCTGTGAGGGGAATGCGTCGGTCATCGGAGTGTCGAACCAACGGTCGAAGGACTGCGTGACGCGGCGTGCGCGGTAGTCGTCGGGGTCGGTGTAGTAGCGGGCGTAGATGGTGGAATTGAGGTCGCAAAGGAGGTCGTAGGTGTCGCCACGGAATGTCACCCATTCGGGGTAGCCGAAGAGGCGTACGGGAGATGTGGCGGGAGATTCGTCGCGGAATTCACGGAGTGCGGGAGCGAATTTGGTAAATTCGGAGCGCTGCCCGGTGACGGGAATAAATACGTAGGATTCGGAGGGGGAGAGAGATGAAAGGTCATCGCGGGTGAGTACGCCGTGGAAGTTGATTTCCTTGAAGAATCTGCCGTCGGCCTTGAGGTGGGCGCGGAGGGAATCGGTGAATGCGATCTTGTCGGCGGCTCCGTCGATGCGCGAGATGAATACGGGGGTCACTTCTCCGGCGGGGTAGGCGGAGAGGAAGTGGGAGATCGCACGACTGTACATGTCGGTGTGGGGGATGTTTGCCTGTATGACTGCGGGATTGGAGAGATAGCGGTCGTCGCGTACGGCAAAGATGTTGAAGAGCCGGGAATCGTTGGTGAGCGCGGTCTCGGCAATCGCCTGCAACTGGTCGGCATCCTCGGGACCTACGAATACGTCGACTTCTTCCATTGCAGGCGTGCGGAGGAGGGAGGCGAGGGCATCGGGGGTGACGGATGTATCGATGGCTCGGATCATGACCGGATCGCCGTTATGGCTGAGTGAGTCGGCGGCAAGAAGGAATCCGCGGTAGAACTCCATGTAGCGTTGCGTGGTCTTGGACAGCTCTGTCTCAGCAAGCTCGAATGGAAGCATCACGGCGATGACAAGGGTGTCGGGGGCTTCGTCGACTTCAGCAACAAGCTCGTCGCCGTCGGCGGATGCGTCAGCAGTATCGTCGTTCTCATATACTCCGACATTGCCGTTGCTGTCGGGGATTGTGACTGTAACGGAAGGGGTGGATGCTACCTCGTCAACAGAAACGTCGAGATCGGAACCGTCGGAGTTGACGGGGATGACTATGGTGCGTCCTGCCTGATAATATTTGGAATCCAATCCCGGATTGGCAGCAATGATGGCGTCGACGGTGGTGCCGTTGCGATAGGCAAGTCCAAAGAGGGTCTCGCCTTTCTGGATAACGTGGGTGATGGTGGACGGACGCCCGGTGCGGGAGGAAGATGCCTGCGTTATCGTCTGATCGGTGGCGACAGACTTATTGTTGTCGCGGTGACGGCGGATGCGATCGATCTCGTTATGGACTTCTTCGCCTTTCCGCTTCAACTCCTCTTCATTCTTCCTAAGCACTTCTTCTTTTTGCTTCATCTCGGCAATTCTACGCTGAAGCTCTTCTTCATCACGCTTTGTGGCATCGACATTCTGCGTGTCATTGTTGTCGAGATCAGCGGATTCTGACTCAGACACGGATTCGGCGGGTGCGGGAGCGGGATCAAGTGCGTCGAAATACTGAGTGGGGAAGTAGAGGGTGGTGTTCGCCTTCAGTCCGTCGGCAACGGCAGGGTTGAACTTGATGATGTCCTCCTGGGTGACACCGAGTTTGCGCGAGAGGGAGAAAAGAGTCTCGGACTGACGGACACGATAATAATAGTAGGTCTTACCTCCGACGGTCTTAACGGGAAGATCAAGATTGGCTGCCGACGCAAAAAGGATGACTGCGGCAAAAGCTGTGGATATGATACGGCGTAACATAGTCAATATACATTAATAATGCGCAAAATTAGCTTTTCCGAGTGACATGACCAAAAAAAGAGCACCGAAATCGAAATTGCGGTGCTCAATAAGGTTGACTCTCAGAGAAAAGGGATGACGGTGCAGGATACACTGACTGTCTGCGTGAAGGGTGATGTGGCGCGAACATTGCGCCGTCAGCCGATAAGCCGCTACGGCGATCAGAGCAGGTCGTCGGGGTCGATGGGATCAATGTCCTCGTCCCACTCATACGGCTCCTCGCCATCCTCGAAGTAATCGTCGGCGTCGGCGTAGATCTCATCGTCGAGCTCTTCATCGGTGTCGTCGGGGGCGGGGACGTTCTCGAAAATAAATTCGTCCTCTTCGCGCACTCGATGATGGCCGTCGAGTGGACGGTGGGTGATCGTGGTGTCGGTGATGCGGTTGCGGTCGTCGGTGATAGCGCGCCACAGAACGTCCTTAAGCTGCGAGATGCCTTGACCGGTGACAGAGGAGATGAACACGTGGGGAAGACCTTCCGGGAGAGTGGCGGAGATCTCGGCAATCAGTTCGTCGTCGAGCATATCACTCTTGGAGATAGCCAGCACGCGCTCCTTGTCCATCAATTCTGGGTTGAACTGCTCTAGCTCGCGGAGAAGGATGTTGTATTCGCCTACGATATCGGTGGCGTCAGCCGGGACGAGGAACAGGAGCACGGCGTTGCGCTCGATGTGGCGAAGGAAGCGCAGTCCAAGTCCCTTGCCTTCGCTGGCGCCCTCGATGATGCCGGGAATGTCGGCCATCACAAATGAACGGTTGTCGCGGTAGGGAACGATGCCGAGCTGAGGCTCCATGGTGGTGAAGGGATAGTCGGCAATCTTCGGGCGAGCTGCCGAGACTGCGGAGAGGAGAGTGGACTTGCCGGCGTTGGGGAATCCGACGAGACCGACGTCGGCGAGCATCTTCAATTCCAGAATTACGGACTTCTCGATAGCCGGTTCGCCCGGCTGAGCATAGCGGGGGGTGCGGTTGGTGGAAGACTTGAAGTGCCAGTTGCCCAAGCCGCCACGGCCGCCGCGCAGAAGCTTCACTTCCTCACCATCGGAAGTGACTTCGGCGAGATATTCGCCGGTTTCGGCATCGAAAACGACGGTGCCGCACGGAACGTCGACGATCACGTCGTCGCCATCCTTGCCGAAGCTACGTCCTCCCGAACCGCTTTCGCCGTTGCCGGCGAAAATGTGGCGGCGATATTTGAGGGGGAGAAGAGTCCACATGTTTTTGTTGCCACGCAGGATGATGTGGCCGCCACGACCGCCGTCGCCTCCGTCGGGACCACCCTTGGGAACGTATTTGGCACGGTAGAAGTGACGGGAACCGGCGCCGCCCTTACCGGAGCGACACAAAATTTTTACGTAATCTATGAAGTTGGAATTAGCCATATCGATAAAATATTTACAAAAATAACACATAAGAGCGGGTTATTTCTCATGGCACTGTCAAAATTTTTGAAAAATTTTTTTAATGGTGAGCAAGAAAAATGCCGCGGTCGATTGTTATCTTTGCACACAGATACACAAAAAACTGAAATTTCTAACTAAAAAACAGACTATAATTATGAAATTCTTCAAGCTTGCGACATCATCGCTTCTGGCAGTTACGCTGCTTTTCTCGACAACCGGGTGCTCATCATGGACAAACACAGGTAAAGGCGCAGCCATCGGAGGCGGAGGCGGTGCTGCATTAGGCGCAGGCTTAGGCGCGCTTATCGGCGGCGGCAAGGGTGCTGCGATCGGCGCTGCAATCGGCGCAGGCGTAGGTGCCGGCGCAGGCGTGCTCATCGGCAAGAAGATGGACAAGCAGCAGAAAGAGCTTGAAGAACAGCTTGCCCAGCAGGCACAGGTGGAGCAGGTGACTGACGACAACGGACTGCAGGCGATCAAGGTGACCTTCAACGGCGGGATCCTTTTCCCGACCAACGGCACATCGCTGAGCGCATCGGCAAAGGCAGATCTGTCACGCTTCGCCACCTCGCTTCTCAATAACCCCGACACGAATGTACAGATTTTCGGCTTCACCGACAATACGGGCAGCTATCAGGTGAACGAGCGCGTAGCCAACGGACGTGCGGACGCAGTGCTGACCTATCTGGTGAACTGCGGAGTGTCGCCGACACGTATGACCGCACAAGGTGTACCGATGGCGGACTATATCGCATCAAACGATACTCCTGAAGGACGCGCCCAGAACCGCCGAGTAGAAATCTACATCACTGCCAACAAGCAGATGATTCAGCAGGCTGAGGCAGGAACGCTCCAGTAAACAAAAATAAGAGCGGATCCGAACCCGGATCAACTAAGTCAGAATAAAACAGGGCATTGTGTCAAAAAAAACGCGACACGATGCCTTGTTTGTTTCTGCGTGCATTGATTTCCTAAGGATTTATTCCTATTTTTGCAATATAAACCAATTATTACTTAAGTTAACGTGAGTTCGATATAAGAAATTCAACTCCAATAATAAAACAATCAGCCATT
>CAMWPM010000084.1 GCA_947176235.1 uncultured Bacteroidales bacterium | reverse complement strand
CGCACACGCCACCGGGGTCGGAGGGGAGGGGGGAGAGGCGGATAAGCTCAAGGCGGTTGGCTGACTTGCGCAAAATCTCAAGCCGATGCCCGTCGATGTCAACGGATTCGCCGACGTCGGGGATCGTGCCGGTGGAGTTGAGGATGTAGCCTGCAATCGTCTGGTAATCGTCGTCCTCGGGGAGGTCGAGATGGAGGGTCTCGTTGAGAAGCTGGATTTCGGCACGTCCCGAGATCTCCCACACTCCGGGGCTGACCTCGCGGGCGGGGACATCGGCAGTGTCGTGCTCGTCCTGAATGTCGCCGAATATTTCTTCAACGAGATCTTCAAGGGTGACGAGTCCGGAGGTGCCTCCAAATTCGTCGACTACGATTGCCATGGAGCGTTTTTCGGTGAGGAGGCGGCGCATCATCTTGTTGGCAAGGAGAGTCTCGGGTGCAAATCCGACGGGCTTGATGCATCGGCGCCAGTCGGCGTCGGGGTCGAACAGCTCGGAGACGTGGATGTAGCCGAGGACATTGTCAATGTCGTCGCGGTAGACGATAATCTTGGAGCGTCCTGACTCGGTGAAGAGGTCGGAAAGCTGCTGGCGGGTGGTGTCGGTGATGTCGACGGCAACGATCTCGTTGCGTGGCGTCATACAGTCGCGAAGATGGATGGATGAGAAGTCGAGCGCGTTATGGAAAATCTTCACTTCGTTTTCGATTACCTGAGTCTGATCGGTGTTGTCGTCGATCGTGCGCTCGAGGTACTGGTTGAGATCGCCCACTGACAGAAGTCCGTCATGACGCTCCTCGTCACGGACGCCGCAGAGGCGCATGAGGAGTCGGGAGAGCCATGTGGTGAACAGGGTGACGGGATAGAGGAGGACGTAGAAGAGCCAGAGGGGGAGTGCGGCGAGGCGGAGAGACCGGTTTGGGTCGATGCGGAAGATGATTTTCGGGAAAAATTCGCCGGTAAGGAGTATGACGCCTGTGGAGATTAGTGTGGAGCAGACGAGCACCATGCCTTCGTTGGGGATGTTGGCTTCGAGCCATGGATTGAGCAGCGCAGCCGCTCCCATGCCGTAGATGACGAGGACTACGTTGTTGCCGACGAGGATGGTGGTAATAAAGAAGTTGTAGTGATTATAAAAGACGTCGAGGATTCGGCTGAGGAGTCCGCCTTTCTTCATGTCGATCTCGGCGCGGACGCGGTCGGATGTGACGTAGGCAATCTCGCTGCCGGAGAAGAAGGCGGAGAGGATGAGCGAAACCAGGGCTATGATAATCCAGTTCATTTCTTTCGAGTGGGAGGCTTTTGGACGTTGCGGACGGGAGTGGCCTGCAGAGGCTCCTCCGAAGATTTGCTGACGCGCGCCGGGGCTCCGACGGGACGCGGGCGAGTGGTGGAGGTGGCGCGTGCGGGAGCCTTGACGGGGCGCAGATCGGCGTCGTTGCGGGGGGTGGCGTGAGCCGTCGCGGGGGTGGTGGCAGCCGCGCGACGAGCCTGACGGCCAGCCCTGCCGATGACGGGGGCGGCGGAGGCTGAGTCGGGGGCTATGGAGTCAGCCGGTGCCGCGGCGGCTGACTGTTGCCGACGTGCATCGGGATTAACGGGGAAGATGCCTGTGGGGTGGTTGATGGTGTAAGCCGTCATAGATTCGTTTGACTCAAATCCGTAGCCTTCAAGGGTGCGGTCGAGGCGCTCGATGTGGATGAAGGAATCGGAATAGACCTTGCGGGCGTTCTGATCCCAGAAAAGGATCTGTGTGGCAAAGCGGTCGCCGGCGGTGTTGAGCATGCGGACGTTGCCGACAAATTCCCACAGACGGCGGTTGGAATAGTAGACGGCAGAGTCGCATACGAAAGTGGCGTCGACGCGCATGTCGTTGTCGTATTTCTCCATGTCGAGCCCGGTGGGGAATGTCCAGTGGGGGTCGGATGCCTCGTCGTACATGAGCCAGAGATCGGTGGTGATGTGATAGCGGGTGTAGCCGGAATCGCTGACGAGCGTGGAGACGTCGGAGGTGAGCATGGTGGGGAACGTCTCGGGGTCGACGTCGGCGATGGTGGAATGCTTCTCCTCGCCACATGAGGGAAGAGCGCACACGGCTATCAAAGCCACTGCCAGAAGAGGCAGCAGCCGGAGCAACCGACAGGGGGATGATGGGGACGAGGGCACCGCTGAGGGGGAGAAATTGGGGATGACGGAATCAGCGGAGCTTGTTCTGGAAGAACATCAGCTCGTTGAAGTTGACGCCGAGCGTGACGAGCAGGTACTGCTCCTTGACGAGAGGATTGGGGTGAGCCTGGCGGTGACGGTACTCGACGCCGATGTTGATCATCGTCTTGGATGTGGGGGTGGGGAGACCGAAACCTGCATGAATGCCGTACTCACGGACAGTGTTGCCCTGCACGGTCCAGTAGTCGCGGGTGGCGGAAACGCCGAAGCGGTACTGCACGCGCTGGAGGTAGGATCCGCGCGGGTGGGGGATGTACTGAGCGCCGAGGGCAGCTTTGTAACGGTTGACGAAACGGTTGTCCTCAAATCCTTCGATCGATGAGTAGCGAGCCTTGCTCCACTGCTGGATTGTGGCGTCGGCTTCGACCATAAGCCGCTCGTTCCACTGCCAGTTGATTCCTAAACCCCAGGAGTCGGGGAGTGAGTTGCGGCGACGCATGGAGAAGTTGGCGACGGTGTCGGGGGCGGCGTCCTTGTTGGTGTCGTACATAAGCCCTATGGAGCGACCGAGGAGAGCCTTGCCGGGCGAGAAAGTGATGCCAGCCGTGAGGCGGTTGCGTCGGTCGATATTATAGGAGTACTGGACTCCAAAGTCGAGGTGATAGTCCTTCACTTCCATCACACGCTCGAAGAGGGATACGGAACCGGATGAGGTGTAGGCGTATGTGTCGTGTGTGATGTTGCCGAACAGGTAGGATACGTTGGCGCCGAGCGAGAAGCCCTTGAAGGGACGTGCTGCGATTCCGAGGTAGAGCTGATTGATGCCACCGGAGCCCTGACGTGCCTGTGTGCCGTTGAGAATCTGGTCGCCGAAGGAATAGCCTACGCTTGAAAAGGGAAGCAAGCCGACGCTTGCGCCTCCCCATCGGGTGAGGGGCACCTGGAGGGTGACGTAGTCGAGTCCGCCTCCGAGTTTCTTGCCGTGGTTGGTGCCGGCGGAGGTGGCTTCGGTGGTCCAGAGGTTGTTGAGGTCGACGCCCATGTCGAAGAGGAATGTGAGGGAGTCGATGGCAGCATAGCTCGCGGGATTCATGACGTTGATCTGTCGGCCGGAGTTCATGGCGTAGCCGACGCCGCCCATGGCGCGCTGTGCGGATGTGGCGTTATCGCCAAGTGAGCCGTAGCCGTATCGTGAATAGGGCGACTGTGGAGCCTGGGCTGCTGCGGAAACGGATGCGAGCGCCGAAAGGCAAACGGAGAGGATAAGGATCTTATTGAGTCTCATCAGCTGAAATGTGATTATCGGTTGTGCTATTAAAATTGAGGATGGCGTTGAGCCCGCGTGTCACGAGATGCGGGTCGAGGGAGACCTCGAAGTCGAGGAGGGGGAAGATGCGGGGAGATGTTCCTCCGGTGAGTACGACCTTGACGGAGGGGGTGAGGAGGGAGCGATAGTAGGAGAGCTCGCCGACGATGCCGTGAAGCGCGCCGGAGCGGAGCGCGGTGGCGGTGTCGTAGCCCCACATAGGATTGTCGCCGTCGATGGGGATGTGGGGGAGGCGGGCGGTGAATGCGCTGAGGGCTTTCAGGCGCATTGTGACGCCGGGCGCGATGTTGCCGCCGATGTAACGTCCGTCGGGGGTTACGCGATCGTAGGTGATGGCTGTGCCGAGGTCGACAACAAGGATCTCAGCCCCGGGAAATTTTGACCAGGCGCCGACGGCGGCGGCGAGGCGGTCGACACCGAGGGTGGCGGGGGTGGCATAGTCGATGACGAGAGGTGTGGGGGTGTCGGGGCGGAGAATGAGGGTCTCGACTCCGAGGTCGGCGAGCTGAGCGGACATTTCGGAGCCATCGTCAGCCACGGAGCAATAAATAGCCCTGGTGATGCCGTAACGCTCCACCACACGCTTGAAAGCCGCCGGATTGGGGGTCTTCAACAGTTTTTGAGTCAAGAGTTTGTCCTCTTGCCAGACATCGACTTTGGTGGCGCTGTTGCCACGGTCGATGGTCAGAATATATGCCATATCGGGCACAAAATTAGTAATAAGCTGTCAAATATTCAAGATATATAGCATGTTAAATCATGCAAAAGGAGAAATGTAACACAAAGATGTAACAAAAGGGTGAGGAGTGTAGCAGGAAGGTGGAAGTGCTGTCAAACAGTCGTTGCATCGGTAAAAATTCCAAAACATTTTAAAGACAATGCAGTTACCCACTTTTAATTTAATATCTCAGGTAGTAATTTTGCAATGCATTAAAGAAATTGCGGACAGAAATTCAGGTCTGACGCATGGCAGTTGCCTGCTATCCTCCCAAAGGCTCCTGCAACGATACATGAACCAAAAAGAAAGGACTCAGATGTTTAACTCAAGAATAGGCAAACCTGTACGCGACGGAAAGACGATCATGGTGATCGATCCTGACCGTCTTGTAGGCGATCTGGTGGAATACAATTTCGACCAGGAAGGCTACCGCGTGAAGCAGGTGTACTCGCTTGACGATGCCTATGCGCTTGATCTGAGCCAGTACTCCCTCTTCATTCTCGACATGGATGCCGCCGAACATTCTGTGCTTCAATTTATCGAAACGATGCGCAGCGACGCAGCGACCGTGGACACTCCGATCATCATCTGCAGCGATGCAGCTACGTCGGACTATATCGTTGACTGCCTTAATGCAGGTGCCGATGACTTCGTGATCAAGCCTTTCTCGATGCGAGTGATGCTCGCAAGAGTGAAGTCGGTGCTCAGCCGTCATTAAATTCTTTCCATTTCCTCCGTTACTTTTAGAAATATGTTGCCGTCGTGTCTACATCCAGAATGTGTGGAGGCGGGCTGTGACGAAGCCGGACGCGGATGTCTGGCAGGTCCGGTGTTTGCCGCCGCGGTGATTCTCCCTCCTGACTTTTCGCTTGATGCTCTCAATGACTCGAAGCAGCTGACCGAGGCGCAACGCGATGAGTTGCGCCCCATAATCGAGCGTGAGGCTCTGGCATGGGCTGTGGCTACGGCTTCGGCGGAGGAAATTGACCGCATTAACATTCTCAATGCCTCGATTATGGCGATGCACCGTGCTCTTGATGCTCTGGAGATGCGCCCCACGTGGATTGTGGTGGACGGCAACCGCTTCAAGCCGTATGGTCAGACTCCTTACACCACGGTGGTGAAGGGTGACGGGAAGCTGGCAAACATTGCCGCGGCGTCAATTCTTGCGAAGACTCACCGTGATGAATATATGCTGCGTATCGCGAAGGATTTCCCTCAATACGGTTGGCTGGAGAACAAGGGGTATCCTACGGTGGCTCACCGTCGCGCAATCGAGAACTACGGTGCCTGCGAGCATCACAGGAGGACGTTTAAGGGAGTCAGGAGTTTTTTGGAGGTTCGCTTGGGGGCTCGCACCGACGGGGCTGACTGCGCCAGCTGACCCGTCGACATGCGAGCGCGAACTCCAAAGCGCTTCTTTGAAGAAGGTTGGAGTGGGGGATGGTCTAACGCAAAAGGGCAAAGATTTTTGAATGTAACAGAGGTCGGGGCGTGGTCGCGATGTATATTGCTGCGCAAGCGCTAAAGCGATTGCGCACTCCTACTTCTTGGAGATCTAAGTTATAATAAGCTAAAACGACTAAATACAATAAGAAGTCGCCGGCGCGAGTTTTGAGCCGGGGCAGTCTTATTTTTTAGAGGGGGGGCTGTGTGTTAAACACAGATCCGCGCCCCCCGGACAAGGCAGGGTGTCGTATGGCGGGGTGTG
>CAMWPM010000083.1 GCA_947176235.1 uncultured Bacteroidales bacterium | reverse complement strand
TAACCCTCTCTTTTCGTCGGCAGCGTCAGATGTGTTTAAGAGACTTCCCCACTTTACCATCCCCACTTTACCCTCCCCCTGTGCCGGAGGCACAACACCGATGTTAACCCCGGGCGTTCACGCCCGGGGGGACATCCCAATCCACCCACACAGCCCCGGCGGGGCTGCACCCCAAAGCCCCCTCTCCGCTCTCCACCCTCCACTCTCCACTAAAAAAATTCTCCCATAAAGCATTTTTACATAATTTTTTACCTCTCATCTCCAAAAAAATTCTTACCTTTGCACGATTTTACGCCGATTAGAAAAATTACAGTATAAAAGTTATGTTAAAGCCAATCAAAAAAACCATCACACTTCCCGATGGTCGCGAGATTACCCTCGAGACTGGTAAGCTCGCCAAGCAGGCTGACGGCGCTGTCGAGCTCCGCATGGGCAACACCATGCTTCTCGCCACTGTCGTGTCTGCCAAAGAAGCCGGCGAAGGCGTCGACTTCATGCCTCTTCAGGTTGAGTACAAAGAGAAATTCTCCGCCAACGGTCGTTTCCCCGGCGGTTTCCTTAAGCGCGAAGGCCGCGCCGGCGACGCCGAGATCCTCACTGCACGTCTCGTCGACCGCGTGCTCCGTCCCCTTTTCCCCGACAACTACCACGCCGACACCTTTGTCCACGTGACCCTCTATTCCTCCGACGGCGTTGACATGCCCGACGCCCTCGCAGGTCTTGCAGCATCTGCTGCCATCGCCGTGTCCGACATCCCCTTCAACGGACCCATTTCCGAAGTCCGCGTTGCACGCATCGACGGCGAATTCGTCATCAACCCCACCTTCGAGCAGCTTGAGAAAGCCGACATGGAGCTGATGGTTGGTGCCACCTACGACAACATCATGATGGTCGAAGGCGAGATGAACGAAGTCTCCGAGACCGACCTCCTCAACGCACTCAAGGCTGCCCACGATGCTATCAAGGTGCAGTGCAAGGCTCAGGAAGAGCTTGCCGAGGCTGCCGGTGCCACCGTTAAGCGCGAATACTGCCACGAAGTCAACGACGAAGAGCTTCGCGCCGACGTCAAGGCTAAGTGCTACGACAAAGCCTACAAAGTTGCCCAGGCTGGCTGCGCCGACAAGCATTGGCGTCAGGACAGCTTCGACGCTATATGCAAGGAATACATCGAATCCCTCCCCGAAGAAGAGCGCGAGGCTAAGACACCCCTCGTCAAGCGCTACTACCACGACGTCGAGAAAGAAGCCGTACGCCGCTGCATCCTCGACGAAGGCATCCGCCTCGACGGCCGCAAGACCACCGAGATCCGCCCCATCTGGTGCGAAGTCGACTACATCCCCGGTCCTCACGGATCTGCCGTGTTCACCCGTGGCGAGACACAGTCCCTATCCACCGTAACCCTCGGCACGAAGCTCGACGAGAAGATCGTCGACGAAGTTCTCGTTCAGGGTCGTGAGCGATTCCTCCTCCACTACAACTTCCCCCCCTTCTCCACCGGCGAAGCCAAGGCTCAGCGTGGCGTAGGACGTCGTGAGATCGGACACGGCAACCTTGCTCATCGCGCACTCAAGCGCATGTTCCCCGACGACTTCCCCTACGTTTGCCGCATCGTTTCCGACATCCTTGAGTCCAACGGCTCATCCTCTATGGCAACCGTTTGCGCCGGCACCCTCGCACTCCTCGACGCCGGCGTCAAGATGAAAAAGCCCGTCAGCGGCATCGCCATGGGACTTATCACCGACACCGAGTCCGACAAGTGGGCTGTACTCTCCGACATCCTCGGCGACGAAGACCACCTCGGCGACATGGACTTCAAGGTCACCGGTACACGCGACGGTATCACCGCAACGCAGATGGACATCAAGTGCGACGGACTCTCCTACGAGATCCTTGAGAAAGCACTCAACCAGGCACGCGACGGTCGTCTCCACATCCTCAACGTAATCGAGCAGACAATCCCCGCACCCCGCGAGGACTACAAGCCCCACGTGCCCCGCATCGTCACCATGCTCATCCCCAAGGAGCTCATCGGTGCAGTCATTGGCCCGGGCGGAAAAGTCATCCAGGGCATTCAGGAAGCATCCGGTGCAACCGTTTCCATCGACGAGATCGAAGAAGGCGGACACATCGAGGTTGCTGCGCCCGACAAGTCTTCCATCGACAAGGCGCTCGAGCTCATCAACGCCATCGTTGCCCTTCCCGAGGAAGGCAAGGTCTACAAAGGCCGCGTGCGCTCCATCCTCGACTTCGGTGCATTTGTTGAATTCATGCCCAACCGCGACGGTCTCCTCCACATCTCCGAGATCTCATGGGAGCGTCTCGACAACATGGAGGCATCCGGACTCAAGGAAGGCGACGAAGTTGAAGTCAAGCTCCTCGAGATCGACAAAAAGACCGGCAAATATCGCCTCTCAATGCGCGCCCTCAAGGAGAAGCCCGAAGGATGGGTTGAGCCACAGCGCGCTCCCCGTGCCGATCGTCCCCGCCGTGATGGCGACCGTCCTCGTCGCGATGGCGGCGACCGCGGTCCGCGCCGCGACCGTGGCGACCGTCCCCGTCGTGAGCCCCGCGAACCCCGCGAACCCAACCCCAACGAAGGGTCCAACGAATAATCGAAATCTCTAATCATAACTTGGCGGCGGCCATGCGTGCTCATTCAGCATGTCATGGCCGTCGCTTCGTTTGCTTATCCCGTATTTTGTTGCTATCTTTGCCTATCTATCTACACCTCATTCAATGAATCGTTCCCAATTTGAAATAATGGCACCAGTCGGTAGCTACGAATCCCTCCACGCTGCCGTAAACGCAGGTGCCGACGCCGTCTACTTCGGCGTCGAGGGGCTCAACATGCGCTCCCGATCATCCGCCAACTTCACCCTCGACGACCTCCGCGACATCGCCGCTTTCTGCACTTCACGCGGCGTGCGCACCTACCTCACCGTCAACACCATCATCTTCGACGACGACATCACAAAGCTCCACGCCATCCTCGACGCCGTCGTCGCATCCGGCATCACAGCCATCATCGCCTCCGACATTGCAGTCATCCTCGCGGCACGCCAACGTGGTATCGAAGTCCACATTTCCACACAGTGCAACGTCTCCAATGTCGAGGCTCTGCGCTTCTACTCCCGGTGGGCTGACGTCGTCGTCCTCGCCCGCGAGCTCGACATGGATCATGTAGCTGCCATCCACCGCGCAATTGTCGACGGGCAGATCCGCGGACCTCGTGGCGAACTCGTCCGCATCGAGATGTTCTGCCACGGCGCACTTTGCATGGCTGTTTCCGGCAAGTGCTACCTAAGCCTCCACCAGATGAATTCTTCCGCCAACCGCGGAGCTTGCACACAGATATGCCGCCGGAGCTACACCGTCCGCGACCGCGAGACCGGCGACGAACTCGACATCGAGAATCAGTACATCATGTCACCCAAGGATCTCAAGACCATCGGATTCCTCCCCCGGATGATTGAGTCCGGTGTTACCGTTTTCAAGATTGAAGGACGCGCCCGGGGTCCCGAGTACGTCGACATCGTTGTCCGGGCCTACGATCAGGCTCTCCGCGCCGTCTGCGACGGCACATTCTCCCCCGGGCTCGTCGATAAGTGGGATGCCGAACTTTCCAAAGTATTCAACCGCGGTTTCTGGGACGGCTACTACCTCGGGCAGCGCCTCGGCGAATGGTCCGAAAAATATGGTTCATCCGCCACACGCACTAAAGTCTACGCCGCCAAAGCCACCAAATATTTCTCACGCCTCGGTGTCGCCGAATTCCTCATGGAAGCCGGCGAACTGAAGGTTGGAGATGAAGTTGTCATCACCGGACCCACCACTGGAGCCTACATCCTCACCACCGACGAAATCCACGGCAACGACGGACCCGTCCCCTCTGTCACAAAGGGACAGCTCTTCGCCATCAAGGTCCCCGGCAAAGTCCGCCCCTCCGACCGCCTCTACATCTGGCGCCGGAATCCTCCGCAACCCTGATTCAATTCGCATTTCTACTAATCAACATCCTCACATTTCTTCACCCATGCGCAAACTCATCACCCTGACGCTCCTCGCCGCCATGAATCTCCCCCTTCAGGCTCGCGAGATACCCCGTGTCACGTTCGTCACGCCATCCATCGTCCGCGTCCAGTGGGCGCCCGACACAGCCGCTGCCCTTCTCTCCGACGCCGGCAATCGCACAGGTGCCACCGTCTACACCCCGCAGCAGGTCGACGTCACCGTCTCCGAAACTCCCTCCTCCATCACGTGGTCCTCACCCCTACTCTCCGTCTCCGCCGACCGCGCCACATCCGCCCTCACCTTCACCGATCTCGCCACCGGTCGCGTCCTCCTCTCCGAAGCGCCCGATTCACCTCGCTCGATGGAGCTTAATCCGCTCACCGTCAACGTCTACGATGATGCTTCTGCCCGATTCGTCGACACAGCCAACGGCAAAGTCACCGTCAAGGACATAATCCGCGTCGACACCGTCGGATTCAACCGCCGCTTCGACCTCAACCTCCTCCTCGCCCCCGACAAAGCCATCTACGGTCTCGGATCCCACATGGAAGACTACATGGACCTTCTCGGCAAGAAAGTCTACCTCGTCCACCACAACCTCAAGGCAGCTGTCCCCGTCATTAACTCCACCGACGGCTTCGGGCTGCTATTCGATGCCGGATGCGCCATGACATTCGAATCCGACTCCATCCCCGACACAGCCACCGGTCGCATCCCCGCCCGCCTCATGATGGAAGCCGCCGACCAGCTCGACTACTATTTCATCCTCGGTCCCGACATGCCGGGAGTCGTTGCCGGCTACCGCTATCTCACCGGACCCGTATCCCTGCCCCCGCGCTACCTCTTCGGCTACATCCAGTCGCGCGAGCGCTACGCCTCATCCGACCAGATTATATCCACCCTACGCGAGTACCGCCGGCGCCACGTACCCATCGACATGATCGTCCAGGACTGGAACTACTGGCCCGAAGGATGGGGATATATGAAGATGGATCCCCGCTATTACCCCGACCCCGCCGCTCTCGCCGACTCCGTCCACGCCCTCGACGCACGCATCATGGTCAGCATCTGGCCAAACCCCCAGTATTGCCCCCAGGAAGCCGACTTCCGTGAGCGCGGCTACATGCTCGAACACTCCGTCTACGATGCCTTCAACCCCGACGCCCGCGCCTACTACTGGACATGGGCTGACCGCGAATTCTTCTCCCGCGGATTCGACGCATGGTGGTGCGACAGCTCCGAGCCACTCGACGGCGACTGGAACACCGTCCCCTCCACACCCGACGGACACCGCTACTCCTGGGATGACCACGAGCTCCGCTACGCCCTCAACCGCGACATCCTCGCTTCCTCCCTCGGGCACGAACGCGTCAACCTCTACTCCCTCAATCACTCCCGCGGTCTCTACGAAGGTCAGCGTGCCGCCACCGACCGCAAGCGCGTCGTAAATCTCACCCGTTCCACCTTCCCGGGGCAGCAGCGCTACGGCACCGTCGTCTGGAACGGCGACACCCACGCTTCCTGGGAGTCATTCCGGCAGCAGATTCCCTCCGGACTCAACTACATGGCTACCGGATCCCCCTACTGGACCGTCGACGTCGGCGCATTCTTCACCCGCAAGGGCCCCCAGTGGTTCTGGTGCGGCGAATTCCCCGACGGAGCCGCCGATCCCGCTTTCCGCGAGTTCTACCTCCGCATGTTCCAATGGGCTGCATTCCTCCCCGTCCTCCGATCCCATGGCACCGACACTCCCCGTGAAATCTGGCAGTTCGGTGAAGCGGGCGAACCCGTCTATGATTCCATCCTCTCCATGATTCGCCTCCGCTACTCCCTCCTCCCCTACATCTACTCCCTCGCTGCCGCACAGACTCTCGCTGACTACACCATGGCTCGCCCCATCGCCTTTGACTTCCCCGCCGATTCAGCCGCTTACGATATTAAGGATCAGTACCTGTTCGGCGACATCCTCGTCTGTCCCGTCACAGCCCCCGGCGTCGACTCCCGCGAAGTCTATCTCCCCGGCGATCCCGCCGACACCCGATGGATCGACTTCTGGACCGGACAAACCTACCCCGCCGGACTCACCATCCTCTCCCCCGCACCCCTCTCCCAGTCTCTTTTACACATCTCCGCGCCCACCCGGCTAGGCCTGGTGGGGGGTGGCGGGTTGGGGGTGGAAAAAAAA
>CAMWPM010000082.1 GCA_947176235.1 uncultured Bacteroidales bacterium | reverse complement strand
GAGAACCCCGCCGCCGAGCCCGACCGCGACTTCCGCGAGATGCTCAACCCCGACTCCCTCAAAATCGTCGAAGGCGTCAAAGTCGAACCATTCATTGCCGAGAACGCCCAGGTTGGCAAACGCTTCCAGTTCCAGCGCATCGGCTACTTCACCCCCGACTACGACTCCACCCCCTCCCATCTCATCTTCAACCGCACCATCGCCCTCAAGGATAGCTGGGAAAAAGAACAGAAGAAATAACCCTCTCGACAACAAAAGGAAGGTGCCGTGTTTCATTTCCACACGGCACCTTCTTTTGCGTATATACTTATATTTAAATTGAGTGGCTCAATACATCGCCGTAACGGCTCGTTTTCGCATTAACACTTGCAATGTAGGGTCGCGTAATCGCCTTGGCGCTTGCGTAGCAAGATACATCGCGCCCGCTCTCCGCTCTCAACTCTCCACTCTCAACTCCCAACTCCCAACTCCCAACTAAATATACGGATTGCTCCTCCGCTCCTCACCGATCGTAGTGTACGGTCCATGCCCGGGAAGCACAATCGTTTCATCCGGCAGTGTCATCAGCTTCTTGCGGATACTGTTGATCAGCGTGGCATGATCCCCTCCGGGCAAATCCGTGCGTCCTATGCTACCCTTGAACAGAGCATCCCCCACGATCACCCAGTGGCTTGCAGGAGCATAAAGCGCAATGCTTCCCGCCGAGTGGCCCGGCACGTGTATCACCTCTATCACATTGTCACCCAGCATCAGACGGTCCCCCTCCTTCACCTCATTGTCTATTCTTACAGCCTCCAGCTTGTAAGGCAGATTAAACATCTGAGCTTGCTGGGCGATTATTGCACCGAGGTACGCATCGTCCCCCGAGGCCGTCACGCCCACGCCATATCTTTTCTTCGCCAGTCCGTCACCCATCGCATGATCCACATGCAGGTGCGTATTCACCAGATACTTCACCGTCAGATGCTCCTTCTCTATGAAATCATTCAGCCGCTCCTCTTCCGACAGGTTGCTGATTCCCGGATCCACTATAGCCGCCTCGCGGCTCACTGGATCGTAGGCTACGAAAGTACTTTCACCGAACAGGTTGAACGTAAATTGCTTTATCTTGATCATAATGGCACGTATATAATTTTCTTAGTTTCAAAATATGGTTCGTTGAAGTACACCGCCACGTCCTCGTCCACCCAGGCAGCCTTCGTCGCCTCAAGCTCATCCTTAAGGTCGCCACCCTTCAGGCAGACCAGTCCGTTGTGAAGTCGGTTATGATTTTCCTTTGCCACGTTACGCCTTACCAGCGGCACAAGCGCGTCAAGCCTCATCACAGCCCTTGACACCACAAAATCGTAGCGGTCATGACATTCCCCTATGTCGCCATGCTGGAAAGTCACGTTCTCAAGCCCGATCGCATCAGCTATCTCCTTCGCCACTCTCACCTTCTTACCTATTCTGTCTATCAGATGAAACCGACATTCAGGCAGCATGATAGCCATCGGAATCCCCGGAAATCCTCCGCCCGTACCCATGTCCAGCATTCTTGTCCCGGCAGTTGGGTCGATGAATTTCACCAGAGCGAGCGAGTGCAGGATGTGGTTAACCCACAGATTTCCTATGTCCTTGCGGGAAATCACATTGATCTTCTCGTTCCATTCCGGATAAAGTCTGCCTATGGCTTCGAGCTGTTCCCGTTGTTTATCCGTCAGCGTCGTGAAATATTTCTCTATTGTTTCTATCATATCCTTATAACGATTTATTTCCGTCCCCAAAATTATAAAAACTATTAAAATTTTTAAAACATTTTGTCGACCTTTCCAATCTTTTTATTGTTATTTACTTAGACTGACACATTCATCAACCGTTCCCCCTTGCGGGAACTCAACACTATGATATATGGTAAAAATTGGAGACTACAACCGACTTAAAGTGATAAAAAACGTTGACTTCGGCGCCTACCTCGACGGTGGCGACGGCAAGGAAATCCTCATCCCGGCACGCTATATCGACACCCCGCTTTCACCCGGCGACGAAATCGACGTATTCGTCTACACCGATTCCGAGGACCGCCTCATCGCCACCACCGAGCACCCCTTTGCCCGCGTCGGCGAGTTCGCTTTCCTGCAGGTCAATCAGGTCAACCGCATCGGCGCATTCCTCGACTGGGGCGTCAGCAAGGAGCTCCTCGTCCCCTTCTCCGAGCAGCGCGCCAAGATGATAGCCGGAGGCATCTATCTCGTCTACGTCTACCTCGACAAAGTCACTGACCGCGTTGTGGCTTCCGCAAAAATCGACAAGTTCCTCGGCAACGTATTTCCCCGCTACCGTCGCGGTGACGTCGTCGACGCCCTCGTAATCGAGCACCTTGAGCCCGGCTACCGCGTCATCGTCGACAACCTCCACAAAGGAATGATCTACGACAACGAGCTGTTCCACCCCCTCGAGATCGGCGAGTCTGTCAAGGCTCACGTAAAGCAGGTACGCGACGACGGTAAGATCGACCTTTCACCGGGCGCCGACACCGGCACCCGTGTCCGTGCCCTCGCCGAGAAGATCTACTACCTTATGGATGCCGCCGGTGGCTCCACATCCCTCACCGACAATTCCGACCCCGCCGAGATTAAGTCACTCCTCGGGTGCAGCAAGAAGGACTTCAAGAAAGCCGTCGGCTACCTCTTGAAGAACAAAATTGTCGAGACACTCCCCGGTGGGATGCGTCTCATCGGGCAGCTCCCCGCACCCGACGCCTGATCCCCCCGCATTCCATTGCTTTCTGTCCCGAATGGATGGAAAGTTAGTGCTTTATGTGCTTTTTTTACATATTGTTGACTGCTAATTGAAAAAAAATTCCCATCTTTGCATGTTATTTTACATCTATCACGCGCTATTTGTCGCATAAACATCTATTAATGCAGTTCACAGCCGACCAGATTGCCGCGCTCGTCAATGGGCGTGTACAGGGCGATGGCTCTGTCACCGTATCCACCCTCGCTAAGATCGAAGAGGGACATCCAGGTGCCATTTCTTTCCTCGCCAACCCGAAGTACACCCACTTCATCTACGAAACCGGATCCTCCGTTGTCCTCGTAAAGGACGATTTCGTGCCCGAGCGCCCCGTAAGCGCCACACTCATCCATGTTGCCGACCCCTACGCCACTATTGCCCGACTTCTTGAGATGGTAGCTCAGATGTCAGCCCCTCACCCCGTCGGTGTCGAGCAGCCCTCCCACATCTCCCCCGATGTCACCATCCACCCCGACTGCTACGTCGGAGCTTTCGCCTACGTTGGCAAAGGCGCCTCGATTGGTGAAGGAGTGAAGATCTATCCGCAGGCTTATATCGGCGATGGAGTCGAGATCGGCGAAGGATCCGTCATTTATCCCGGCGTCCGCATATATCACGGATGCAAGATCGGCAAGCGGTGCATCATCCATGCAGGTGCCGTAATCGGTGCCGACGGTTTTGGATTCGCGCCCGTCGACGGCATCTACCACAAGATCCCTCAGCTCGGAATCGTCGAGATCGCCGACGACGTTGAGATCGGTGCCAACACCACCATTGACCGCGCCACGATGGGCGCCACCCGCATCCATCGCGGAGTAAAGCTCGACAACCTAATCCAGATCGCCCACAACGTCGAAGTCGGCGAAAACACCGTCATGGCTGCCCAGGCTGGTGTCGCAGGTTCCACCAAGGTTGGCGAAAGCTGCATGATTGGTGGTCAGGTCGGTCTTGCAGGTCACATCACCGTCGGACGCGACGCACAGATCGGCGCACAGGCAGGTATTCCCCGCAACGTCAAGCCCGGTAGCCGGCTTCTTGGTTCCCCAGCCGTCGACATCGGTGAGTACGCACGTCAGGTCGTCTACGTCAAGAACCTCGAGCGCCTCAACTCTCGCGTGGCTGCCCTTGAGAAAGCCGCGAAGAAATAACGTGTGCCATCCACTCCCTTGATTTTTCCAACTCAACTACAAAAATAAATACTCTCGACATAATGAAGCAACTCACCCTTAACGGCGAATTTGCCGTCTCCGGAAAAGGCCTCCACTCAGGCCTGCAGATTGAAGCAACTTTCCTCCCCGCACCCGAAGGCCATGGCTACAAGTTCCAGCGCACCGACCTCCCCGGCGAGCCCGTAATCGATGCTCTCGCTGAGAACGTTGTTGAGACCACCCGTGGCACTGTCATTGCACGTGGCGACGCTCAGGTCAGCACCATCGAGCATGCCCTCGCGGCTCTCTATGCCGCCGGAGTCGACAACTGCCTCATACGTCTCAACGCCCCTGAAATGCCCATCCTCGACGGCAGCGCACGCCTCTATGCCGACGAGATCGAGCGCGTAGGTCTGCGTGAGCAGGAAGAGGACAAGGAATTCTATGTTGTGAAGTCCCACACCGAAGTCCGCGACGAAGCCACTGGCTCATCAATCGTTGTCCTCCCCGACGACAATCTCACCGTCGACGTCATGATTGAGTTCGACTCTCCCGTCCTTCCCAACCAGTTCGCATCTCTCACCGACATCACCCGCTTTTCATCCGAAATCGCAGGAAGCCGCACATTCGTATTCCTGCGCGAGATCGAACCGCTCCTCAATGCCAACCTCATCAAGGGCGGTGATCTCGCCAACGCCATAGTGATCTACGACACCCCCATGACTCAGGAGCAGCTCGACCATGTTGCCGACATCATGCACTCACCCCGTCGCACCGTCTCCGAGTTCGGCTACATCAATGACCGTAAGCTCACCTTCGACAACGAGCCCGCACGTCACAAGCTCATGGACGTCCTCGGCGACCTTGCCCTTATCGGACATCCACTCCGCGGTCACGTAATCGCCACACGTCCCGGTCACGGCATCAATACACAGTTTGCCAAGAAAGTGCGCCGCGAGATCAAGCGTCAGGACGTATTCGCCCCCGCCTACAATCCCTCCCAGACTCCCATTCTCGATGTCAACGACATCCGCAAGCTTCTCCCCCACCGCTACCCCTTCCTCCTCGTCGACAAGGTCATCGAGCGTGGCGAGAAGCACATCGTAGGCGTCAAGAACGTAACCGGCAACGAGCCCTTCTTCCAGGGTCACTTCCCTCAGGAGCCCGTCCTCCCCGGCGTTCTCATGGTCGAGGCAATGGCTCAGACGGGCGGACTGCTCGTCCTCTCCACCGTTGAGGATCCCGAGCGCTATTCCACCTACTTCATGAAGATCGACAACGTGAAGTTCCGTCAGAAAGTCGTTCCCGGCGACACTCTCCTGTTCCACGTTTCCTTCATGACACCTCTCCGTCGCGGATGCGCTATGATGAAAGGCTACGCATTCGTCGCCGACAAGATCGTCTGCGAATGCGAGTTTATGGCTCAGATCATCAAGAACAAGTGATCCGAATCCTCCTCAGCTACAGCCTAAGTTTTTATAGACCGTCAGTTATCACATCCCAAAATTCTTCTGTTTGATGAAACAACCCTTAGCCTACATCCACCCGGGTGCCAAGATTGCTCCCAGCGTAGTCATCGACCCATTCGTCACCATCGACAACAATGTCGAGATCGGCGAAGGCACTCGCATCGGAAGCAACGTCACCATTCTCGAAGGCGCCCGAATCGGCAAAAACTGCACCATATTCCCCGGAGCCGTCATTTCCGCTATTCCCCAGGATCTGAAGTTCCGGGGCGAGGACACCGTTGCGATTATCGGCGACAACACCACTCTGCGCGAGTGCGTCACCGTCAACCGCGGCACCGCCGCAAAGGGCAAGACCGTTGTCGGTAGCAACTGCCTCATCATGGCCTACAGCCACATCGCCCACGACTGCGTCGTCGGCGACAACGTCATCATTTCCAACGCCACTCAGGTTGCTGGCGAAGTCGTCATTGACAATTATGCTGTTATCGGAGGCGGCTCGCTCATCCACCAGTTCAGCCACATCGGCGCACATGTCATGATTCAGGGAGGTGCCCTCATCAACAAGGACATCCCTCCGTTCGTAAAGGCTGCACGTGAGCCTATAGCCTACACCGGCGTCAACTCCATCGGACTCCGTCGCCGCAACTTCACCAACGACCAGATCCGCGAGATTCAGGAAATCTACCGTTTCCTCTACCTCTCCCAGCTCAACGTCTCCGACGCCGTCGAGCGCATCGAAGCCGAGCTACCCGCCACCCGTGAGCGCGATGAGATCATCATGTTCATCCGCAACTCCAAGCGTGGCATCATCCGCGGTTACGTCTGATTCGTTTTTTTAATCCAGCCAACATCTAAAAAAATCACCCTGCACAATGGCACATAAAGCATTACTGATGATCCTCGACGGTTGGGGCATCGGCGACCATTCCCACGGCGACGCCATAGCCTCCACCCCCACCCCCTATTGGGATAACCTCCTTGCCACCTCGGTGTAGTATAAAAAAAACCGGACCCCACGACACAAGGCAGTGACAAGGA
>CAMWPM010000081.1 GCA_947176235.1 uncultured Bacteroidales bacterium | reverse complement strand
TATGTTTTCGCCGGGAAGAACGTCATCAAGGGGGGATGAGACGGTGATGTAGGGGGGCAGGTCGGTCCAGGCGGGCCGGAGGGTGTCGGGGGAGATGTTGTAGGCTTCGAAGTAGAATGTTTTGCCTTTGCCACGTGTGACTTCACCGAAGGGGACTGATTTGACCCGGAGGCGGAGAGGACCGGCTTCGACGGGGAAGCGTGAGCGGACGGTGTTGGATGCTCCGATCACGCTGCCTTTGATGAGGAGGGTGGAGCGGCGGGAGGGAGTGTTGAAGTCGACGTAGACTTTCTTCTCGAAGCGTCCGGGGCGTCCGGCGGGGTTGTAGGTGATCTGGACCATTCCGGTGTCGCCGGGCTCGATGGGGGTGCGGGACCAGGCGGGTGTGGTGCATCCGCACGTGGCGCGTGCCGCCTGGATGATGAGGGGTGCGTCGCCGTCGTTGACGAACTGCATCGTGGCGGTGACTTTGCCGTCGTTCTCGTCGAAGGCTCCGAAGTTGTGAACTGTCTCAAGCCATCGGACCTGCGGACCGGAGGCTGTGGCGGCGATGGAGAGCAGGAGAGCGAGGGGGAGGATGGCGTGGCGGAGGGTCATGGCGGGGGGATTTATTTTTTGTTGGCGGATGTCTTTGAGGATTTGTCGGCGGGGATGACGCATCCTTTGATCTTGAGCTTTAAGGAGTTGCCGGGGATGTTGGTACGGATGATTATTGTCTTGATAAATTCGCCCTGACGTCCGGCGGGGTTGAAGGTGACGTTGATGGAGCTCCGGGCACCTGGGGGTACTGGCTGTTCGGGACCTTTGGCGCGAGTGCATCCGCAGCTTGTCATTGTCTTGAGGATGACGAGGGGAGCGGTGCCGGTGTTGGTGAACTTGAATGATGTGCGTGCGATGCCGTCGGCTTCGCGGATGTTGCCGAGGTCGATGGACGTGACTTCAAATTTTATAGCGGGACCTTTCTCGGTGTCGGCGGCTGCGCGCAGGGGGGCGCCGGCGATAAAGACGATGGCTATCAGGGCGATGATGGATGACAGGATGCGTTTCATGTTCATAGGATGGGGATTGGTGGGGTGAAATGTGGGAAGCAGGGTCAGGCTGAGGGCTCGCGCCTGGCACCTGCGAGCATGCCGCATGCCGCCATGATGTCCTCGCCGCGTGAGGCGCGGATGGTGGCGATGATGCCGAGTGAGTTGAGACGGTCACGGAAGGCTTCCATGCGGTCGGTGGGGGAGGGCCGGAGGGGGGAATCGGGGATGGCGTGGAAGCGGATGAGGTTGACGCGGCAGTCGAGCCCCTTCATGAGACGTGCGAGGGCATCGGCGTGGCGGAGATCGTCGTTGAGCCCGCGCCACATTATGTACTCGAAGGAGAGGCGGCGCTGGTGGCTGAAGTCGTAGCTGCGGAGAAGGCGGATGACTTCGGTGAGGGGGTAGGGGCGCTCGACGGGCATCAGACCGGCACGCTCCTCGGAGAACGGGGAGTGGACGCTGATGGCGATGTGGACGCGGGTGAGGTCGAGGAGCTCGCGTAGGGGCTGCAGCTTGCCGATGGAGGAGACTGTGATGCGTTTGGGACTCCACGCGAGTCCCCATGGGGAGGTGAGAATCTCGATGGCGGAGAGGACTGCGGGGAGATTGTCGGTGGGCTCACCCATTCCCATAAAGACGATGTTGGTGAGTGACAGGGACTCGGGGATGGAGAGCACCTGATTGATAATGTCGGCGGCTGAGAGGTTGCCGTGGAAGCCCTGGCGTCCGGTCATGCAAAAGGAGCAGTTCATGCGGCATCCTGCCTGAGAGGAGACGCAGAGGGTGGCTCGGTCATGGTCGGGGATGTAGACGGCTTCAACGTTGCGCGACCCGACGCCTTCGAAGAGGTACTTGACGGTGCCGTCGGTGGAACGGGCTTCGGCGAGGGGTGCGCGCCGCCCGACGCAGTAGGTGGCAGCGAGGGAAGCGCGGGCTGCCTTTGACAGGTTGGTCATCTCATCGATGGAGGTGACCCGCTTGTCGTAGAGCCACTTGGCAATCTGGGAGGCGGCAAAGCGCGGCAAACCCGCCTCGGCCGCAACTTGCTGCAGCCGGGCGAGGGTCATGCCTAAAAGGGGTGTCAACTGAATGGGGGGTTCAGTGGTAGAAGTCATTTCTTGGATTTCTTCTTTTCGAGCTGTCGCTCCACGGCTTCGAGGGCGAGGTCGACGGCTTCCTCGAATGAGTCGGCGGTCTTGTCGGCGACGAAATCGTCGAGCTGAGGTACCACGGCACGAATCACCGCTACCTTGTTCATTGCTGTCTCGGGTTTGACGACCTTGAGGGTCACGTCGAGAGTGGTGATGGCTTCATAGCGACGGGCAAGGCGCTCTGCCTTACGGTTGATGAAGCTTACGAGACGCTCGGAAGCGTCGAAGTGGATAGCCTGAATGTTAACGTCCATGGTTTCTCGTGATTTAGATTAATGAAAAGTGAATTATCTCGCGACGCAAGGAATCGCCGGTCAAGAGGGTCGGAATCCTTGTGAGTGCAATTTAGGAAATGTTTTTTAAAAATACAACCGCCAGGGTGGTAAAAATGTTTCCCGGACCGGAAAAAGGGATTTTTTTGTGGAACCGGTCAGGGGTTATGGGAGGAATCGGACGGGTCGGGATCTGTAGCGGGTCCGGCATGGCGGCGTGCGCGGGGATGGGCGGCGATGTAGTCGCGGCGTAGCTCGCGGTAGGAGATGTGGGTGTAGATCTGTGTTGTGGCGAGGGATGCGTGACCGAGGAGGTGCTGGACGGCTGTGAGGTCGGCGCCGTTGTTGAGCATGTCGGTGGCAAATGAGTGGCGCATGACGTGGGGGCTTAGGCGTGAGGCGTGGGCTCCGCCTTCGGCGAGCATGTCGTGGATGATCTTGTAGATGAGGCGGCGGTAGAGGGGGCTTCCGTCGGGACGGAGGAAGAGCTCGGGGGAGATGGGCGGTGGAATCTGAGCGTCGCGGACGGCGCGGTAGCGTTCGATGGCTTGGGCAAGTTCGGGACCGAACGGGATGATACGCTCCTTATTGCGCTTGCCGAGGACCTTCAGGCGCATAGCTGATGTGTCGACGTCGGCGTCGAGCAGGCTCTGCAGCTCGGCGGAGCGCATGCCTGTGGAGTAGAGCATGAGGAGCATCAGGTGGTTGCGGACGGAGGTGAATGACTCGGGGTCGGGGAGGTCGGAGTCGAGGATGGCGGCAGTCTCGGCGGGGCGGACGAAGACGGGGAGGGGACGGTCGGTCTTGGCGAGCTGGAGCTCGGCGGCGGGGTTGGACTTGAGTCCGTGCTGCTTCATGAGATAACGGAAGAATGCACGGAGTGTCTGGACTTTGAGTCGGAGGGTGCGGGGAGAATTGCCGGCGGCGGCGAGGTGGGCGATCCAGACGCGGAGGTCGGATGGGGTGACGGAGAAGGGGTCGAACGAGTCAGGGCGCCCCTCGGTGGCAAATTCAGTCCATTGCCGGAGGTTGCGCCCATAAGACAAAACGGTGAGAGCTGAAAGATTCAGTTCACACCGTATATAGGTCAAGAAGGACTCGACGAGATTATTCCTCGACGGCGCGCAGTTTCTGCACATAAACCGCCTTCATCATTTTCTTGCGGTTGGAAACGGAGGGTTTCTCAAAAGCCTGACGGCTGCGGAGCTCCTTAACGATGCCGGTTTTCTCAAATTTACGCTTGAATTTCTTCAGAGCCTTTTCGATGTTTTCGCCTTCTTTAACTTGTACGATGATCATTTTGTTGGTATGTTATTTGTTTGTTTTCAAATTTGCGTTTTGCGGTGCAAAATTACACTTTGTTTTTCATACTGCAAAACTTTTTTGAGGAAATTTGATTATTTTTCAGCGGGACAGGGGTTTGTCGGGGGATCAGTCGGTGATGCAGGAGGGGTCGTACCAGCGGGAGTACATTAGGTAGTTGCGTGCGATCTTGACGTTCATTTCGGCGGCTTTCTCGGGTTCGAGCATCTTGATGAATTTGGCGGGTGCTCCTCCCCAGAGTTCGTTTTCGCCGATGACGGTGCGTGAGAGGACTACGGATCCGGCGGCTACGAGTGCGCCTTTGCCGACGACGGCGTCGTCCATTACGATGGCTCCCATGCCGATGAGGGCGAGATCGTGGATCTTGGCGCCGTGGATGGTGACGTTGTGTCCGATTGATACGTCGTCGCCGATCTCGATGGTGGATTTCTGGTAGAGGGTGTGGAGGACTGAGCCGTCCTGGATGTTGACGCGGTTGCCGATGCGGATGGAGTTGACGTCGCCACGGAGGACTGTGTTGAACCAGATGCTGCATTCGTCGCCCATGACGACGTCGCCGATGATGGATGCGTTGGGGGCGAGGAAGCAGTCGTGTCCGATGGCGGGGGTGAATCCGCGGAGGGGAAGAATTAGTGCCATATTGAGCTGGGAGTTAGGAGTTGGGAGTTGGGAGTTAGGAGTTAGGGGGTCAGGCGAGGGGGGCTGTGGCTGCTGCGAGCCATGCTTTTTCTTCGTCGTCGAGGTGGGGGGAGAGGCGTTGGAATACGACGGCATGATAGTTGTCGATCCACCGGCGCTCGTCGGGGGTGAGGAGGGAGAGGTCGATGAGACGACGGTCGAAGGGGAAGAGGGTGAGGGTCTCGAAGCGGTAGAATTCGCCGAATTCGGTGGTGAAGGCGGGTACGATTAGGAGCATGTTCTCGCAGCGGACGCCGTGGAGCCCTTCGCGGTAGAGTCCGGGCTCGTCGGTGAGGATCATGCCTGGGCGGAGGGGAACCATGTTGCCGTTGTTGCGGACGGTGTGGGGGCCTTCGTGGACGTTGAGGAAGTGTCCGACGCCGTGTCCGGTGCCGTGGAAGTAGTTGAGTCCGGCTTTCCAGAGGAACTGGTGGGCGAGGATGTCGATCTGTATGCCGCGTGTCCCGACGGGGAATACTGCCATGTCGAGGGCGATATTGCCTTTGAGGACGAGGGTGAAGTCGCGGCGCTGGAGGTCGGTGGGGTTGCCGAGGGAGATGGTGCGTGTGATGTCGGTGGTGCCGTCGAAGTATTGTGCGCCGGAGTCGACAAGGAGGAGTCCGTCGGGGGCGAGTGTGGCGTCGGTTTCGGGGGTGGCTGAGTAGTGGACGATGGCTCCGTGGTCGGCATAGCCGCAGATTGTGTCGAAGCTGTCGTCGAAGCAAAGGTCCTGCTGTGAGCGGTAGTGGGTGAGGATGTCGGCGACTCCGATCTCGGTGATGTGCTTGCCGGTGGCGACGCGCTGCTCGATCTCCATGAATGAGCGGACGAGTGCGACGCCGTCGCGGATCATCGCCTGACGGAAGCCTTGCTGCTCGACTTCGTTCTTGACGCCTTTGAGCATGGCGAGGGGTGAGGGGGCGTTGACGGCGCGGGAAGCGAGGGTGGAGATGACGATGGATGCGGTGGTGTTGAAGTCGGCGAGCACGCGGGCGTCGGCGGGGAGGGCTGAGAGGAATGGGAGGACTGAATCGTAGGGGGCTACGTCGACGCGTGCCTCGGCGAGGTGGGCGGTGACTTCGGGGGATAGTTTGTCGGGGTTGATGAAGAGGGTGGAGGAGGAGGGGGAGAGGTAGAGGAATGCGGTGGCGACGGGGTTGCGGCGGACGTCGGTGGATCGGATGTTGAGGCACCATGCTATCTCGTCGAGTGCGGAGACGAATATGCTTGATGCGAGGGATGCGTTGGCGTCGGCGAGCGCGGAGGAGATTTTTTCGGCGGCTGAGAGTCCGGCGAATCTGACGTCGTGGATGAATACGGGGTCGGCGGGGAGGGCGGGGCGGTCGGACCAGAGGGTGTCGACGGGGTCGAAGTCGTTGATGAGGCGGATGTCGTGGGCTGCGAGTGTGGCTTTCATTGATTCGGCGGCTGTGGCTGAGAATAGCCATCCGTTGATTCCTACGACGGCTCCTTTGACGAGGTTGGCGACAAGGTAGTCGGGGATCGAAATGGAGTCGGGGAGGAGGTCTTTCATCATGCGGATGCCTGTGCCCTGAAGTTGTGCGGCAGCCTGGAGGAAGTAGCGGGAGTCGACCCAAAGGAGTGCTTCGGATGCGGTGACGACGAGGGTGCCAGCGGAACCGGTGAATCCGGAGAGGAAGCGGCGCACCTGCCAGTGGTCGGCGATGTACTCGCTCTGGTGGGGATCGGTCTGGGGGAAAATTGTAGCCTGTATGCCGGCTTCCTTCATTGCCTGGCGGACTGCTGTGATGCGGTCGGCGAAGATGTTGCTCATGGTTGGTGATTGTGGGTTGAATCGATGAATGGGGCGCGGGTGTTCCGGATCGGAAAGGGGCGGGACACGTTAACGCAGGGGCAAATGTAGTGAAAAAAATGCGGAAAGTGGGTGCGCGGGGATGAAAAATGTGTTTTTTTGACAGGTGGTGAGGAAAAAATGGTTGTAACTTTGCGGGGTGAAAGGCGTGGAGCGGGAAAAAAGGTAATACGGGGTGGCGGGTGTATTTAATTTTTGTGGGTATATAATTAATGTGAGGGAGCGGAATGTGGTGAAAAAAGGAAAAAATAGATAAAAAAAATGGGGGAAATTTTGCAGATGTGAAAACTTTGCGTAACTTTGCAACCGATTTCGGAACACGACCGGTCAAGCGTGAGTCTACCGAGTCACAGAAAATTGAAAACCTGCCTCTTTAGCTCAGTTGGCCAGAGCACGTGATTTGTAATCTCGGGGTCGTTGGTTCGAATCCGACAAGAGGCTCGAAAGTCCCGGAAAGAGTTCCGGTGAAGAGAAAAATTTTGGGCGAATACCAGAGTGGCCAAATGGGGCAGACTGTAAATCTGCTGGTTTTT
>CAMWPM010000080.1 GCA_947176235.1 uncultured Bacteroidales bacterium | reverse complement strand
TTTTTTCACTCCGCATCCGGCCTACGCCATCCTGCCTATGCGCGTGGGCTCGGATCTGGGTATAAGAGACAGGGCTGAGAGGGTGCGGAAGAGGGAATCGGTGGCTGATGAGGAGGCTGCGGAGACGCTCAGGCGTGAACGCTCGGCGGAGTTGGCACCGCGACGGAATACGCCTTCAAGTTCGCGGACGAGGTTGATACGGGTGGTGTCGGAGATGGTGAGACGCTCGAAGCTTACGTTCTTTTCCTTGATCTTGGCTCCGCCGAGGCGAATTTTCATGTCGTCGACATTGCCCTTGATGTTGATGCCGAATTTGAAGGGTATAGGTGATTTTAGGACGGAGACGTGATAGTTGAGGTTCATGGCGAGGTCATTGCTGCCCATGACTCCGAGTCGATAGCGGTCGATGTCGAAGATGAAGGGGTAGAGCATGATCTCGGAATTCTCGACGGTCATGGAGACGGACATGCGGTCGATCATGTTGCGCTTCTTGTTCTTGAAGAGGAGCCACTTGGAGAGGGACTTGAACGTGTCGGCGTCGAGGAGGACAAGGCTGTCGCCGTCGATCTTGATGGCAGCCTGGAGAGTGGGGATGACGAAGTTCATAGCGGAGTCGATCATCGTGGTGGCGGCGATGTCGGCGTTGATGATGCCTGAGAAGTCCTTGATGACGGGCATGAGGGAATCGATCGCGGGCATGAAGGAGAGGAAGCGGTCGATGTGGAAGTCGGCGAGGCGCATTCCCATTCCGAACTCGACTTCGGAGGGCGCGGGGGCGGAATAGAGGGCTGAGACGGCGACGCTCCCGACATCGGAGGATGCGCGGAGGTCGTGGAGGTTGATGGCACTGTCGTAGACCATGAGCTGTCCGGAAAGGTCGTGGAGGAGGAGCCCGGAGTAGATGACGTTGGCGGCGGCGAGGTTGAGCTCGGCATCGATGTTGGCGGGGACGAGGAATGCGGCGACAGAGTCGGTGGGGGTGACGGAGTCAGCAGCGGCGTCGGAGGTTTCCTCAGTGACGGCATCGTCGGATGAGATGTCGAGACGTGCACCGGAAGCTGTGGCTGCCGCTCCGGAGAATACGGCGGCGGCAATCTGGTCGATGTCGAGGGTGTCGGAGACGAGATTGAGCGACATGCGGAGCGGGGAGCGTCGTCTGCGTCCTGCCACCGCCCGGCGGATGTTGGAGATATTGCCGCTGACATGGAAGTCGGACCGTCCGGCACGATAGTCGAGACTATTGAGGATGACGGAATCGGTGGTGAAGGAGAGGTCGAGGTTGCGGAGGCGGTTGGGGAGGGGGAATGCGGGGGTGAACAGCGCGCCACGTGAGGATGAGAGGCTACCGGAGACTTTCCAGCGGAGGAGCAGCTGACGCAGACCGCTGTCGACCGACAGATCGAGGCTTGGGGTGAGGGCGGCGATGGAGTCGGCGATACGCCGGGCAGCACGGCGAGCCTGACGAAGAGAGTCGGCGTTGATGGAATCGGCGGGGGAGGCGTAGACGCGGCGCTGACGGGGGTTGAGATGGGCGTCGATGGTAAAGGCGCTCTTAGCCAGCGCACACTTGAAGGTGGGAGTGGCCATGCCGAGCGAACGCGCCTCGACATCGAGATGGAGGAGGGGGATGCGGGCTGCTCCATTGAAGCGACGCAGGGCAGCCTTGCCCTCGACACGGGTGAGGCGCAGGGAGAGAGAGTCGGCGGGGCTGTCGATGCGAAGGCGACGCATGGAGAGGCTTCCGCCGAAGGGGTTGATGGAAGTGGTGTCGGATGAGGAGGCGCGATTGAGCGAACCGAGGGATGCCTTGAGTTCGGAAAGGCGTGCCGTCATGCCCTCGCCGTGATAGAAAAGCGAATCGAGGGTGAGGGAGAGGGTGAGGAGAGAATCAACCTTCACGTCGCCGAAAGTGCGGCTCTCGCCGGAGTTGAACTTGAGGAGGGCGAGGGGGGAGATGATGCGAGTGGTGTCGGTGCCGAGGGAGTCGGGGAGGGAATAATCGAGATCGCGGAGCGAGACTGTGCCTCGGGCGAAGATGCGGTGGAAGCGGGAGGGGGAGAAATCGCCGAGGCGGCAACGGATGCGGGTGTTGGTGCCGACAGTGGCGCGGAGCGATCCGGGGATGCGACGGCGGAGGGAGAGGGGGAGGCGGGAGGCGATGATGCGACCTTTGAGCGTGAGATCAATGGCGGGGTCGGACATGGGATCAGTGACCGAGCCAGTGACGTCGAGGTCGAGGGCACGACCGTCAATGAACAGGCGGGGGATACGGATGACGGAGCGATCGAGGTCGGTGCCGTCAACATCGGCTTCGGCGCGGAGCGAGAAGCGATTGTAGTGGATGTCGGCGAGATTGAACCGGCACTGTGGGATGTCGAGCTCCACGTGCATCGAAGGCACGGGATGAAGAGTGTCGGACGGACAGTAGGGGGCGGTGAGGGATGCGTCGAGGGCGACGGTCATGTCGGTGTCGAGTTCCTTGAAATTCTTCTGCCACGGCTCGGGAACATATCGGATGATCTGGGACACGTCGAGAGGCTGCAGATGGAGATCGAGACTATTGACGGTGAGCGGCTCGGCGAGGGATAGAGAGGCGTCGAGTCGGGCACGAATCTCACCTATGGCGACCGTAAAATCGGAGACTGAAAGAATGTCGGGGACGGCAGGATCCCAGTTGACGGCGCCATTGAGGGCGAAGAGGAGTGATGAGGAATTGATGGCTGAAAGGAGGGGAGATGACAGGTCGCCTTCGACGTCGAGCGAGTAGACGGGAGCCTGCGATCCGGTGAAGTCGATGGCACGGAGGATTACGGCTCCCGAGACGGAGTCGGGGAGAGAGAAATAGGACAGCTCGCGGGAATTGAGGAGCATGAACCGGTTGATGGATATGGCCGGGAGAGTGGCGGCGGTGTCGGCAGTCTCTTCTGTGGTGTCGGAGGGGGGTAGGATGTCGAAATTGGAGATGGAATCGGTGGCGACAACGAGGTTGAGGCGCGGGCGGGAGAGGGTGACATCGTAGAGGGCGATGTCGCCGTTGAGGAGCTTCATGACGTTGATGGAGCCGTGGAAATGGCGGAAGGAGAGGAGCGAGTCGGCGTCGGCAGGGAGGAGGCGCCGGGTGGAATCGGGGAGGGAGCGGAGAGAATGGCTGACAAGAGAGAGGGAATCGATGTCGACCGATACGTGGGGGAATGTATGCCAGAAAGTGAGCTCAATACGGGATGCGTCGATGTGGCCGTCGATGATCTTGTTGACCTGTCCGGTGACGAGCGGTGTGAGACGCGAGGGGGACATGTAGGCGATGACAACCGTCAGGGCAATGAGAATGAGCAGAAGGATTGACCCGAGGATGCCGAGCACCCAGCGGAGTGCGCGGGGGAGGCGACGCCGGCGCGGAGCGGGCGATGTGGCTTCAGACAGAGGGGTGGAATCGGGTGCGGTTGACATTGCCGTGGGGTGTTATATCGGTTAATGACGAGGAATCAGTCGGGGCGTGCGGTGATGTGGAAGCATCCCTGCTTTCGCTCGTACTTGACGTAGCATCGTCCGCGATCGCGCATGTCCTTCATGACCTCGCCGAGGAGATTTTTGAGATCCTCCTGTGTGCGGGGCAGAGAATCGGAGTCGGCGATAAATTTGGAGTAACTGATGTCGAATGTGGTGCCGTACTGGTGGGCGGACTCAGCGGAGGCATTGACGTTGCGTCGGCGGAGCTTGCGGACGGCATCGGGGGTGCGGAGAACGCTTGTGACCTTCAGGCGGTAGGCTCCCCCTCCACGCGACTGCAGGGAGTCGTGGAAAGCCACGGCGATGTCGCGAAGCAGACGTGCAGCCTCGGGGACGAGATAGGGGTGGGAGTGGGTGAGATTGTCGACGACGTAGTAGGGTCCGGTGATGACTGGGACGAGAGGACGGGAGGAGTTCCATAGGTCGGAGAGTGACTTTACAGCCGGGATACCGATCTGACGCGCTGCCTCAAGGTGAAGGTAATTGCTGTCTGAGAACACTCTGCCGAGATTGCCGCCGACGGGGTTGATCCTGATCTTGCGTCCCATTCCGGGCATGGAGTCGAGGTGGGCGAGATAGGGGGCTGCGGGATCGTCGCCGTTGAGGAGGGCATCGGGGTCGGGCCACACGTCACGGTCGAGTGATTCGGCGATTAGAGCCTCGTCGGCATGGCTGCATGAGCAGGAGTGGACGGAGAGAACCAGGGTGGCGATAATTGCGAAGATTATAGAGTGACGTGTCATGGCTTCGTGGTGAGAATGTTGAAGAGGTTGCGGCATCCGTCGTCGAGGAGGTCGAGGACCAGTTCGAAGCCTTCGGCTCCTTCGTAATAGGGATCGGGGATATGATCGGCACGCATCGCTTTCCCCACAAATGCAGCCATGGGAACGATCTTTTCGAGAGCTTCAGGGGAGGGGGCGAGCTCGCGGAGACGGGATTCGTTGGAGGCGTCCATGGGGATGATCAGGTCGAAGTCGGTGAAGTCGTCGGCGGTGACCTGTCGGCAGATGTGGTCGAGTTCGAGCCCACGGCGGCGTGCATGGACGCGCATACGATGGTCGGGGAGCTGCCCGATGTGATAACGTCCCGTGCCAGCTGAGTCGATGACCCACCGGCTTGCCTGCCCGGGATGATCGGCTACGATGGATTTCATCACGCCGTCGGCTGCCGGGGAGCGGCAGATGTTGCCGAGACACACGAAGAGAACGCGGATTTTGTCGGCGCTACGCAGGGGGTCGATGACGGCACGGTGGCGCGGGGAAAGGTCGGGGTAAGCCATATCGGTTGACGTTTTGAGAATTATATCTGCAAAGATAGTGAAAAAAGTAGGGATTTCGTAAAATAAATCGGGCGGTGCGTCGCAAATTTGACGCATCGCCCGATTATTATTCGTCTGAGTGTTAATTCCTAACGGCAGAGATCAGTCCTGATAGAACTTCTGGAGGTTGTTGGTGACCTTCTTGTTGCCGAGGAGGATGCCGTAGATGTTGCGGGAGAGAGCGGGAGCGCCCTGAGTCTGGTTGAACATCATGGCATCGTTGTCGTAGTCGAATTCACGACCGGTGTTGTCGAGGTTGATCACTTCGTAGACTACCACGGCGTTGTTGGTGGCGATGGGACCATTGACCTTACCGGGCTCGGCAGAAGCTACATTGCCGATGAGCTTGAACTCGCCGCCGGGGAATCCGCGGACGATGCGCTGACCGAAGGTGACGGAGGTGGTGTCGACCTTTGAATCCATCACTTTGGCGTAGTCGGCAACCGTGTTGGCCTTACCCTGATAGTCGGCAAGGAGCTTTTCAGCCTTCTTGTCGGCGAGCACCTTAGCCTTGAGTGCGCGGCTGAGGTCGGGATCGGAAGCGGGAACGAATCCGCCATCGTAGATGTCCTTGAGGGCGATCGCTATGAAACGTCCGGACTGCTCGTCGCCATAGACGTCGCTGACCTGTCCTTTCTTAGCGCCCATCACCCATTTGGCCGCACCACGGGTCTCGGGATAGTTGGCGATGCCGAGGGATGACTCGGTGACTACGCCGGGGAACATGTGGTAACCGGCAGTGTTGGCTTTCTCAGCCACGAGAGCCGCGGTGTTGTTCTCGGCGAGGAACTTGACGAGGTCGGCGCGGAGGCGGTTGACGGTGGTGGAGGAGGGATCGACGTTGTAGACGATCTCAGCTACGTCGTAGACCGAAACGGGAGCCTTGCGTGACTTAATGTTGAATGCGATAGCCTGGCTTGAGAGGTCGGTGGTGTCGGGGGTGAACCATGAGCCGGCAGCGTGTGTGGAGAGGGGCTCGCTGAACTGGCTGATGTTGGGGTCGAGGAGTGAGAGCGACTGAGTGACGGGGGCGGCGGGAAGTATGCCCTTGACAACGAGTGAGTCGGGAGACTGACCTGCGTTGAGGAGGGTCACAACGGAGTCGCGGAGAGCGGCATTGCCGGGGATTGCCACGAACTCAACCTCTACAGAGTCGACGCGCTGGTCAACACCTACGAGCTTGGCGATGGTGTAACGATTGTTGGCGAACGAAAGGAGGCGAACGCCGTCGGCACGAAGAGAGTCGATTGAATTGCGTACGGGAGCCGAGAGACGGTTGAGGGGCTGAGCGGTGCGGTTGACCACAAAATTGAGGTTGCCGGACACACCTTCGGTGCCGGGCTGCTCACGAAGGGCGATGATGGCGCTCTCAACTTCCTGCTGTGCTGCGAGAAGGTCGTCGGCGGAAGGAACGATGTCCACTACGATATAGTCGATGGGGCGCTGCTCCTCGCCGATAGCGTAGCGCTTCTTGTCGGCGTTGTAGGCTTTCTCGATGTCGGCCTTCGATACTTCGAAATCATCGGAATTGAGTGATGAGAAGTCCTTGCGGGCGTAAACGACGGTGGCTGTGGTGGCGTTCTCGTCGTAGTAGCTCTTAGCGTCGAGGCGGTTGGCGGTGAGGGCACCGGAGAAGAGGTTGCCGAGTTTCTGCTGGCGGAGCTGCTGCTCGGTTGACTTCTCAAGGTTGATCCATATCTGCTGGAGCTGGGCTGCCTGATCAGCGGGAACGCTGTTCTTACCGGGATTGAAGGCGAAGTCATAGAATACGGCGGGAGTGGGGGCACCCATCTGCTGCACTGCCTGAACGACGGTGGGGAGGGGGTTGTCGCCGGTCATTGCTTCAGAAAGCTCGGCGTCGGTAACGGTGATTCCGAGGGCGTCCATCTCATCGTTGACGAGAGCTTCGAACACCATAGAGTTGAGCACCTGCGACTGAAGCTGAGCGAGGTTGACGTCGGTGTAGCCCTGCTGCTGCATCTGCTCGCGCTGCTGCTCGACGCGGCGGTTGAATTCCTGAATGTCGATTTTGTTGCCGTCGACTTTAGCGGCGGTGTTGCCGGGTCCGGTGAGGGAGCGGCTTGAGGTGAGGAAGTCACCGAGGATGAATGCGAGCAAGGCGACGATGATGACAGTGAACAGAATCGCTGACTTGCTGCGGATTTTTTCAAGTGTTGCCATTATAAAAACAGTTTTTTTAAATTTTTTCCATTGAGAAAAGCGACGGAGTCATGACCCCGACGGCAATATAGGGTGCAAAGATAAGTGATTCCGCTAAGATAAGCAAGATTTTGTGGGTAAAAATGGAGTTGGGAGTTGGGAGGTGAGAGCGGAGAGATGAGAGGGGAGGAGGTCAGTCGGGGTCGGAG
>CAMWPM010000079.1 GCA_947176235.1 uncultured Bacteroidales bacterium | reverse complement strand
GAAAGCAAGATTACTTTTTCCATTGCAAGAAATGTGATAATGATTGGTTTATAAAGCATTGAGGCTGTCGAGATGACAGCCTTTTGTTTTGTGTAAAAAAGACTGGAGGACAGGGACTTTTCGGGAGGACAGGAGGGGGAAGGTCTCGCGCAGAGTATCCCGTAATGCCAAGGCATTACTCATAAAGGTAAGAGAACAATAATGATGATTTATACATAGTTACAATAATGTTCTATAGTAGGCGCAAAGGGCGCGGAGAGATATTCAGTTAGGAGTTTTTTGGAGGTTCGCTTGGGAGCTCGCACCGACGGGACTGACTGCACCAGTCTTGCCGTCGACATGCGAGCGCGAACTCCAAAGAGCTTCTATGAAGAAGGTTGGAGTTAGGGGTGCAGCCCCGCCGGGGCTGGTTTCCTATTTTGTTGCGGTGCCCCGAGCGTTACCGCTCGGGGTTAACATCAGGGTAGTGCCTCCGGCACAAGAGGAGTTGAGGGTGGATAGCGGAGGGGACCATCGGGAGACGGGCGCGATGGATTGCCTGCGGATTGCGGGCGCGATTTATCTTGCTACGCAAGCGCTAAAGCGATTACGCGCCCCTACAGCAAGCGCTAAAGCGATTACGCGCCCTCTACTGGTGAAGATGATTATGCGATTTGCATTATGTGAATCGCATAATGGAATCGGGTGTGCTCACGCAAAGGATTGGAAGGTGTGGTGAGATTGAGGTTACAAGGATGATTCCTTTGGATTTTATCGAATATTGGCGTGTTATTCCTTTGGATTTTATCGAATTTTGACGTGTTATTCCTTTGGATTTTTACAAAGCATTGATTATCTTTGTGATCCTAAACAATCGATAAATCATGGCATATCTTGTAAGAAATATTGATGCTGAGCTTTTGAAATGGAAGGAATCTCCGCGCCGGAAGCCTCTTATTGTGCGTGGTGCCAGACAGGTAGGCAAATCTTGGGCTATAAAGCATTTGGGAGAGACGTTCAGGCATTATCTTGAGGTCAATCTTGAGAAGGAAAAGGATTTATGCAAACTTTTTGAAGAGCTCCAGGATGTACGTGAACTCAGTCAACGCTTGGGCGCGATACATAATGTACCGGTAATACCCGGGGAGACTTTGCTGTTCGTTGACGAGATTCAGAATTGTCCGGCAGCCTTGAAGAGCCTGTGGTTTTTCAAAGAGAATTATCCGGAATTACACGTTGTGGCAGCGGGTTCGCTTCTGGAGTCCGCATTGAATGAGATACCTTCTTACGGTGTGGGGCGTGTCCGGTCAATGTTTATGTACCCAATGTCGTTTAAGGAATTTTTGATGGCACGAGGGAAAGAAATGTGGATAGAGGAAATAAAAAAGGCGGATTGGACTCACCCGGTGGAGGAAGTACTTCATTCGCATTTGATTTCGGAGTTCCGTTCGTTTTTAATGGTCGGAGGTATGCCGTCCAGTGTTTCCGCCTGGATTGAGACTCAGGATTATTCTGTATGTCAAGACGAACAGAACGACATACAGCAAAGTTATTATGATGACTTCGCAAAATATGCAAAAAAGGTTGATCCTCAGTTACTACGCAACACATTGGCGGCGGTAGCACGCCAATCCGGACAAAAGTTTAGATATAGCAGAGTGGACGGAGGATACAAAGCAGAAGACGTGAAGAAGGCACTAAGTCTTCTCCGCGATGCCGGGTTAATCATTCCAGTGCAAATGTCGGCAGCCAACGGTCTTCCTTTGGGCGCGCAAGTCAATCCAAAATTCACGAGATATGATTATATTGACACAGGTCTGCTGCTGAGGGTGTTGGCAATGAACTGCGATGATGACAGAGAGCTGACCCGGCTTATACTTGCAGGTGAGGCTCCTGATCTCGTAAACAAAGGTGTTGTTACAGAACTGACGGTTGGGCTCGAACTTATGAAATGCTCCAATCCGCAGAGTAAATATGATCTGTTTTATTGGGAGAATCTGGAGAAAAACGCTACATCTGAAGTTGAGTATGTAATAGCCAAGAATGCAGAGTGCCTACCAATCGAGGTGAAAGCCGGAACGTCAGGAAAAATGAAGAGTCTGCGACTTTTCATGCGCAGGAAAGAATTAAAGGTAGGCATACGCTGCTCGTTAGAAAATTTCGGACTTCTGGAGGTCTCGGATACTGATGATTCGGATCGAATAATCAGTAGGGTAATCAGTATATTACCGCTATATGCGGTGTGGAGACTCCCGGATTTACAGCTTCCTTAAGTGCCTTCGGCACAAGGGCGTTGGGAGTGAGGGGGATCAGGGGGTGAGGGTGATGGTGTGGGAGGAGTCGGGGAGCTGGAGGATGTAGGTGCCGGGGAGTGGGAGCATGCGGGAGGTGGCGTAGTCGAAGGTGGTGAATGTGTCGGGGGTGAGCTCGAAGGTGACGTCGACGGTCTTGCCGGCGGGGATGTGGGTGCGGGAGAAGGCTCGGAGGGACCGGCGTGGTCCGGCAGGGTCGGCGGGATTCTTGACGTATGCCATTACTACTTCATCGCCGTCCATGGATCCGGTGTTGGTGACGGGGATGGTCACTGTGATTGTCTCGCCGGGAGCGATGGTGGTGGAGGAGAAGCGGGGGGTGCCGTAGGAGAATGTGGTGTAGGAGAGTCCGTGTCCGAAGGGGTAGAGGGGTTCGGCATCCATGTAGCGGTAGGTGCGTCCAGCCATCGAGTAGTCCTCGAAGTCGGGCAGCTGTGAGTCGTCGCGGTAGAAGGTGACGGGGAGTCGTCCGCCGGGGTTGTAGGCTCCGAAGAGGACTTCGGCGACTGCCTGTCCGCCTGCCTGTCCGGGATACCATGCCTGAAGGATTGCTGAACAGACGGAGTCCTCGGGGGCGAGAGCGACGGCGGAGCCGGAACAGTTGACCATGACGATTTTCTTGCCGGCGTCGGCGAGGGAGCGAATCAGGTCGCGCTGTGCGCGGGGTAGTTCGATTGTCTCGCGGTCGCCGCCACGGAATCCGGGGACTGTGACGCGCATTTCCTCGCCTTCGAGGCGTGGGGAGATACCTCCGACGAAAAGGATGATGTCGGCGTCGTCGTAGCTGACGGACTGCTTGCGGGCGTTGAGGATGTCGACGGAGAGGGATGCGTCGCCGTCGAAGTGGCAGAAGTCGATGCTGACAGGGATTTTCTCGCCGCGGGTGGCTGAGAAGGGGATGGCGAGGGTGCCGTCGGGGGCAAATTCACGGGTGGTGACGTCGCCGAGGGTCACTTTATGCTGACCGGGGCTTGCGGAAACGGTGAGGATGAAATCGCCATCCTCAGGGACGATGAAGAGTCCGCGCAGCTCTGCCTCGAAGTCGGTGAGGCTGACTCCGGGTGCAAAGACCGTGGCACCGCCGCCGTCGAGGGCTACGGGGGTGGAGTACATGGCTTCGGCTACGGAGCGTGGGGTGCGGGAGGTGCCGTGACCGTTGAAGAAGCGTGCGTAGAGTCCGGAGGCGAGGTGGTCGAACACGGACTGTTCGCCGAGACCGCCGGTGAGGGCGCAACCGCGGACCGAGGGAACGTCGGGGATGAACCGGCGGATGCCTTCGAGGATGGTGACGGTGTGGGCGGGGGTGCCGTTGTAGTTGCCCCACTGCATCACGGAGTCGTCGGCGTTAGGACCTACGACCATGATCTTTTGGGAGGGGGAGAGGGGGAGGATTCCGTCGTTTTTGAGCAAAACCATTGATTTACGCGCCATTTCGAGAGCTTTGGCGGCGTGGGCGGGGGTGTTGAGATGGGTGGAGGGGGAGTAGGAGTTCCAGGGGACGTCGGGGGAGTTGCCGAGTTCGCCGAGGCGGAAACGGAAGTCGAGGAGCTTGATGACGGCGGAGTCGATGGTGGCTTCGTCGATGAGATGGTCGGCGACGGCTTGCCGGAGATTGTTGAGGACGGGTCCGCACTCAAGGTCGGTGCCTGAAATCACGGCGTCGGAGCTTGCGTGTGCCCCGTCGCGGTGCGTCTCGTGAGCTCCCTTGTTGGTGAAGTCGTTGAGCGCCCAGCAGTCGGTGACGATGATGTTGCGGTAGGACCATTCGTTGCGGAGGATCTGCTGGAGGAGGCGTTTGCTTGAGCAGCAGGGCTCGCCTTCGTAGCGGTTGTAGGCGCACATCACCTGCGCGACGTCGGCGTCGACGAGAGCCTTGAATGCGGGGAGGTAGGTCTCGCGGAGGTCGCGGGGGTCGATGTCGCGTGCGTCGAATGAATGACGGTTCCATTCGGGCCCGCTGTGCACGGCAAAGTGTTTGGCTCCGGCAAGTGTCTTGAGGTAGAGGGGATCATCGCCCTGGAGTCCGCGGACGACGGCTTCGCCCATGCGGGATGTGAGGTAGGGATCCTCGCCGTAGGTCTCCTGTCCGCGTCCCCATCGGGGATCGCGGAAGATGTTGACGTTCGGGGTCCAGAATGCGAGGCAGTGGTAGCGGCGGAGGTCGTCGGCATCACGGAAGTCGTTGAACTTGGCACGTGCTTCGTCGCTGACGATTGAGAATGTCTCGTAGAGTGCCTTATCATCGAATGTGGCTGCCATGCCGATGGTCTGTGGGAAAACGGTGGCGAGTCCTGCGCGTGCTACACCGTGAAGGGCTTCGTTCCACCAGTTGAACTGCGGGATGCCGAGGCGTGGGATGGCGGGGGATGCGTCCATCATGAGGGAGATTTTCTCGTCGATGGTGAGGCTGTCGAGGAGTTGGCGGGCTTTCTCGCGGGTGGACTGTGGGAAGGATGCGATTGGCGCGAGGGCAAGGATGGTGATGATAAGGAGCTTTTTCAAGGGAGTCAGGGAGTTAGGGAGTCAGGGAGTTAGGAGTTGGGAGTGGGGGGCGGGCGCGATGTGTTGCCTGCGGGGTGCGGGCGCGATGTATCTTGCTACGCAAGCACTAAAGCGATAACGCGCCCCTACTGATGATGCGCACCTACGTGGGATTGCGGTGCAGGTCTTAATCAGGGTTGTCGTCGGTGAGGGTGGTGAGGAAGTGGCTAATGATGGGCCGGGCGCGGGGGAGGTCGCGGGCGGCGACGATGAGAGTGTAGCCGGTCATCAAGGCGGGGGTGTAGAGGTTGGCGAGTTCGTTCTCGACGAATGCGGGTATGTCGTTGTCGGCGAGTATGGCGCGGGCAAGGTAGGCTTGCTCGGAGGTGGCAAATGTGGCGATGCGGACGGGATCGTTGGAGGACATGGAGTTAGGAGTTAGGAGTTAGGAGTTGGGAGTTAGGAGTTTTTTGGAGGTTCGCTTGGGAGCTCGCACCGACGGGGCTGACTGCGCCAGCTAACCCGTCGACATGCGAGCGCGAACTCCAAAGAGCTTCTATGAAGAAGGTTGGAGTTAGGGTGCAGCCCCGCCGGGGCTGATTTTCTGTTTTTGTTGGGGAGTGAAGGGTGGAGAGCGGAGAGTGGGGAGTGAAGGGTGGAGAGCGGAGAGTGGTGAGGGGAAGGGGGATTATTCTTTGATGCCGAAGGCGAGGTCGCCGGCGTCGCCGAGTCCGGGAACTATGTAGGAATGGGCGTTGATCTCGGGGTCGATGGCTGCAACCCAGAGGGTGGTGCGGTCGGCGGGGAATGTGCGAGCCACGTAGTCGACCGCCTGCTGTGAGGCTACGACTGAGCAGACGTGGATGTGGGCGGGTGTGCCTTTGGTGAGGAGTGCGCGGTAGCTGAGCTCCATGGAGGCTCCTGTGGCAAGCATGGGGTCGGCGATGATGAGGACTTTGCCGTCGAGACGGGGGGAGGCGAGGTATTCGATGCAGATGTCGAAGTTTTCTTTTTCCTTGTATTTGCGGTAGGCTGAGACAAATGCGTTCTCGGCGTGGTCGAAGAAGCTGAGGAATCCCTGGTGGAACGGTAGCCCGGCGCGGAAGATGGTGGCGAGGACTACGGAGTCGGCGATCGTGTGGCAGCGAGCGGGGGCGAGGGGAGTGGTGATTTCGGTGACGTCGTAGCGGAGGGTGCGGGAGATCTCAAATGCCATGATCTCGCCGATACGCTCGAGGTTGCGGCGGAAGCGCATCATGTCGGACTGGATGTTGACGTCGCGTAGTTCAGCCATGTATTGGGAGATGAGGGAGGAATAGTTGTCGAAGTTGACGATTTTCATGATAGGAGTGGAATAGGATGGATAATTAGATTTCCACAAAGTTAAAGAAAAAAACGGGTGATGCAAAATCGGACAGTAATTAACTTGATTTTCAATGAAGTTTCTTACGTGATCGCTTGCACATTCCGCCCGAAACCCTTATCTTTGCCGGCGCAGACCGCACAGCAGACCACGCCAGTAGGGTGAGGTTCTTAACCGAACCAACCCCGGTCGCGGGGCATGCGGGCGGGATGTGAAAAAAATCAAGCGTTTATCCGCGCTGATTCTTGACGAACTGAAATGTCTCGCAAACTTTTTGTCTAAGTCAAGGATTGAGCAACGGTAGATGCCCTGTGGTGATGTAATTTTGCCGATCCGATCTGTCCTCCCGGCAGGGAGCGCGCCGACACGGATTGTTGATTACATATACTGGCGTGGGCTTCTGCGTTGCCGTCCGACTTAGACAGGGCAATGCGAGAAGCCTCAGTTCGTAGGACGGCAACAGATACAGATTCCTACGCTTTTCGCTTATTTACAACAGACCAATCATTGCCGACGAGAAGAATCCCGAGGCACATATTCATTTCACCATTTTACCCCCAACACCTATGAAGAAGCTTCTCCTCACCCTCCTCTTCCTCATCACATTCCCGGTTGCCATTCTTGCCCAGATTGTAACTGACGACCAAAATGTCAATTACGGATATTTTGATAATTCAAAAATGACATGTGCTGTTACTCAAAGTCCGGCAGCATCAGGTAAAATTGTACTCCCATCCACTATAGAATATGATGGCAGGACTTACTCCGTCATTGAAGTTGGAAGACGCGCATTTGCCGACAATCAGACATTGACCGAAGTGGAGATCCCCAACACTGTTACCATAATTGCAGATTATGCTTTCGAGCAATGTCCAAACCTTGAATATGTCGAAATTCCTGAGGGCGTTACTTCCATTGGGAGCGAAGCTTTCTTTGGATGTGCTAAACTCAATTCTATTGTATTACCCAATTCCGTTACTACAATCGGTGAATCAGCATTCTTTAACTGTTCAAGCCTTACCTCTGTAAATATTCCTAATTCCATCACTGCTATTGGCAAAGATGTTTTCTGTCAATCAGGTCTCACCTCAATTGTAATTCCTAACTCCGTTACATCTATTGGAGAAATGGCTTTCTATGG
>CAMWPM010000078.1 GCA_947176235.1 uncultured Bacteroidales bacterium | reverse complement strand
GAGCACAACCTTGCCAAGGTTGGGGTCGCGGGTTCGAGTCCCGTTTTTCGCTCCAGATTGACTTCGTGTCATCATCAACCCTCTATATCTTCCCGATCTCAGCGATCGATGTCTGATATTTATGTCCGGATGGCGGAATTGGTAGACGCGCTACTTTGAGGGGGTAGTGAGCATTAGCTCGTGTGAGTTCGAGTCTCATTTCGGACACCATTAAAAGGCGTGATTGATCACATAATCAATCACGCCTTTTGTGTTGTAAAACATACTGTCGACAATCTTTTTCTCCTGTTTTTTTTCTTATCTTTGGTGCCATGACCGTCAGGTTCTTCACATTTCTAACCTTATAATCACTTCCACCATGATCATCGGAATTCCAAAAGAGATCAAAAACAACGAGAATCGTGTAGGCGCGACACCCGCCGGAGTCAAGGAACTTATACAGCACGGACACACCGTTTACGTCCAGAAATCAGCTGGTGAAGGCAGCGGATTTTCCGACGCCGACTACATTGAAGTTGGTGCGTCAATCCTCCCCGACATCGCCGCTGTCTATGGGATAGCCGAGATGATTATCAAAGTCAAGGAACCGATCGAACCCGAATACTCCCTCATTCGTCCCGGACAGATTCTTTTCACCTACTTCCACTTTGCTTGTGATCGTAAGCTCACCGACGCAATGATTGCATCTCGTGCCATCTGCATCGCCTACGAGACAGTCCAGCTTCCCGATCGATCACTTCCCCTCCTCATCCCCATGAGCGAAGTCGCCGGACGCATGTCCGTGCAGGAGGGCGCGCGTTTCCTTGAAAAGCCTCAGGGCGGACGCGGCATCCTTCTTGGTGGTGTTCCGGGCGTTAAACCGGCTAAAGTTCTTGTGCTTGGCGCAGGAGTTGTGGGCAGAAATGCCGCACTTATGGCTGCCGGACTGGGGGCTGACGTCACCATCGCCGACATCTCGCTTCCCGTGCTCCGCCACGTAGCCGAAGTAATGCCGGCAAATGTCCGCACGCTATTCTCCTCAACCCACAATATCCGCCAGGAACTGCCCGTCACCGACCTGGTCATCGGTTCCGTCCTCATACCCGGCGCAAAAGCTCCCCGCCTTGTCACACGCGACATGCTTTCGCTCATGCGCCCCGGCTCTGTCATGGTCGACGTAGCCATCGATCAGGGCGGATGCTTCGAGACGTCTCACCCCACCACTCATGCCGATCCCGTCTACTCCCTTGAGGGCATTATCCATTACGCTGTCGCCAACATTCCGGGTGCCGTACCCTACACCTCAACTCTCGCTCTCACCAACGCCACTCTTCCCTACGCGCTTCGCATTGCCGACCGTGGTTGGAAGGAAGCTTGCCGCTCCGACCATGCTCTTGAGCTCGGACTCAACATCGTCGACGGTCAGGTCGTATATCCCGCCGTAGCCGAAGCGTTTGGTCTCCCCCTCGCTCATATTGACCTCTGATCCTCCCCCGATATTCCATAAGGAAGGCGCTGTGTCAACCCGACCCAGCGCCTTCACTCTTCATCGTTTTCACCGTCATTTCTTCTTTTCCGGCGCAAACTTATTCGGGAACTCAAGCTTGACTCTCGGGCGTGACATCGCATATATCACAAGCCCGACACCGATCAGAATGAATGGAATCGAAAGCAGCTGACCCATATTCAGCGTCATGTCGGCCTCGAATCCCACCTGATCGTTTTTGATGAATTCAATCAGGAAGCGGGGCAGGAAGATACCGATGAAGAACACTCCGAATATCAGACCCGGACGCTCCTCCGCATTCTTCTTCCAGTACATCCACATCAGTAGCGCGAACAAAGCGAAATAGCAGGCGGCTTCATAAAGCTGGGTGGGGTGCGAGGGAGCCGAGAATATGGGCTCCGCTCCGCGCATCCATGCATGGATATTGGTGATAAAGCGGAAACCCCACGGCATATCCGTGGCATGACCGTAGATCTCGTGATTCATCAGATTGCCTATTCTTATCAGTCCGCCTACAAGCGCGATCGGTATCACCAGGCGGTCAAATGTCCATAGCGGACTCTTCTTCGCCGTGAAATATGAAAATGCAAACACTCCCAGCATCACGCCTATCGTGCCTCCGTGACTTGCCAGACCGCCCTCCCAGATGTAAAGGATACGGATCGGATCCTGACTGTAGACATCCCATTCGTAGAAGAACACATGACCCAGTCGCGCACCGATCAGCGTGCCGGCTATCGTCCAGAGGAGCAGGGTGCCCAGCCAGCTTTCAGGCGCGCCCTCATGCTTGAATATGCGCGCCTCGATATTATAGCCGATGAGGAATCCGATGGCAAACATCAGTCCGTACCATCTAACCGTCACAAACGAATCAATAAGTGTCGGATTTGCAGTCCATGTGATAAAATCAGTCATATTCTTTCTTTATTTCTAATCTTTCTGATTGGCGGTGTGGACGCTCTGAAATCCTCACCGCCTTTTCCTTGTTACTTTCTTCCGAAGTCAGCCGGAATTTCTCCCCACTCCTCGGTATTCCATTTCATGATCGGGTTCTGCGGTGTGTGGCTCTGAATCCAGGCGTCAGCCCTCGCAAGCACCCTCCGTAGAGGCTCGTTTCCGGGGGTCGGCGTCAGCTTCGTATTGGCGCCCCGGCGTTTGATCCACGACAGAGCGGTCCTGCTGTCCGTGTAGATCGGACGAGTGTGATTCCCCTCCTTATCGAGCATCGCCAGTGCATGAATCAGCCCAAGGTATTCACCGATATTGTTGGTTCCCTCTTCGAAAGGACCCACATGGAATATTGTGGCACCGGTCCTCACATCCACACCTCTGTATTCCACAGGCCCCGGATTTCTGGAGCAGGCGGCATCCACGGCTATGGCATCCTGATTGATCTCAGGGAAAGCATCGTAGTTGGTCACCACAGGAGCGTGTTGGGCTATTGACTTAAGAATCCCGATATGATCCTCTGGCTTGCCTCTGAATGCACGTGTCGCGCTATCCTGATCAGGAAATGCTTTGAATCGTGCGCCGGGGAAACCCTCGGTCATCATCTGGCACTCTTCCCAGCTGTCATAGATCCCTGGAGCTCTGCCTTCCCACACCACGTAATATTTGCTTCTTCCTGCCATTTCCTCTATTGGTTCAATTCCTGTCAGTTGTCAGTCTACGAAAGTTGCATGTAGATATTCAGATCCACGCACCTGTGATCGGTTTTATCCGCCAGTTCCCGGTTCACCACTTTTCCGGCAAGCAGAAGCACGCCGCGCTGCAGTCCCTTGTTGAGCTTTATCGCGTCGATGAAGCAACGGTGAGCCGCCACCTGTTCGAGCAGAGGAATCAGTGTATTGCTCAGCGCCATCGCCACAGTTCGCGGCACCGTAGTGCAGGCTCCGTGATGACACACTCTTTCTTTCTCACGCCAGTCCTCCGTGCCGGGGATAGGGATCAACGGCACACGGCTCAGATGACGCGTCTTAAGTGACGGGAAATTGTGTCCCGGATTTTGCGTGACATCTATTATCACCACTCCTTGCTTCAGCACGTTCGTTTCGTCGGCGTCAACTCTTGTCGACGCACTTCCTTCCGTAGTGTCTATCACCACGTCGGCGGAGGCAAGCGCATGCATGTACACCTTTCTGTGAAGCGACGAGGCTATCACGGCACCGTTCAGCGCTTCCGTGGCGCTTCGGAGTTTATAGGGGTCATTATCGAAGATTCTCACCGTTGCGCCAAGTCCTGTTGCCGAGGCGGCTGCCGCACGACCGGCTATTCCGGCGCCGATCACCACCACCTCGCAGGGCACCAGACCGGCTACTCCGCCAAGCAGTATCCCCTTGCCTGTCGTGCGGTCGGCAAGCGTGGCGGCTACAATTGTCATGGCGGCACGGCCGGATATCTCACTGAGCGTGTCCTCTATCGGATGTTTTCTCGGGTCGCGGTCATCGCTCACCATATTAAGCGCTATCACAGTTATGCCTCTTGAACTCAGAGCCGCCACATCATCATGATCCAGCGTCTCAGGAGCGTAAAGGCAGAGCAACGTAGCGCCGCGCTTCATCTGGCGCGCCTCGTTCTTTGTGATTGGATCAAGACTGATCACTATGTCACAGCCCAGAGTTTCACTCCTGTCTGTTATTTCTGCTCCGGCGGAAGTGAACGCGCTGTCGCTGTAGTGGATCGCAGCAGGATAGTGACGTTCGATTTTCACTTTCAGGCGCGTATCTTCGGTCAGCTGTCTGACTGCCTCCGGGGTCAACGGGAAAAGGCGGTCACCTTTCGTCGTCATCGGAAGGCCAAGAGTCGTCGTCCGGCGTGACTTTTCCGTTGTCACCGCCTCCGGACATGGCGTCAGTTCCTCTCTTTGTTTTACCATCGATCTGTGTTGTGTGGTGTTCTCTCTTGCGCCGCGCTGCCTGTCAGGTCTATTCTGTTTTTTCGGCTGACTGTTCGCCCGGCATGATGTGAAGGAATTGGTTTATGAAGCGCTCTGCCGTCTCTGTGATTTCGGTTTCATTCTCAAGCAGAGCCGATGAGAAGCGATGGGCTGACTTACCGTAGTGAGGTATCCTCTCTTCAAGTGCCTTCACTATGAAGTCGCGCAGTTCGTCGGCATTTTTGTCGGCGATCAGTGGGCGCTTGTGCCTTCCGCGCATCAGGCGCGAATGAAGCACGTTGAGCGGAGCCTCCAGTAGCACGGTCGTCCCGCTCGCGTTCATGTAGTCCATGTTGTCGAAGTAGCACGGGGTTCCGCCCCCGCACGCCACGATCACGTCGTTCATTTCTCCCACTTCATGGAGCATGTTGCGTTCGATTTCTCTAAACCCCTTCTCGCCACGTGAGGCGAATATTTCCCTCACCGTGGCGTGAAAGCGGTTTTCTATATAAGCATCGAGATCGATGAAGCTGACGCCCGTCACCCTCGAAAGAGTGCGGCCGAGCGTCGACTTCCCCGATCCCATGTAGCCGATCAGGAATATCGGCTTCACTTTGCTGCGTTGTCGTTCTGCTCCTTCTTCACCAGAGCGTCGCGGATTTCAGTCAGGAGCTTCACCTCTTCGCTCGGTTCAGCAGGTGCGGCGGGCTCCTCTTCTTTTTTCTTTTTCAGGTTCATGATGAATCTTATCATCACGAAGATACAGAAGGCTACGATGACGAAGTCCACGATCGTCTGCACAAACGTGCCCCACGATACTGCCACTTCAGGCGTGATGATCTCCTCGCCCTTCATCTCGGCTGCTTTGATGATCCAGCGGTGTTCGCTGAAATTCTGGCCGCCCGTGAAATAGCCGATCACCGGCATCAGCATGTCGTTGACAAGCGACGTCACGATCTTACCGAACGCGCCGCCGATGATTACGCCGACTGCCATGTCTACCACATTGCCCTTCATGGCAAAATCTTTGAAATCAGAAAAGAACTTTTTCATAGTCTTCTTTTGGTTTTTGTTAAAAATGGAGTTTATTTGTGCAAATTTAGATAAAAAGTTGTAATCTTCATCAATTTCCGAAGTCGATTCTGCTCTTTACAACGTTTTATTATGTGTTTTTGCTCACCCTCGGCTCAATTTTTTTGACTCTTCTCCACGCACCCGCCGAGCGGTGCACGGCCATAAGCGTCGCCAGTGCCACGTCAGAAGCATCGTCACCATCCTCTCTTGCAACGTTCAGCCACACTCTTCCCGGCTCCTTTTCAGCAGAAGCCATCTCGGCCGCCGGGGCTGGCAAAACTCCCGTCATCACCATCACGTCCACTCCTCCCCACGCCCTCACGGCATCAGCCATCGCCCGTTCCAGTTCGTTTCTGTCCGAATGGTTAGCCTGATATATCCTGCATCCTGCCTGTTGTCCCGTTTTGGTCAGAAGCATATCCTTTGGTGCCACAAGCGCCACGCGTCCGCCCACACTCCTGAATCTCCTCGCCAGCGCCTCCGTCAGCTCCCGGTCGTCATTTCCCGCTATCATCACCCTCAGCGCCGGAAATCTCACCACCAGATCATTCTCCGTAAGTCTCGACGAAGCCACTACCGCAGCCACACGTCTCACACTCTGCTCCCCACCGCCCCTGCGGTGCTCCTCCATCCTTCGCTCAAGATAATTGTCAGCCATCAGTCACCTAATTTTTTCAGTAACCGCCTGTTGATTGCGATATATATCACACCCCACGCTATGAATATTATACCGCTGACAATCCGCAGCGTCGGAGCCACTTCCACATCAAGCAGACAAGTCACTATGATGATCAGACCGCACAGCATCCCGACGATCCCGCAGATCAACCCGATTTTAGCATACGTCCTGTTCCTGCTCGTCTTATTGTCCGTCTCTTTCATTCCCAAAAGTTCGTTAAAAGTTCGTTTTGAATACTTTCTGATTAACATCTCCGCAAATTTACGCAATCCCCCCGACATATCCAACCCCCACCCCTCTCCACTCCCCGCACCCTCTACCCTCCGCTCTCCACCCTCCACCCTCCACTTCCCACTCTCCGCTCTCCGCTCTCCACTCTCCACTCTTTTTTTATTGAAATTTTTCTTGAATAGCGCGGAATATAAAAATTAATTTGTAAATTTGCGGTTGCAAAACCAAAACAAGGAATTTCAACCCAATTTTTATTTATAAAATTATGACAAAAATAGGTATTAACGGTTTTGGCCGCATCGGACGTTTCGTTTTCCGTGCCTCAACCAAGAGAGATGACATCGAAGTAGTTGCTATCAACGACCTTCTTCCCGTTGACTACATGGCTTACATGCTCAAGTACGACACAATGCACGGTCGCTTCGACGGCACTGTTGACTACGACATGGAAAAGAGCCTCCTCATCGTCAATGGAAAGCCCATCCGCGTCACCGCTTGCAAGAATCCCGCTGAAATCGGCTGGGGTGCTGTAGGTGCCGAGTACGTTGTTGAGTCCACCGGTCTCTTCCTCACAAAGGAAAAAGCTCAGGCTCACATCGAAGCTGGTGCCAAGTACGTGGTTATGTCAGCTCCCTCTAAGGACGACACCCCCATGTTCGTTTGCGGCGTTAACGACCAGACCTATGCCGGTCAGCAGTTCGTTTCCAACGCTTCCTGCACCACCAACTGTCTCGCCCCCATCGCTAAGGTGCTCAACGACAAGTTCGGTATCACCGAAGGTCTCATGACCACCGTTCACTCTACCACCGCTACCCAGAAGACCGTCGACGGTCCCTCCATGAAGGACTGGCGTGGTGGCCGTGCCGCTTCCGGCAACATCATCCCCTCTTCCACTGGCGCTGCTAAGGCTGTAGGTAAAGTTATCCCCGAACTCAACGGCAAGCTCACCGGCATGTCGATGCGTGTTCCCACCCTCGACGTTTCTGTTGTCGACCTCACCGTTAACCTCGC
>CAMWPM010000077.1 GCA_947176235.1 uncultured Bacteroidales bacterium | reverse complement strand
TGAGAGTCAATGTTAGCTTACTAATGGGGAGGTGTCACGCAAAGGTGTAGAGGATGTAGGTGCGATTGATGATCCTGCGGGGTGTGGGCGCGAGTTGGAGCCTTCGGGATGCGAGCGCGATGTATCTTGTTGCGCAAGCGCTAAAGCGATTACGCGCCCATACTGCAAGCGCAAAAGCGATGACGACGTCCCTACACTTTTATCACGTCGATATGTAAGGGCGAACTCCGGCATGGGGGGATGGTGCGGGAGGTTCGCTTGGGGGCTTGCACCGCCGGGGCTGACTTCGCCAGCTGACCCGTCGATATGCAAGGGCGAACTACGGCGAAATTCTTTTCTGTGGGAAAAAGAATTTTGTGCTTTTTTGGCAGGTGGAGGCGGGGGATTGGGTGTTATCTTTGCAACGGAGATTTGAATAATGGATTTTTTGGTTATCTTTGCCGATGGATTTGGCACGAGCTTTTGGGCGGTCATCTTTGCTGATGGATCTGGCACGAGGTCGTCGCCGTAAGGAGGCTCAAAGATTGCCGATGATTCAAAATTCTGTATAAAAGAAAAGAAATGTCTGATACAATGAAGTTTGCGAATATAATACTTGAAGGATTGCGGAGAATCGGAGTGGCGATGGCTGTAGTTGCTGCAGCGGTGATGATGCCGGGGTGCTCGGAGGTGCGTTATGACGGGCGACTTGAGATGGCGGCTCATCTGGCGAACGAGAATCCTGACAGTGCGATGGCTGTGCTGGCAGAGATCAATACCGATGAGCTCAACGAGGCCAACCGACATTTGTATGATCTTGTGACAATCAAGGCAAAGGATAAGGCGTACGTGGAACATACGTCGGACAGCCTGATACTGGACGTTATGGATTACTTTGAGCGGAACGGCGGGCGGGACAGTCTGCAAGCGGAGGCGCGTTACTATGGCGGCAGGGTATATGCCGACTTAGGTGACTATCCAACGGCGTTGAGGTATTTTCAGTCGGCACTTGAGCTTTTGCCTGAGGGAACGCCGTATCTGCGACTGCGAGGGAATGTGCTGAGCCAGACGGGAGGCCTGCTTGACGAACTGAGACTTTTTGATGAGGCGATACCATATATCAAGGATGCAATTAGAATAGATGAATCAACGAAAGATACTGTTGGAGAATGTCATGATCTTAGACTATTAGGCGGTATATTTCAAAGAGCAAAAAAGTATGAGGAAGCAGAGCAATATATTAATCAGTCTCTGCTTCTCGGTCAAGATCTTCCAATAGATTTTGAACAGGCTTCAAAAATGAGTCTTGCTGATATCAAGTTCAAAAAAGGGGATATTGATTCTGCGCTTCTTCTTATTAGAGATGTGATTTCAACAAAAAATCCTATTTTTAAAAATGACGCTTTGGCTTATGCTGTGAAGATATATTACTATGCAGATAAACCGGATTCAGCATATATGTATGCAAAGGAACTCGTCCAAACCGTAGATATCTCGAAACATGATCTCGGTTATCATTATCTTCTGTCAAAAAAATTACGAAGATTTTCGAGTCAAGAAACACTAATGGAATATATAATAAATTATCGTAGGCTCCTTGAAGACTTTTATAATGATAACAGTAATCAATTAGCTTTGATGAAGCAGTCAGTGTATAACTATGATAAGCATGAGAAAAAAAGAGTAGAAGCAGAACTGATGAATGCCAGACTAAGGATGTGGCTGTTAGTTATATTATTAATTGTATTGGTCTTAGTTGTTGGAATTCTATATATTAAGAATGAAAGGAACCGTCAGAAGTTTGAGTTGCACGTTGCCATAGAAAATATCAAGGAACTCAATCAGAGGTTGCTTGAGTCAAGAGTAGCTACAAAAACAGATGATAAAGGTTTTGACATCACACAACCATCACAAGAACAATATTATAAAAAAGAGGAATCGAATGTAGCGGAATTAAGAAAAAAACTACGAGAAGAACTCGTATTATTATCAGAGATTAATTCTGAGCCATCATTAAATTCCAAAATTTCTGAGTCGATAGCTTATGCAAAACTACAACGATACATAAGACAGAGAAGGCATATAGAAGATAATGATATGTTATGGAATGAACTTGAAAAAGTAGTTGTAGCAGCATCACCAAAGTTCATTGAAAATCTTCGTATTCTCACGGGCTACCGTTTAACTGAGATAGAGTTGAAAACTGCACTTCTTGTCAAGTGTCATGTTCCGCCATTACAAATGTCAGAGCTATTTAACAGAACAAAAGGAACGATGGTGTCACGAAGAGAATCAATATGCTATAAAGTTTTTGATGACAAACTTGGAACTGCGGTTATAGACAATATAATTCGCTTACTATAAATGGCTTACGCTTAAGTTTTACAGCTTTGTTACATAGATATTCGGTCAGTACGGTTTTTAGCCGTACCGACCGAATGTCATTTCCGTACTATTTCCGCACTCAAATGTTTGAGGCATTCAACCAAATCATTATATCTTTGTGAAATAAAAAAAATAATAATTATGATAAATACAATGAAAATTTTAGTCATCGGAATTTTGTTTCTCTCTGCATCGATTATTGGATTAAAAGCTGAGTCAAATAATAATGATTACACTGTTACAGTGACAATGGAGTCGACAGACACAATTCCGGATAATGGAGAGACCAAATGGAGGCATAGGATGCCGCCGCGTAGGATTGTGTGCACGATCAGTGAGAGTGATGGCGTGGTGATCGGTATAGATAAGGAAGAGATCACGGCGTTTGAAGTCTGGACGGTTGAAGGAGACATCTGTGTGGCGTCGTTTGGCGACGAATCATCGTTTGTGAGCTACTTGTTTGCTATTTCCACTGACTGCATGATACGATTCGTGACGGAGGAGTATCTCTATACGGGGTATCTTTGGGTCAGGAGTAATGCACAATGCAGAATGCACGATGCACGATGCACAATGCACAATGAACGATCGGGGAAATAATTTCACGCAGAGGCGCAGAGGGCGAAAAGTCAATGCACAATTCATAATTCACGATTCTTAGCTGTGCTAAGCGCTAAAGCGGTAACTTTGCTTCGCAAAGCGCTAAAGCGATGGATAATTAACGGAAGATGAATTTGCAAATTAAAACCTGAAATTATTATATAAAAAACATTATCTCATGAAAAAGAATCTGCTACTTAGCATTGTAGTATGCTCAATGATGGCGTCGTCGTGTTCGACTGACGAAGTATTAATCCCGGAAGCTACACCGGATGAGACGGGATTGTCAACAATACCGGATTATAATGCCTCGGACTCCCGATACGCGTCAAAAGAGGAGATTGCCAACGTGATAGGTCATAACCGTAACAGCCGAGCAGCCTCTGACTGCAGAATTGACATCATCAAGGATGGTTATGATCCTGTGGCGTACGTGGTGAATTACGGGGAAGAGGAGGGATGGCAGATTATTTCCGCCCGCAAGGACTATTATCCTGTGCTTGCCTATAATGACGAGGGCTATTTCAATCTCAACGACATCTACGATTGCGGAGTGATCGACTGGGTTGAGGCTATGAAAGAGGATGTGAGGAATATTGATAAAGTATCGGAGGATACAATTGCAGGAATCCGAAACATGTGGAGGCAATATGAGGTAATGGATATTTCAGCAGATGCAAATTTCAATAGAATAAGTGCGTCGTCATATTCGTCGGATGACTATTACATTGCACAAGGAATCATGATGGATTCGATATCGGCATGGAGAGCCAAAGGATACGAGGTGAAATTCCCTAATAGCGATGGAACAGGAGATGAATCGTGGGCTACTGAAATGTTTGAGTGGCTGCAAACCTGCACACATCCCATTTATGAAGAATGGTGGACTAATCTTGTAGCTATTGTGAGGAAAGATTGGGCAGATGTAGATGAAACACCAAATTTTATGTTATCCACATGGGGTCAGATTGCCGGTTATAATCAGAGTTTCCCATATTTGAGTGATGTAAAGATAGCTGATGCCGGATGTGGACCTGTTGCAGTTGGTCAGATTATGAGATACTTTGAATATCCCAAATCGTATAGTTGGTCATCAATGCCATATAATTATGCAACAAAAACCACATCAGACCTTCTACATGAAATAGCAGAAAATTGCGACCCGAATTATACATCAGATGGAACAGGAACTGATTGGGATAAATTAGGCGCTTTTCTTCGCAAAAAAGGGTATAACGTAAATTCAAACAGCAATTTTAATACAGATGGAATAGCATCTAAGCATCCAATTATGGTTTATGGTATTGATTATAGTATAAAAAAAGCACATACATGGCTTTTGACTGGGATTAATACCTTTTACGGAAAGTCCGAGTGGTTTGGCTACGCATTCAAGATGCCCCAAAAGCTAAGTTGTTGTTCAAAAGCAAACAGACAACAAGATACTTATACCAGAAATCATTATTATTGTAACTGGGGTTGGTCTGGTAAGTATGATGGTTTTTATAGATTTTTTCAAGTAAGTGATTATAATTTTTCAAGTATAAAAACTTTTTCCGGGATATATCCGAAATAATGGATAAATTTGCGGAGATAAATCGTAAATGTTTAACAAAGAAAATCAGATGATTATGAAAAAATTTGGATTTGTGCTTGTGACTGTACTGGCAATGATGTCGGTGGGGCTGAGTTCGTGCAAGGATGACGAAACGATTATTATAGATTATTATCCGTTTGAAATCAGTATCAATGTCGTAAACGCGGCAGGTGAAAATCTGATAGCAGAGGGTGGAAGCCTGTACGGTAAAGACTTCAAAATGACGTATAAAGGCGAGGATTATAATGTAAATTGGAACCCAGAGCCGAAAGGAAGGGTTGTTCTTCCAGTATTCAGGGGTTTAATATACGATCCTTCCAATTATCAAGGTGAATCAGTGTTGCGGTTTGGAGAGCTTGATGCGGGACCGATAAATGACTATGAGATGGCGTTTGTGATGCCTGACGGGGCGAGTCATTCAATAAGCATAATCCGAAAACCGACTAACAAAAACAATTATAAGCAGATTGTGACGGTAGACGGGAAGATCATACCAGAATATAATGACAAAAATCCGTATATACGGTTGACGTTTGTGGCGCAGTGAACGTAATCGATACACAATTATCAGTTGATAATCTCACGCAAAGGCGCAAAGGGCGCGGAGAGTAATCTTCCTGAGAGTCAACGGTTAGGGGAGCTACCTTGTTACTGTTAGTATCAGTGGGGTGCCTCCGGCACAATAATGTTCTCTTTGACCGATTAATAAAATTGATTATATTTCAGGGGTATATCCGAAATAATGGATATATTTGTGGAGACAAATCGTAAGTGTTTAACAACAAATAAAACAGATGATTATGAAAAAGTTTGGATTTATGCTTGTAGTTGTGCTGGCAATGATGTCGGTGGGGCTGAGTTCGTGCAAGGACAAAGATGATGATATTATTATTAGAGAGTATTATCCGTTTGAAATCAGTATCAATGTCGTAAACGCGGCAGGTGAAAATTTGATAGCAGAGGGTGGTGGTCTGTATGGTAAGGACTTTAAGATGACGTATAAAGGCGAGGAATATGCGGCAAATTGGACTGCAGACCCATTCTCCAGAGATATTTGGGCAATATTTTACGGATTGGTATATGTATCACCGGACAATAAAAATGATGCGGTTCTGAAATTCGGGGAACTGGACGCGGGGCCGATAAATGACTATGAGATGGCGTTTGTGATGCCTGACGGGGCGAGTCATTCAATAAGCATAATCCGAAAACCGACTAACAAAAACAATTATAAGCAGATTGTGACGGTAGACGGGAAGATCATACCAGAATATAATGACAAAAATCCGTATATACGGCTGACGTTTGTAGCGCAGTAAAGTTATTGGTGAAAGGCTGTGGGGTGCAACCCCGCAGGGGTTGAGGAGGGGAGGAACTGATGTTACCCCGAGCGTCACCGCTCGGGGTTAACATCAGGGATGTGCCTCCGGGACAATAATGTTCTCGTTGACCGATTAATAAAATTGATTATATTTCAGGGATATATCCGAAATAATGGCTATATTTGCAGAGAAAGATCGTAAGTGTTTAACAACAAATAAAACAGATGATTATGAAAAAGTTTGGATTTATGCTTGTAGTTGTGCTGGCAATGATGTCGGTGGGGCTGAGTTCGTGCAAGGATGACGAGGGACTGGTTATATGGGAATATTATCCATTGAAAGTTATAATAAAGATAACAAATGTAAATGGCGATAATTTGATTTCTGAGGGTGGAAGTCTTTATGGTAAGGACTTCAAGATGATTTTTGATGGAAAAGATTATCCCGTTGATTGGAATGCAGATCCTAAGGGTAGGTACATTTTACCAGATTTCTATGGGTTAATTTACGATCCGACAGAATCAGACAATCAGCTTTATAATGAGCCGATATTGAAATTCGGAGAGCTTGATGCGGGACGGAAAAATAACTATGATATGACGTTTGTAATGCCTGACGGGACGAGCCATTCAATCAGCATTGTCAGAACGCCAAAGAAGAAAAATGACTACAAGCAGACGGTCACTGTTGACGGTCAGGTGCTTAAGGAATGGAATAATGGTTGGCCCAATATTAGGCTGACGTTTGTAGCGCAGTGAATGTAATCGATGCACAATTATCAGTTGATAATCTCACGCAGAGGCGCAGAGGGCGCAAAGAAAAGGTCGGGTGGAGGGTTGAGGAAGATTGGGAATGGTGGGAATGGTGGGAAGTTTGGGGTGATTGGGAAGAAAAAGATGATTGAATGTTAAACTAATTAAACAAATTTGAAAATATGAAGAAAACATTATTAGGATTTGCAATACTTGGCGCAATAAGCGTACTCACTGTGACAGCTCAGAAAAACGAGTGGCGGGTGAATGCGAATTTTGCGCACAGTATAGGAAGCAATGCTAAGGGCAATGATAACGGTGATGAATCATTGAGCAAGTATTGGGGAATAGAATTAGGCGCACAATACCGAATAAATTTTCATCGATCGCTGTTTATACAGCCGGGAGCTTATCTCAATTACTCAAGGCGGTCAGCCACGGCAGAGATGTGGTACGGGATGCCCACTCCCGGAGCAGGGGCGGAAGTATCCACAGCAGGCAGGAGTTTTCATGGCTATTCGATGGGGATCGGATTTGATGCAATGCTTGGGGTGTCAGGTCGAAGCATGTCGAATCCTGTGCTCAAGCATCTCGACGTATTTACGGGTCCGGATTTTCGCTATGACTTTGCAATGCATCGTAGTGGGCATCCACACAGCTATTTGATGGATATATCGGATTATAACCGTCTGAATTTTGCATGGCGAGTAGGGTTAGGTGTGACTTTCGGGCGCTTTGGGGTTAATGTAAGTTATGCGTTTACAATTACAGATGCGATTAAGTCGACAGAATATGATGATTATAAGGGTATGCGGTCACTGGACGTGATACGAGCCGGAATTAGTTATTCGTTCTGATATTCGGCTTTAATGGTGAAGGGCTGTGGGGTGCAACCCCGCAGGGGTTGAGGAGGGGAGGAACCGATGTTACCCCGAGCGTCACCGCTCGGGGTTAACATCAGGGATGTGCCTCCGGCACAAAGGAGGATGGGAATGCACGATGCACAATGCAGAATGCATGATGCACGATTAAGGGAGAATTTCACGCAAAGGCGCAAAGGGCGCAGAGAAAAAGTAGGGAGTCAAGAGCGGAGAGATGAGGGACTTTAGACAGGTTTACTCTGACATGAGCAAATATTACAGCGCAGAGAAAGCGTTAATTG
>CAMWPM010000076.1 GCA_947176235.1 uncultured Bacteroidales bacterium | reverse complement strand
GGGTAGGATATCGGGGGGATTGAGGGGATCTCAGTCGACTTTGTGGAGGGAGTGCCCCATGCGATCCTTTTTGGTGTGGAGGTAGAATTTGTTGTAGGGGTTGGGGGCGATCTCGATGGGAACGTTTTCGACGACTTCGAGACCGTAGCCTTCGAGCCCGATGCGCTTGACGGGGTTGTTGGTCATAAGTCGCATTTTTGTGATACCGAGCAGCCGGAGGATCTGTGCGCCGACGCCGTAGTCGCGTTCGTCGGCGGCGTGTCCGAGGTGGATGTTGGCTTCGACGGTGTCCATGCCTTCTTCCTGGAGTTTGTAGGCTCTGATCTTATCCATGAGTCCGATGCCACGTCCTTCCTGATTGAGGTAGATTACGGCTCCACGTCCTTCTTTTTCGATCATGCGGAGTGCTTCGTGGAGCTGGTCGCCGCAGTCGCAGCGGCATGATCCGAAGATGTCGCCGGTGGCGCATGATGAGTGGACGCGCAGCAGGACGGGATCGGGTGTGGTGATGTCGCCCTTGATTATGGCGATGTGCTCGAGTCCGTTGTTTTTCTGACGGAAGGGGATGAGTCGGAAGTGACCGTAGGCTGTGGGCATGTCGACTTCGACGCCCTGTTCGACTGAGCTTTCGGTGCGGAGGCGCCAAGCGATAAGGTCGTTGATGGAAATGAGGCGAAGTCCCCACTCGTCGGCTTTGCGGCGAAGCTCGGGGAGGCGTGCCATGGTGCCGTCCTCGTTCATGATCTCGATGAGGGCCGCGGCGGGTTGCAGTCCGGCAAGGCGGGCAAGGTCGACGGCAGCTTCGGTGTGGCCGGTGCGTCGGAGAACTCCGTTGTCCTGGGCGTAGAGGGGGTTGATGTGACCCGGACGCCCGAATGTGGAGGGGGTGGAAAGGGGGTCGGCGAGGGCCCGGATGGTGGCGCAACGGTCGTGGGCGGATACTCCGGTGGTGCATCCTTCGAGCTTGTCGACGGAGACGGTGAAGGGTGTGCCGAGGATGGAGGTGTTGTCGGACACCATGGGGGGGAGGCGTAGCTCGTGGGCGCGGGAGAGGGTGATGGGGGCGCATAGGACGCCACGGCCTTGCTTGAGCATGAAGTTGACCTGGTCGGGGGTGACTTTTTCGGCGGCGACCACGAGGTCGCCTTCGTTTTCGCGGTCGGGGCTATCTACAACAATGACCATTTTGCCGTCGCGGATGTCGGCTATGGCTTCTTCGATGGTGTCGAGCTTTATATTTTCCATAACGGGACGTTTTTTTATCTTTCGGTAGAGGGTGAGGAGGCGAGGGCGCCGGCTTCTTCTTTTTCTAACAAGCGGGTGAGCCGATTGTTGACGTCGATCACGGCAGGAAGGTCGTGATTGGGACTGATGACGAATGGATAGCGGTTGATCTCGCGGATGATGCGCTGTGAGCGGGTGTTGGAGAGATAGTCGATGATCTGGCTCAACTGCTGCTCCAGGCGTGCGTCGCCACGGATTCCGCGGATGCGCATGATGAGGCGAGGGATGAATCCGGCGGCCGAAAAGCGGGCGGATAGTGCCGCCACTGATGAGTTGAAGTCGGCGATCATGGCAATAGCCACGGGTGGATCGACTTCGGACATCGGGAACTCCTTGAGCTGGAGCTCGCGGTGCTGGGTGTTGAAGAGGCGGCGGAAGAAGATCTTGTAGGCGTCGGCGTTGAATACGGCGGAGTCGTTGACGGCTTTGTAGGTGAAGAAGATGCCGAGCGGCAGGAGGACTGCGGAACTGAGCCACATGCCTTGCCAGACAGCCCACTTGCCGTCGCGTGCGAGCTTGTAGCCGGTGTTGTCGATGATGTAGTAGAAGATGAAGAGGAGGACGGAGATGACGAGGGGTGTGCCGAGTCCGCCTTTGCGGATAATGGCTCCGAGTGGGGCTCCGATGAAGAAGAAGATGATGCAGGCGAAGGAGAGGGTGAATTTCTTCATTAGCTCGATCTCGTGGCGGCGGATGGTCTTTTGGTCGTCCTCCATGGTGTAGCTCTTGTACTCGTAGTCCTGGTAGTTGCGACGGGCTTTGTTGATAGCCTGTGTGAGGATGGAGCGGGCGGCAGAGGGTGAGTCGGCGGCGAATACGGAGTCGACGTCGACGGGGGCTACGAGTGTGACGGGACGGGTGCGCTCGCGCGGGGCGTCGGTCGGAGATGGCGTGCGTGTGGAGGTGGATTTGGCGCCATAGGGTGCGGGAGCGGCGGAGGCGAAGCGGTAGTAGGGGATGCCGAGATAGGGGTATTCCTTGATCTGTGCGGCGTAGAGGTCGCCGACGCTGTCGACGCGGGCACTGACGGAGTCGATGGTGGCACGGAGTTCAGCCATGTTCTTGCCGACGTACTGGTTGCGCATGTTGCTTTCGTCCATACGGTTGAAGTTGGCGTCGAACGGTACGAGGATTTCCTTGAGGTCGAATGTCTCGCGGCGATAGGGGACGTTGGGTGATCGACCTCCGGCGCTCTGCTCGCGCAGATTCTCGAACTGTTCGCCCTGCCAGAGACGGAGGAACAGGTGGGTCTTGTCCTCGGTGACGCTAAGGCGTCCGGAGTCGGCAAGGATGATGCGTGCGTTGTCGAAGCCTTTGGAGACGTCGTAGATCATCATCGAGTAGAGGATGCCGGTGTCGGGGTTCTTTTTTTCGACGAAAATGTTGTAGCCGGGGATCTGGTCGTAGAATGCTCCTTCGGGGATGTCGAGTTCGGGCGACTTCTGGCGCATTGACCAGAGAAGGGTCCACATCTTGGTCTGGGCAATGGGGAGGACATCGTTCTGGAAAAAGAATGCTCCGATGGCGATGAGCACCATGGTGACTACAAGGGGGCGCATGGTCTTGAGGAGGGAGATGCCGCTTGCCTTGAGGGCTGTCAGCTCGAAATGCTCGCCGAGGTTGCCGAACGTCATGAGCGACGCGAGGAGGATGGCGAGTGGGAGCGCCATGGGGACCATGGTGAGGGCGGCGTAGAAGAAGAGCTCGGCAAGGACGCTGACGCCGAGGCCTTTGCCGACAAGATCGTCGATGTAACGCCACAGGAACTGCATCAGCACAATGAAGAGGCAGATGAAGAATGTCATCATGAACAGAGGAAGAAAGCTCTGAAGCATGAAGGTGTAGAGGCGTTTGATGCGGAACCGATGCATAGGACTGTGGATAGTGTGTCGGCTTGGATGGTTGATTGCAGTGTGCAAAGTTACATCATTTTATTGAAGAGTGCAAGCGGAGAAAAAGAAACGGCGCTGTGCCGAACTGTGGGACACAACGCCGCGATGGGGTGGTTGACGCTATAAGCGGGATCAGAGGGCAAGGAGCTCCTTGATCTTCTCGTCGATGGTGGCTTTGGACTGTGAGCCAGCAAGACGGATGTCGACTTTCTCGCCGTTCTTGAAGAATAAGATAGTGGGGATGGACATGATGCGATACTTGGAGGAAAGGTCGCCTTCCTCGTCGACGTTGTACTTGCCGATTACGACCTGTCCTTCGTACTCTTTAGCGAGCTCTTCGATGACGGGGGTGAGGCGGAGGCAGGGACCGCACCATGTAGCCCAGAAGTCGATGACGACGGGCTTGCCGGAGGCGATGATTTCGTTGACGTTTTCGTCGGTGAATGTGAATGCCATGATGGTAAAAATTTAGATTGTTTTTGATGATTATATTATTAATGTGTGATCTGATAGGTGTCAGCGTGAGCGCACGCGGTCAAATTCGTAGGAGATGTTGAGATCGTCGAGGGCTGTGAGCAGCTGGCGTGTGACGGGCATCCGGCGCGAGGATGATAGGGTGACGGAGCGACCGAGTGCTGGATCGTGGACTCGGAATTTCCACGGGAGGCGGCTGTCGGTGTCGGTGACGCGGCTGTATTCGTCGAGAAGCGCATGGAGCTGGGGAGTGAGAGAAGCTGCGTCGAGCATGATGGTGAATCCCTGGATGAGTTTGCCCTGCATTTCTTCAAGCATCCGGATGCTCTGAAGGTTGAAACGGGGCTCGGAAGAATCGGGGCGTGTGCGGAATGTGCCGGTGACGTAGATGATTGTGCCGGGGACGCCGAAGTTGTGGAAGTTGATATAGTCCTTTCCGAAAAGGAAAATCTCGAAGGATCCGGAGAAGTCCTCGACTTTCAGGACGCCGTACATGCCTCCTTTGCGGGATGGCTTGCTCTTGAAATCAGCCACGATGCCACCGAACGACACTTCCTGATCGAGGACGGGCTCGGCGGTGGCTTTGGCGATAGGGGTGCAGCCGTGGGTCAGCTCCATGTAGTAGCCGTCGAGGGGGTTGGCTGAGAGGTAGATGCCGACGAGATCTTTCTCCTTGTTGAGTTTCTCGGTGGGCGTCCATTCTTCGGCATGGATGATTTCGGGGCGTCCGGCTTTGTTGAGCGACGGTTCGGTGAAGCCGAAGAGCGACATCTCGCTGCTCTTGGCTGCCTGCTGGTAGAGCTGTCCGTAGCGGAGGAGGAGCTCGGAGAGGGATTCGTCGCGGGAATTGCGTGCGAAGAAGTCCTCGCGCTTTACTTCGGGGAAGCAGTCGAAAGCGCCGGAGCAGGCGAGCGATTCGAAGAGTCGGCGGTTCATTGACGTGAGCGGTACGCGCTCCACGAAGTCGTAGATTGACTCGAATGGACCTCCTTTGTCGCGCTCGGCGATGATGTCGCGGACGACGTTGTCGCCGACACCCTTGATGGCGGAAAGTCCGAAGCGAATGTTGCCTTTCTTGTTGACACCGAATTTCGAGAAGCTTTCGTTGACGCTTGGACCTTTTACCTCGATGCGCATGGAGCGACATTCGTCCATGAAGCCTCGGAGCTTGGAAATGTCGGAACTGTTGCGCGACAGGACGGCAGCCATGTACTCGGCGGGGTAGTTGGCTTTGAGGTAGGCGGTCTGGAATGCGACCCAGCTGTAGCAGGTGGCATGGCTCTTGTTGAATGCGTAGGAAGCGAAGTCCTCCCAGTCAGCCCAGATTTTTTCGAGGACTTTGGAGTCGTAGCCGTTAGCCTGTCCGCCTTCGAGGAATTTGCCTTTGAGGTGGTTCATCTTGTCGATGAGTTTCTTACCCATCGCCTTGCGAAGTGTGTCGCTCTCGCCGCGGGTGAAGTTGGCGAGGAGGCGGGAGAGGAGCATGACCTGCTCCTGGTAGACGGTGATTCCGTAGGTGTCCTTGAGGTATTTCTCCATGACGGGGATGTCGTACTCGATCGGCTTGCGGCCGTGCTTGCGGTCGATGAAGTCGGGGATGTACTTCATGGGTCCGGGGCGGTAGAGGGCGTTCATGGCTATGAGGTCCTCAAATGTGGAGGGCATGAGTTCGCGGAGATATTTCTGCATGCCGGGTGACTCGAACTGGAATGTGCCGATGGTGCGTCCCTCGGAATAGAGGCGGTAGGTGGCGGGATCGTCGATGGGGACGGAGTCGATGTCGAGGTCAATGCCGCGTGTAAGCTTAATGTTGTTGATGGCTTCCTTGATGATGGAGAGGGTCTTGAGCCCGAGGAAGTCCATCTTGATGAGTCCGGTCTCTTCAATTACGCGTCCCTCGTACTGGGTGACAAGCAGTTTGCCTTCCACTTTATCTGTGGCGGTGCTGACAGGGACCCAGTCGGTGATGTCGTCGCGGCAGATGATGACTCCGCAAGCGTGGACGCCGGTGTTTCGGACGTTGCCTTCGAGTTCTTTGGCGTATTTCAGGGTCTCGACCACGATGGGGTTGGAGCTTCGCAGCTCGGGCTCAAACTCGGGGACGTGTTCGTAGCAGTTCTTGAGTGTGGGCTTAAGTTCCTTGCCGTTGACTTCGGGCATGTGGTCGGGGATGAGCTTGGTGAGGCGGTCGCTCTCGCTGAGAGGGAGCTGCTGCACGCGTGCCACGTCCTTGATAGCCGACTTTGCGGCCATTGTGCCGTAGGTGATGATGTGCGCCACTTTCTCGGCGCCGTATTTTTCGGTGACGTAGCGGAGCACGTCGGCGCGTCCGTCGTCGTCGAAGTCGATGTCGATATCGGGAAGGGAGATTCGGTCGGGGTTGAGGAATCGCTCGAAGAGGAGGTCGTACTTTACAGGGTCGATCTGAGTGATGCCGAGACAATAAGCCACGCATGATCCGGCGGCGGATCCACGTCCGGGACCGACGCTGACGCCGAGCTGGCTACGGGCGGTGTTGATGAAGTCCTGGACGATGAGGAAGTAGCCGGGGAAGCCCATTGTCTTCATGATGTGGAGCTCGAAATTGATGCGCTCGTCGATTTCGGGCGGGAGGGGGTCGCCGTAGCGACGGCGTGCGCCCTCGTAGGCGAGTTTCTTGAGGTAGTCGGCTTCAAACTTGATGCGGTAGAGTTTGTCGTAACCACCGAGTTTTTCGATTTTGGCGTGAGCGTCCTCTTCCGACATGACTACGTTGCCGAGCTCGTCGCGCGTGAATTCGTTGAAGATGTCCTCGTCGGTCAACCGACGGCGGTACTCCTCTTCGGTGCCGAATTCGGCGGGAATCTCGAATGTTGGCATGATGGGTGCGTGGTCGATATTGTAGGTTTCGACCTTGTCGAGAATCTCGAGGGTGTTGGAGAGGGCTTCGGGGATGTCGGAGAAAATGGCGTTCATCTCAGCCTGTGTCTTCATCCACTCCTGCTTGGAGTAGAGCATACGGCCTTCTTCGTTGAGGAATTTGCCGGTGGAGACGCAGATGAGGCGATCGTGGGCTTCGGCGTCCTCTTCGTTGACGAAATGGACGTCGTTGGTTGCCACGAGTTTGATGTCGAATTTGCGTGCGATGCGTATCAGCTCGGGGTTGACGCGCTCCTGAATGGGGTAGACGTCGTGGTTGGCGCGTGGGGTTGTGGCTTTGTGGCGCTGGAGTTCGATATAGTAGTCGTCGCCGAACACGCTTTTGAACCATTGCACCTGCCTTTCGGCTTCTTCGATTTCGCCAGCCTGGATGAGGCGGGGGATCTCGCCGCCAAGACAGGCGGAGCATACGATTAGTCCTTCGTGATAGGCTTCCAGCTCACCTTTGTCGGTGCGGGGGTGGGAGTAGAATCCTTCGGTCCATGCGTGGGAGACGATTTTGACAAGGTTGTGGTAGCCTTTTTCGTTCTTGGCGAGCACCACGAGATGGCGTCCGGTGTCGCGCTTGTCGGTGTGGGTGAGGCGGCTTTCGTTGGCAACGTACATCTCGCAGCCGAATATCGGTTTGAATATTTTCTTTTGGGCTGCTTTCAGTTCTTCCTCTGCTTCGGCACGTGCTTGCTCGTCGGCGGCTTCGTCAGCTTCCTTGATTTTCTTTTTAGCGGCTTTTATGGCGTCGCGCACCTTGCCGTTCTTTTTGTTGACATAGTTGAAAAATTCCTTTATGCCAAACATGTTGCCGTGGTCGGTGACGGCGATTCCGGGCATTCCGTCGGCGATGGCTTTGTCGACGAGCGCGTCGATTGATGCCTGCCCGTCGAGGACGGAGTATTGCGAGTGAACGTGAAGGTGGATGAAAGGTTGCATTTTGTTAATCGTTGGAGAGGATGATTGATGGTTGATTGTCGGCTCGCCCGCGATCGGACTGAGGCGGGGCGTGCTTTAGAATTTGACAAAGATAGAAAAAATAAGTGAGTCGTGCCAATAGGTGTGGCGAGGTTTTATCCACTACTTATTAACGTGTGAATCCATAATGAAATTGTGTGATTGGGCCGTCGGTGGAACAGGTGCCGGATTTCCGTGACTGAGTCCGAATATTCGACGGAATGTGTCATCGTTGCTGTGACTATAATTTTGCTATAGAAAATGATTGATGTAAGATGTTGATATATAGAAGATAAATGGTGGCGGGCGTATACTGGCATAAAATTTTATTGAAAAAACATGGGGAAATATTTGGTGGGGTGGGGGAAAGTTGCTACCTTTGCACTCGCTTTTGGGAAACAGCGGTTTTCCGGCGCCG
>CAMWPM010000075.1 GCA_947176235.1 uncultured Bacteroidales bacterium | reverse complement strand
CTCCCACCAACTCTCAACTCCTGACTCCTCACTCCTGACTCCTCACCCCCCCGCCGAGCGCATCATCCTCATGGGCGCCGCCCGCCTCGACGACCCCGTCAAAGGGCTACCCCTCGCCATCGAAGTCCTCAACCGACTCGCCGATATCCGCCCCGACATCGCCGCCGACTCCCGCGCCATCTTTTTCGGAGCCATCCGCTCCCCCCGCGCCCTCTCCTCACTCCGCTTCCCCCACACCCATCTCGGCATGATCTCCGATCCCTCACGCCTCCAGACGCTCTACTCCCGTGCCACAGCCCTCATTTCCACATCCCTCGCCGAGACCCTTCCCGGCACTCTCGTCGAAGCGCAGGCAGCCGGATGCACCCCCCTCGCATGGGATCGAGGAGGTCAGTCCGACATAATTTCCTCCCCCCTCACCGGTCGCATCCTCCCATTCGGCGACATCGACGCCATGGCACATGCCCTCGCCGAAGTCCTCGACTCCCCCGCCGACCCCGCCACACTCCGCCGGAGCGTCCGTGAGCGCTTCGACGCCCTGACCATAGCCGCCCGCTACGTCAGCCTCATCCAATCCCTCTGATTCCAACATCCAAACACACAAAAAAGCGCCTGCGGGGTTCACACCGGGCAGGCGCCTCATTCATCATTGTATGAAGAAGGGATTGGGGGATGCTTTTTCTATTAAGCGGTCACATTCGACCGTCGAAGGTCATCCCTCAGGGGGAATTGATGCTTATTGTCGGAGATTATTCTTCACCGAAGTTCAGTCCGGTGCGACGATAGCCATGAACCCAGTGGATCAGACCATTGTCATCGTCATCGAAAGTCACCTTGAACTCGATGGCGTCAACCGGCATCTGCGAGGGGCTGAGCGTGCCGTTGGGAGTAACCTTGCCGTCCCACAGCGTGACCCCGCACTCATATCTGAAGTTTTCAACCATCGTCTGGCTGCCGAAGCTCAGACCCTCCACGTTGCAGGGAATCTTCACGGCGAAGTCCCAGATGGTTTTGAGGTCATTCACCCACATCTCAGTGCCGTTATCGGCATTGGTGTTGTAGGTCAGCACCATGATCGTGCCGAGTTCGTAGGGATCTTCGTAGAGTATGCTGCCGTCAGGATTGATCGCGTCGACTGTCACCATCCATTCTCCTGCAAGTGCCACGGTGGAGGTGTTGCCGATCTCTTCCTTATCGCATGAGCTGAACGTCACTGCCGCCAGCATCATCAGACAGAGGTATATTACTTTTTTCATCGTTGCTGCTTATTGTTTGTTAAGAGTGATATCCATGTAGATCGCTTCGGCATAACCGATATTGTAGGTGATTGTGCCGGTCGCCGGATCATACTGACCGTCGTCGAGATAGTCCAGTCCGTCGCCCCAGCCTGCCACAAGCGAAGTGAGCAGAGTGATCGTATTGTCGGGATTAAGCGACACATAGCCGGTCATGTTGTAGCGCGTTCCGTTCGTGGCTGCATAGCCGCGGATCTGGCTGTACCAGCCCGCAAACAGGTCATTGCACTGGAAGAATCCGGGGACGATCTCCTTGAACGTGATGCCCGTGCACTGAGTCGTGTTGCCGTACGAGGCGGCACGGTCGGCAAACGTCTTCCAGCCTGAGCTCATCAGATAGTACGATTCTTCCATGTCCACGTTATATGTTCCCGCGATCGACTCCGTGATCTCCGGATTGAACACGTACACCACGCGCTCCACCGAGCTGCTGTAGCCCCACTCATTCGAGCCTGAGTAAGTCACACGGTAATAACCCACATTGTCGGGATCGATATTATTGACAACTTCGCCGGCGATTACGTCGAAGATCGTTACCTTGATCTGCGATGTGCAGTCCTCGCCGTTGAGCGTTGCGCTGAATCCGGGAAGCGTGTAGCCTGTATTCATGGTCGCATACTCCACATCATCTCCCTCGAGAGTTATGATCGGGAAGTACATCACCTCGGGAGGACAGGAATCGTCATCACATCCGGTGAATGTTACGCTTGCCAGCGCAATGGCAAGCATTGACAGATATTTCTTCATGACTTTTGTTTCGTTGTGATAGTTTTACTGCTCTTATTTTGCCCAGAATATCGGGGTGCTCACGTGGTCATCCTTCATCACGGGTGCATTCTTGTTGCGTGAGGTCGATGAGCTCGGATAGGGCCAGCGCTGAATGAGCTTGTTGGCACCAACCTTCGCAAACACCTGATAGGGGGTGTAGAGCGTGCCCGGCTCAAGAAGTTCCGGATTGTAGCTCACTGTTGCTCCGCCGTCATTGTAGATCTCTGCTCCGGTGGTGGTGCCGAATGTGGGATAGCCCAGACGACGCATCTCGCACCATGCCTCGTAGGGATTCACGCCTGACAGTGCCACCCACTTCTGGATGCCCAGATTCTTCTTGTAGTTGGCGTTGTCCCAGGGATAAGCGGCGATTACGCTCTCGGCGCCATCCACACCTGCGGTGGCAAACGATGCCTTGATTGCATCTTCGTAGTACTGCTTGGCGCTGCCGGCGTTACCAGTCATTGCGTAGTACTCGGCGAGGAAGAAGTTGATTTCAGCCACGGTGATGAAGTAGACCGGTGAGTTGTACTTCATTTTCGGGCGGCAGAACGAGCCTGCGCCAATGCCGATCTTGGCTGCTGTCGAGAAGTTGGTGCCCGACACGCCGCCTATGAATTCTCCGTCGGCGTTAGTCTCGAACCATGCACCCATGCGGGGGTCATTGCTCTTGTCCATTGTCTCCGACAGTGCCACGTTCAGGATCACGTTCTTCTGCGAGCCGCCGTAGTTGGCGAAATTGTCCTCGTTGTAGAAGGGGTTGGCCTTTCCTTCGGCATCTGCCCAGCAGCCTTCCCAGCATACGTCCGATGTCGGGAAATTATCCTCGGCGATAAGGGCTGCTACAGCTGATTTCACGTCCACAACGCCGCTCTCGCGCATGTACAGGCGGAGAAGAAGTGCGTTGGCTGCCTTGATCCAGCCCTCTGCGGTCAGCGACGGGAAGAGGAAGTTGGTGCAGACGAGGTCGGAGGGGGAAACACCCTGCTTCGCCGTGGTCAGCTCTTCGATAAGCCCGGCATACACGTCCTTTCCTTCGTCGTACTTGGGTGCGGGATTCGTGATGTCCATTGCCTCGCTGTAAGGGATTTCGCCGTAGGCGTCCACCATTGCCTGATAAGCACCGGCGCGGATCACTGCCACTGCCAGAAGGGTTGCCTTGTCGCCGTCGGCGGCCGCCTTGTCAGCCACGATTGCCAGGTCGCTCAGGCAGCGCTGGTTAAGGGTGGTGTACGAGCCGCTGGAGCGGGTTGCGCTCATCTCAAACTGGCTGTAGTCGATATAGTTCGACGTGCCGAAGTACTGTGCGTACTGCTGCGAGAAATATCCGCCGGTGATACGGTAGTAGTCGCCGTACACATTGGCGAATGCCGTCTCGGCGCCGGGGAAGATGCTGCTCGTTGTCAGAGCCGCTCCCGACGGGGAGTTCGGGCTGTCGTTAATATCAAGATAGCTGTCGCACGAGGTCATCGTCAACGACATGGCGGCGATGCCTGCCAGTATAATCTTTTTCATTGTCATTTCGTGTTTGCTTGATTAGAAAGTGACCTTAAGATTCACACCAAACGTACGGTTGGACGGATTGGTGTATAATTCACCGAAGCCGTAGGCGAGGTCGCCGGAGCCGGTCGTTGTTGTCGACTCGGGATCGACGTAACGGTTGTCGCGTGCTGTCCAGAGGAATGCGTTGTTACAGTAAGCTGTGATGGCGAGTTCGCTAAGGTGCATCGGGGCAAGCCACTTGCGCGGCAGACTCCAGGTCAGTGAGATGTTGCGGAGCTTGCAGTAGCTGCGGTCAAGCAGGTAAGCCATGCCGGCGTTGCCCCAGCCGTAGTTGTTGAAGTAGTTCTGGATTGAGCTGTTGGCGAGGTACATCGGGGTGGTGTTCTCTGCAAACTCGTTCGGGTTGCCGTCAGCATCATAGCCTGTTACCACTACTGAATTCGGAATGATGAACGGACGACGCTCGTTGTACTCCGTCACCGCACCGTTACCCGTGAACTGCATCAGGTTCTTCGTGCGGGAGAACATCTTGCCTCCGTAGCGCACGTCCAAGGCTGCGCTGAGCGTCACGCCATAGAGTGTGAACGCTGTGGTCACACCGCCGGTCCACTTGTGGTTCATGCTGAAGCCGGTCGGTTTCACTTCAGTTGTCTGAAGGGGATAGCCATTGCTGGTGACGATGGGGCAGCCGTAGTAGGGGCTGTTGGGATCCTCCACCTTCATGGGGAGATAAGTGTAGTACTGACCGAGTGCCTTACCCTCTTCTGCGTACATGTACACTGCATCGTTACCTGCCGAGAAGCTGTAGATGTTCACCTTGCCGCCCTCAAGCGATTCGGGCATCGAGAGCACCTTGTTGCGGTTGATCGAGAAGTTCAGGCCGAGTTCCCACTGGAAGTTGCGCGTCTGCACCGGGATGGTGTTGAGCATGAGCTCGACGCCGCGGTTGCGCACCTCACCGAAGTTGATCACCTGCGAGGTGTAGCCGGTCGAGGGATCGACCGGAAGTGTGAAGATCTGGTCCTTGGTCGTACGGTTGTAGTACGATCCGTCAAGTTCGATGCGGCCGTTGAAGAATTTCAGGTTCGCACCCACCTCAAATTCCGAGGTCATCTCGGGGCGAAGTGTGCTGGCGCCGGCTCTCGACGATGCCATGAATGCATTCACGCCATTGAAGGGGAAGATCACTGCTGTAGCGTACGTGCCCGACGATGATGCCTGCGAGAAGTTGGTTGCGGTGTAGTAGGGCGAAGCGTCGTTACCGGTCTTACCGTAGGCAAGACGGATCTTACCGAACGAAAGAATATCCTTGTTCTCGATGAAGCGGGTGAAGATGCCGCTCAGCGTCACGCCCGGATAGAAGAATGAATTGTCACCCATGGGAAGTGTCGACGACCAGTCGTTACGTGCCGTGATGTCAAGGAACACGAAGTCGTCCCAGCCGATGGTCACGTCACCGAACAGACCCACCAGACGGCGCTTGCTCTGACTCTCTTCCATCGTTGTCCACTTGGCGCCGTTCGCAAGGTTCCAGAAGCCGGTTTCAAGTCCGAGGTCATCTGCCTGTGCCTGGAGGACGGTGGCGAATCGCTCGTTCATGTTCACGCCCACCGTGGCGCTCACGTCCAGACGGTTGTCAAGGAACTTGTTGTTGTACGTTGCGAGGAAGTCATGGTTGAGCTCGTGTGCACGGCGGTAGTAGGCGGCCACGTAGCCGGCGTCATTCATGTTGGACGGTGCGTAGCCGAAGTCATCATTGATCAGCGCATCGTCAAGATCGATCTTAGGCATGCCGCGCTTGTTGTCATAGTCCGTGTAGTCGAAGCCGAAGCGATAGCTCAGCGTCAGACCCTTGATCGGCATCAGGTCAACCTGCATCTTGCCGTACACCTGCTTGCCGTTCGTCGTATTCTGGTTGTTGTGCAGAGCCCAGTAAGGGTTGGTGATTCCGTAGGGAGTGAAGTAAGCCTCCGGATTGAAGAACGGATTGGTGTAGTCCTTCATGTCCACGATGGAGATGTCGCGCGGAAGCTCGTACACACCGTCGATCACCGACGTGCCCTGGAACGAGCCCACCATCTTCGTGCGGTAGGTGGCGAGATTCATTGCCGTCGACACCTTGATCCACTTCTCAGGCTGATAGCTGCCGCGGAACGAAAGGGTGTTGCGGCGGTAGCTGTCCTGTGAGGTCGGGATCACGCCGTCATTGCCCGTGTAGCTGTACGAGGCGTAGTACGTCATTTCCTCGCCGCGGCTCACTCCGCTCACTGCCACATTGTGATTCTGCGAGAAGCCCGTGTCGAAGAAATCTCTCACGTTATTCTTCACAGCCGAATATTTGTGAATTAGCTGCTGATAGTTCCAGATCGGACCGTAAGGCTGCATCGAGCCGTTCAGCGCCGGACCCCACGAGCCGTTCTCGATGTAGGTCTGACCGCCGTTCCAGCCCTGGCCCCACTTGTTCTGCATCTCGGGAAGCATTGCCACTCGGCTTGCCTCGAAGTTGCCGCTGTAGGTCACGGTGTAGTTCTTGCTTTCGCCCTTGCCGCCGTTCTTGGTCGTGATGATGATCACACCGTTGGAAGCGCGGCTGCCGTAGAGTGCGGTTGCGGCGGCTCCCTTGAGCACGGTAAGTGATGCGATGTCGTCAGGGGCGATGTTGCTCACGCCGCCCGTTGCCACGGCATGACCCTGAGTGCTGAATGTGCTGGTTCCGATTGGCACTCCGTCCACTACGTAGAGCGGCTGGTTCGAGCCGTTGATCGAACCGAGACCGCGGATGCTGACGTTGTTTGCCATACCCGGATCGCTCGAAGTGGTCTGGATCTGGAGGCCTGCCACCTTACCCTGAAGCGCCTGCATCACGTTGGTGGACTGCGCGCGCTCGATTTCTGCGGCTCCCACCTGGGTGGCTGAGTAACCCAGCGACTTCTCCGAGCGGCTGATACCGAGAGCGGTCACCACCACCTCATTCAGAAGCTCCGAATTAAGTCCGAGCACGATTTTGATCTCTCCTTTGGTGATGGGCACCTCCTGTGAGGTCATTCCCACGTAGCTCACCTTCAGGAATTTTGCACTCGAAGGCACATTCTTGATCGTGAAGCGACCGTCAAGATCGGTGTTCGCTCCAAGCTGTGTGCCGACTACCAGTACTGAGGCACCGACGATCGGATCCTCGTCATCGCCTGAAATCACGATGCCCGTCACGGTCTGGGTTTGGGCGTATGCGCCCAGCACCATCGTGCAGACAATCGCAAGCAGCATAAATAGCTTTTTCATACACTAATTGATTTAAACAAAACACTAATTACCTTTTTCTAAATATTCGATTGAGAGACTTTCAAGTGATTTGCATCCGTTCACTTAAAATCTCTTAATCCTTAAAGACGGCTCACACCATCTGACAGCACTTTTTCTCTACGTTTACCTATTGGAAAATGTCCCTTATTTCGGGGGTTTTGATTACTTTTGCAATGCAAATCTTCAAAAAAGCAACATTTTGTAAGCGTTTGACTTTGCAAAGGTGCAAAATTTCTGAAATCTACCCCCCACCATTCTGTTAAAACAAGTTAACGCTATTGTTAATTTATTTTAAAGAGGCGTTTTCTCCTAATTATATAAAGAAATTCTTGCACATGAGGTGTTATATTTGTGTAAAATTGCCCTCAAAAATGAAAACATTATTCTTTCCCATTATTTTCGCCTCCCTTCTCCCCCTCGCTCCCCGCGCCCTTGCCCTCCCCTCCGCAGGCGAATCTTCATCATCACGTGCCATCGTCGTCACCACGCAGGACGACGACACTGACCCCGAAGCCGACGCACGCCGTTTCTCTCGCCTTCAGCTCCGCGCCTCCCGATTCTTCGAGCAGGAGGAATGGGCAAGCGCACGCGCCGCCTACTCTCTCATCATCAGCCAGAAGCCCGGCGTCACCTCAGATTATGTCCGCGCCATCATATCCTCCCTCATGCTCGACAACAGCAGCGGTGCCATCGACATAATGAACGACGCCATCAACCACCACGTCTCCTTCGACTCCATTTTCAACGGTGTCCGCCGCGAGAGCTTCGCAATCGGAAGCCACGATCTGTATTCCGACTTCCTCCTTAAGGTCAAGGAAGCCAACCCCTGGATGGGACGCTCGATCGACCGCCAGCTGCTCGAATACGCCTCATTCCGCAACAACCCCTCCGAAATGGTCAGCCGGGCGCTGATCATGCTCGAAGGCTCCCCCGACAACCTGCGGTTCCTCCTTCCCCTCGCTCGAGGCTACCTCCTCCAAGGCAACCTCGGACGTGCCATGACCACCTACTCCCACATCCTCACCCTCGATCCACGCTGCATGGAAGCCATCCTCTACCTCGGCAACCATTACGCCATGACATGGCAGCGGGATAAGACCGACAACAACGCCCGTCAGATGGCAACCGACTACCTCTCACAAGCTTACCATATCCAGCCCACACCCTATGTCCATGATCTGCTCGAACTTCTCAAGCCTCATCACAAAAAATAATTTGAATTTTTTTCACAAAATATTTGCACAATCCAATTTCTCGCCCTATCTTTGCACTCGCAAAAGGGAAACAACCCTGTCGCATAGGAGTTAATAAAATTTTTCTTTTGGTGCGGTAGTTCAGCTGGTTAGAATACTAGCCTGTCACGCTAGGGGTCGCGGGTTCGAGTCCCGTCCGCACCGCCGGAGAGAGAGGAGAATGAGTAAAGTGAGTCGATTCGTCGACGAAGCCTTACTCATTCTTTTTTTCTATCCGATTTCATTCTTTTCAGTGGAAGTATTATGGCGCATAGTAAAAAAGCTGTGTTTAGGCAAAAATATTACAGAGTCTGAAAATG
>CAMWPM010000074.1 GCA_947176235.1 uncultured Bacteroidales bacterium | reverse complement strand
GGCTGGAAGTTGCGGATGCGGTCGCGCGCCTCGAGGTCGATCATCTTGGAGCGGACAAGGTCGAAGTTGGCAAGCAGCCGGCGGACTTTCTCCTGATTTTTGGACGTGATGTCGGCACGACACAGTGTCATGAGATCCTCGATGTCGTCGCCGGCATCGAAGAGCAGACGGCGGACAGCGGAGTCGGTGACTTCGTCCTCGACGAGGGCGATGGGGCGCATGTGGAGCTCAACGAGCTTGGATACGTACTTCATCTTCTCGTTGAGGGGGAACTTCATGGCGCGGAAAATGCGCGGAATCATCTTTGCGCCGATGAAGTTGTGGTTGTGGAATGTCCATCCCTGCCTGGGATCCCAGCGCTTGGTGACGGGCTTGGCGATGTCGTGGAGCAATGCACCCCAGCGAAGCCAGACGTTGGAGCTTTCCGCCGCAACCTTGTCGAGGACTTGGAGGGTGTGGAGGAAATTATCTTTGTGGGCGCGTCCGTTGACGGTGTCGACGCCTCGTAGAGCATCGAGCTCGGGGAAAATGAGTCTCAGAAGCCCAACTTCGGCGAGAAGCATCCATCCGATGGAGGGGCGGGGGGAGGACATGATCTTCATGAGCTCGTCCATCACGCGCTCGCGGGAGATGATGGAGATGCGGGGCGCGTTGCGACGGATGGCTTCGAGGGTGTCGGGGAAGATGGAGAAGTCGAGCTGTGTGGCGAACCGGATGGCGCGCATCATCCGCAGGGGATCGTCGGAGAATGTTACGTCGGGGTCGAGTGGGGTGCGGATGATCCGGTCACGTAGATCGGAGAGTCCGTCGTAGCGGTCGATGAGTGTGCCGAAAGATCCGGCATTGACGCAGACTGCCATAGCGTTGATGGTGAAGTCGCGTCGTGACAGGTCGTCGTCAAGGGTGCCATCCTCGACAATTGGCTTGCGGGATTCGCGCCGGTAGCTTTCCCGCCGAGCCCCGACGAACTCCAATTCGTTGTGACGCCACTTGACCTGTGCGGTGCCAAAATTGCGGAACACGGCGAGGTGGGCATGACGGAGGGATGCGGCGAGGGCTTCGGCGACTTCGATCCCTGATCCGACGGTGACGAAGTCGATGTCCTTGGAGGGTCGGTTGAGGAAGATGTCGCGGACGTAGCCACCCACGGCGTAGCATGGGCGTCCGAGCGAATCGGCAACTTCACCCACGGCATGAAATACGGGTGTGTCGATGGTGGCGCGGAGGTCGGGGAGATTGATCATCGTCGGGAGATGGGGCGAGGTGGGGGGGAAGGTCAGTCGAGAGGCTGAAGTTCGTCGGGGAAAACGGTGAGCAGGCGCGGGGCGTCGGCGGTGATAAGGTATGTGTTCTCGATACCGACGGCTCCGACGTGGGGGATGACAAATTTGGGCTCAAGGGCAATCACATTGTTCTCGGCGAGGATGTCGCGGGTGCGAGGTGCGATCACGGGAAGCTCGTTGATTTCAATGCCGACGCCGTGGCCGATGAAGCCTGCATGCTGACGATGCCCCATATAGTAGGCGTGGAGGTCACGCTCCCTGACGAGGATCTCGGCGGCTGCATAGATGTCGGCAGCTTTGACTCCGGGTCGTGCCATCCGGCAGAAAAGGGCGTGAATGTCGATGGAGCACTGATGGGCGCGGCGTGCGAGGTCGCCGGGATCGCCGAGAGTGAACACGCGGGTCATGTCGGTCATATAGCCGGTGTAGTTGCCGTTGACGTCGACCATTACGGTGGTGCCGGGGGTGATGACTGTGCCGTCGGCTCCGACGGGGAGGGAGGGGTGAAGCCCGGCGCCTCCCATTGCAAAATCGTAGGGAGATGGGGAATCGGCGTTCTCACCGCATATCACGTTGCCCATGAACAGCTCCATGGAGTCGCCGGAGATGCGGAACTGCCCAAGGCATCCTTCGAGGCGGGATGCGTGTTCGATCTCGATCTGCAGCTCGATGTCGGACATTCCCGGACGATAGAATGAGGGGATGAGGGAATAGACGCGTGACTGGCGGATGCCTGACTGCTCGATTAGGTCGATCTCCATCGGGGTCTTGACGGAGCGGGCAGCGCGGATGAGGGGAGATGCGTTGGTGGAAGTGCGCGCTCCCATGGCTTTTGTGAGCCGCTGGACCATGGAGTAGGATAGCTCGTCCTGCTCGACTCCGATAAATGGGAGTGATGCGAATGCGCGGTCGGTGTGCTCGTCCATCCAGGGGGCTATCTCCTCGGGCTTACGGACTGAGACCACGCGCTCTCCTTCGAGATTGACGGGGTAGCGGACAAAATAGTAGACGTCGCCGCGGGCGGGAATGAGGATGTTGCCGTTGAATACGCGGCCGGTGAGATAATATTTGGAAGCGTTGGTGCTGACAAGAATCCAATCCATGCGTGCCGCCGCTACGAGAGCCTGCAGGCGACGGGTGCGCAGGGAGACTTCGGACTGAGGAAGAAGGACTAATTGTTGCATTTTCAGTGTTACGTGAGACAAGGATGGAGAGGAGGCGGGAATAAGAGGGTGATTATCGTGATGGGAGAGGGTGCGTGTCGATGAGCATGATGCCGACGTCGGATATACCGTGGATTGTGTCGAGCCTCATCACATGACGAACCTTGACGGGCTGAGCTCCGGAATAGTGACGGATGCGCCGGACGATGGCTTCCGCTTGCCTGAAGGGACTCAGACGTGGGTGGGATGCGATGCCTCCGATGGTGTCGGACAGCGCAAGCGTCACGGTGTCGACCCGCTCATGCTTCCCGTCGGGGTAGGTGACTTCGAGGGCGACGGAAACGAGGGGTATGTCGGAATCGAATCGAAGTGCGACAATCAGATCGCCAAGCACCAGGGAATCGGGATGGGAGACCGGAAAGGCGAGAAACTGACCGTAGGGCCACCGAGGCTCGGCGTCGCCGGGAAATCCGGGATGCTGAAAGGAGGCGTAGGAGTTACGGTCGGGGAGGCATGCAGAGAGTGCCACTGCCAGGATCGCCAGTGCGGCAGCCAACCGGATCCGAGGGCTAAGCATTGGATGGCGCGGGGGAGGAATTGGGGTTGTTGCCGCTTCCACCGGCGTTACCGCCGGGCTGGCGGTTGCCGCCACCGTTATTGCGGTCGCGCTGCTGCCGGGGACGGTCGGACGGACCTGCGCCACCATTGCGACGCTGCTGTCCACCGGGCTGCCGACGGTTTCTGCCTCCACCATCGCCACGTTGTCGCGGCTGCTGGTCGGGACGGGATGCGTCAGCGCCTTGCGCTTGCTGCTCGGATGAGGCGGGACGCGGGGCTGAATCCTGCGGCTGTTCGGACTGCCTGCGAGATGAGGATTTCTTCTTGCGCTTCTTCTTGTCGAAGCGGTTGAGGTTGTTGCCGTCGAGGATGTCGTTGTAGAGCTTTTTGCCTTGCGGAGCTTCTCCTTCACGCTGAAGGGAGACGGGCTTCTCGCCGTTGCGGTTCATCTCGATGACCTCGAAAGCACGCTCGGCGTCGAGAGTGATGAGGTTGGCGGGGATGTTCTTGTCGGTGGAGTAAGTGATCTCGCGCTTGAAGATGTCGGTCTTGAAGTGGAAGTAGGTGGCATCGGCGGTCTCGAGCCGGATGTTACGGTCGGGGAGGCGCTTGACGCTCTCGACGTAAGCATCGACTTCGAAATTGAGGCAGCACTTGAGCTTGGCACACTGTCCGGCGAGTTTCTGGGGGTTTAGGGAAATGTCCTGGAACCGGGCGGCACTTGTGGCTACGCTGACAAAGTTGGTCATCCAGCTGGCGCAGCACAGCGGACGTCCGCAAGGACCGATGCCTCCGATGCGTCCGGCTTCCTGACGTGCTCCGATCTGCTTCATCTCGATGCGTACCTTGAATGTCTCGGCAAGCACCTTGATAAGCTGACGGAAGTCGACGCGCTCGTCGGCAATATAGTAGAAGATAGCCTTGTTGCCATCGCCCTGAAATTCGACGTCGCCGATCTTCATGTTGAGGTGGAGATCCTCGGCGATCTTGCGGGCACGGATCATAGTGTCGTTCTCGCGCGCCTTCGCCTCTTCAAACTTGTCGATGTCGGATGGCCTTGCCTTGCGGAACACGCGGCGGATTTCGGCGTCGGGCTTTACGTTAGCCTTGCGCATCTGGAGGCGGACAAGGGCGCCGATCATCGTGACGCGCCCGATGTCGTGACCCGGAGATGCCTCTACGGCAACGATGTCGCCGATCTCAAGGGGAATAGCGGTGGAATTTTTGTAGAATCCTTTGCGGGTGTTCTTGAACTGCACCTCGACCATGTCGTCGTCGGCCCATCCTCCCGGCACGTCGTCGAGCCAGTTGAAGCAATGGAGCTTTCCACGAGGGGCATCGCCACACGCCGCACATCCGCTGCCGCTGCACTGATGGCAGCATTTCTTAGCGTCGGATGACTCGGCAGGCATGGCAGCAGCTTCGGGGGCTTCAGTGCCGGCGGGTCGGTTGTTGTCGGTAGATGACATGACGTGTGGGATTACTTAGCAAAACTTACGGAGCGTGTCTCGCGGATGACGGTGATCTTGACCTGTCCGGGGTAGGTCATCTCGTCCTGGATGCGACGAGCGATTTCGCCGGAGAGCTTTTCGGTCTCTACGTCGTCGATCTTGTCGGCACCGACAATCACGCGGAGCTCACGACCAGCCTGAATTGCATAGGTCTTGACAACACCGGGATAGCTAAGGGCGAGCTGCTCAAGATCCTTGAGACGCTTGATGTAGGCTTCGACAATCTCGCGGCGGGCGCCGGGACGGGCGCCGGAAATGGCGTCGCAGACCTGAACGATCGGAGCTATAAGGGATGTCTGCTCGATCTCGTCGTGGTGAGCGCCGATCGCGTTGCAGATCTCGGGCTTTTCCTTATACTTTTCGGCGAGTTTCATGCCGAGGAGTGCGTGGGGGAGTTCGGGCTCTTCGTCGGGCACTTTGCCGATGTCGTGGAGGAGACCGGCGCGACGTGCTTTCTTGGGGTTGAGACCGAGTTCGGATGCCATCACTGCGCAGAGATTGGCAGTCTCGCGGGAGTGCTGGAGGAGGTTCTGACCATAGCTGGAGCGATATTTCATTTTGCCGACAAGGCGGATGAGGTCGGGGTGGAGGCCGTGTATGCCGAGGTCGATCGCGGTGCGCTTACCGGTCTCGATGATTTCTTCCTCGATCTGCTTACGCACTTTTGCCACAACTTCCTCGATGCGTGCGGGGTGGATACGTCCGTCAGCCACAAGCTGGTGGAGGGCAAGACGGGCAATCTCGCGGCGGACGGGGTCGAATCCGGAAAGAACGATTGCCTCGGGGGTGTCGTCGACAATGATCTCGATTCCGGTGGCGGCTTCGAGTGCACGGATGTTGCGACCTTCACGACCGATGATGCGTCCCTTGATCTCGTCGCTGTCGATGTGGAATACGGTGACGGAATTCTCGATGGCGGTCTCGGTGGCAACTCGCTGGATTGACTGGACTACGATGCGCTTCGCCTCTTTGTTGGCGGTCATTTTGGCTTCGTCCATGATGTCGTTGATGTAGGCGGCTGCGGCGGTCTTTGCTTCGTCCTTAAGCGACTCGACGAGCTTTTCCTTTGCTTCCTCGCTTGAGAGTCCGGAGATATGCTCGAGTTCTTCCTGAGCGCGGCGCTTCATTGCGTCAAGCTCCTCTCGCTTGGACTCCACGACAGCTGCCTGCGCCTCGACGTTGCCTCGAAGGACTTCGATCTCATTGCGCTGACGCTGGTTTTCGCTCTGCTGCTGGTTGAGCTGAGACTCGCGCTGCTTTAGCTTGGCTTCGGCGGACTGGACTTTTGACATGCGAGAGTTGGCAGCCTTTTCGGCTTCTGCCTTTATCCGTATTTCTTCTTCGCGCGCTTCGAGAAGACGGTTTTTCTTGATGACTTCAGCTTCGCGCTCAGCTTCGTCGACAATGACGCGGGCACGGCTACGAGCCATCTTCTGCTGAACGAAGACGGTGGCTACGACGCCGATAGCGAGGGCGATGATGACAGCCAGAATCAAATAGATGATATTAACCATAGGGGTATTAAGGTAAAAATGTGATTTGTTGAGTTAAAGATATGTGAGTAATATTGGGTTTCAAATATTTAGGGTTCAAAAATAAAAAAAACAGCACTCAACCGATGGCTGGCAGGAGGCGCGGACGGTGCCAAAGTCATCCCGGGAGGGGAAAGGCACGTGCCCACACGACTCTCTGTCGGGGCATGAATGAGTGCGGTGGATTGACAAATACTAAAAAAATCAGTTCACGTCGAGGAGGATTTTGTCGAGCTCATCCTCAAAGTGAGCAAGAATTTCCGTAGTCTGTTCGGCGGTTGCTGTCTGAATCACAAACAGTTTGGCGAACTGGAAAGCTACGCGAGCCATCACTTCCATAGGCGTGATGTCGTGAAACTGCTGAGACCAGTTGGCCCACAGACGGTTGACGTAAGCCTCAGCTATTCTTATCTGTTCTTCCTGACTCCTCTGGATGGAAAGCGCCATTGGGGTCAGTCCGGCGATTTTTATTGTTATGTTAAGTCTATCGGACATGCTATCAGTGGGTTAAGTCATTGATGCAGCGGTCGATATCCCGCACTAACTTCAGTAAGACGGCACGACTTTGCTTTATGTCGTCGCGAGTGGGATTGGTGACTCCAACGACTGAGAGATATTCCACTCTGACGTTGAGGTCGGCAATTGTCCGGTCGCGCTCTTCAATCTGCTGAGCCAGAAACTCGACCTGCTCCCTTAGCTCATCGCGCTGCTTAACCACACGGCGGTAGCGTTCAGCCAAAAGGCTTGCTTTGCCGGCAATGCGGTCAAGGGTCTGCTTTAAGTCTGCTAAGTCAGCCATCTTTTAACCAAAGTTTTCACAAAAGTAGCAGAATTTTCCTAATCGCCCAAAAAAACGGGGAAGTTTTTTTAGTTAGGAGTTAGGAGTTAGGAGTTAGGAGTTGGGAGCGGAGGGTGGAGGGTGGAGAGTGGAAGGGGATTATGGTTGGGAGAGTACAGCCCCGCCGGGGCTGTGAGGGTGGGCCGGGCAGTCCCCCGGGCGGTCACGCCCGGGGTTAACGGTAATGCGTCTCCGGCGCAAGGAGGGGATATGGGAGATGAAGGGCTTAAATATTAATTATGAGGAAAGGCGCTGTATCGGATTATGACGCAGCGCTTACATTTTGAATCAAAAAAGGGGGATGTGGAGAATACGTTTTAGAGAAATGCCGCCACTTTACGAATCTTTTCAAGGCGAGCAACAAAAGTCTTGTCGGACTTGGCAATCTGCTTGTTGTAGTCAGACTGCAATTTAAGCCACAAATCTGCCTCTATGCCGAGCGCCGCCTCCAAGAGGAGGGCGTATTCCGTAGTAACAGCCCGTTTGCCGTTAAGAACCTCGTTGAGAACGGAAGCTGGTAGCCCGATTTCGGCGGCGAGTGCCTTCTGGGATATGCCGCGATACTTAATTTCATCTTTAATCATTTCCCCGGGATGGATCGCGTTGCTCGGGCTGAGATTGTTGGCTATCATGTTAGGGGAAACTCCTTCAATTCTTACTTCCATGTGTTCTACTTATAATGGTTGGACAATTCAACTACGTTGCAGATAGTGAGTACCGGCTCATTATCGTTTAGCGAGACGGTGAATTCGACTCTATACTGATCGTTGACTCTGACAGAGCTACGACCGGATTTATTGCCAGACAGTACTTCGTAGTTTAATGAGCGGATCTGCCACAAGGCTTCAATGCCGGATGCTCCCTTGAGGAAGTTAATAGCTTTTTGATAGCGTCGGACAATATCGGGCTGGTAACGGTGTCGTTTGTCGGAACTTCTACCCTCCTCATATAGAATCCTAAGATATTCATGCTCAAAAGAGACTATCATTGCTGTGGTATTTTCTTAACAATGCAAAGATAGCGAGAGTTTTTTAGATTCGCAAATTTGATAATTGTTTTCAATGGATAATGTAGAGTTTAGGGTGGAGAGGTGGTGGGATGAAAAAACAGAAGGCTGTCGTCGCGACAGCCTTGATGCTTTCTATAAACCAATCATTATCACATTTTTTGCAATGGAAAAAGTAATCTTGCTTTGTACTTATAAAACATCGCAGGGATAAGAATGGTTCAATGGGGTGTAAATTTTTTTTCAGATCAGTCGTTATAGTTGCCGATGAGGCGGAGGGAGAGGGTGGGATCGACGGGGTCGTTGGCAATGACTGTCAGGCGGCTGTTGATGAGCTGACGGTCGGGGAAGGCATCGGGGGCAATGGTTACCTCGATTGTCGCAGTCTTGCCCGGCCGGACCTTAGTGGAGGATGTCTTGACGGTGATGCCGGGGTCGGATGCCTGAACGCGTCGGATGAGGAGGGGGGACTTGCCGAGGTTGGAGATGGTGACGGTGCGGGTGACGGGACCTGTGGAGGGGTTGACGTCTCCGAAGTCAAGAGTGGTCTCGTTGAGGCGCATAACGGGAGCCTTGAGGCGTTCACCGGGGGTGAGGCGTGAGAAGTCTTCCTGAACGATGGCAGCGACGTCGACGGGTACTGAAAGCCCGGGCTGACGGTCGGGGTCGGGGAGGAATGTGGCGGTGCCGGTGACTACGCCGTAGTCGGGGACGCGGTCGGCGACAAGCTGGAGGGTGTAGGCTATGTTTTCGCCGGGAAGAACGTCATCAAGGGGGGATGAGACGGTGATGTAGGGCTGTCTCTTATAAAAATCTGACGCTGCCGACGA
>CAMWPM010000073.1 GCA_947176235.1 uncultured Bacteroidales bacterium | reverse complement strand
GCACCGGTTGCGATACCGAAGGCGGTGTTGATAAGAGCCTCAGAGATACCGGTAGAGAGCTCGGTGGAGTCAGGAGCACCAGAAGCAGCGAGAGCCTGGAATGACTTGATCATACCGATAACGGTACCGAGAAGACCAACGAGAGTACCGAGAGTGGTGAGGGTAGCAACGATGGGGAGGTTCTGCTGGAGAGAGGGCATTTCCATAGCAGTAGCCTCTTCAACTTCCTTCTGGAGGGTAGCAACTTTCTGCTCCTTGGTGAGGGTGGTGTTCTCGTCCATCTCCTTGTAGCGGATGAGAGCTGCGCCAACAACAGCGGCAACAGAACCGCCCTGCTTCTTGCAGAGATCCTGAGCTTTAGCGATGTCGTTGGTAGCGAGGCACTTCTTGACGTCGCCGACGAACTTGGTGATGTTGCCTTTACCCTTAGCGCTCTTAAGAGCGATGGCGCGCTCAACAGAGAGAACGATAACGGTGAGGAGAAGGGTCTGGAGGATAGGCACGATCACACCGCCTTTGAAGATGGTACCAACGAGGTCGTTGGGGTGAGCGTTGATGTCGGTGAAGAACATAGAAGAGATGTTTTCAGCGCCTGCAACACCGTCAAGGTTGAAGTGAGAGGGGTGACCAAACACGAAGAGGAACAGGCAGACTGCGACAACAAAGCAAGCGAGAATCACGTAGAAGGCGTTCTTGATACCACGCACGTTGTGACCTGCATTTACAGCCTTAGCTGCGGAATTGGGCTTTTGAGCTTCCATAATTTTTTGAAATACTTTTAGTTATTAATGATGATTGAGTTTATGAAGTTTATTTCTAAATAGTTTCTCGATTGGTAAAGAATGAAGGGTTTATCGTTAAACTCACGCAAATTTATCATTATAATTTCAAACGGCAAAATTTCACGATGTAAATTTTATAGGAGAAGGGAAGTTTTTGGTACTTTTAGGTGAATATGTGGGCAAAAAGGTGTCAAAACGCTACAAAAATAAGTTGGAGCGTCAGGGAGTGATGACAAGTCCGTCGGCGGCAGGAAATACGCCGGGAGGGAGGATGGCGGAGAGGCAGGCGTGGGAAGGCATCTGGTGGCTGATATGGGTAAGAAATGCCCGGCGCGGATTGACTGCCGAGATGAAATTCATGGCTTCGGAAAGGGAGAAGTGGGAGTGGTGAGGGGTGAGCCGGAGCGCGTTAACGACGATGGTGTCGACGCCGTGAAGAAGCGACATTGTGGATGGCGGGACGGTCTTCGCATCGGTGATATATGCAAAATTGCCTATGCGGAATCCGATTATAGGAAGGTCGTGGTGCATGACGGGGAGGGGAATTACGGGAGTGGAGCCGACAAGGAACTGGCGGGTCGGGTCGATCTCCACGAGACGGATCTGTGGCACGCCTGGATAAAGGTTGGAACCGAAGCAGTAGGGCATCGTGCGACGCAAGGCTTCGGCAAGGTCGGGTCGGCAGTAGATTGAAAGAGGATCGGGAAACGTGAGCGGGCGGAGATCGTCAATACCGCCGACGTGATCGTAATGGATGTGGGTGAGGAGGATGGCGTCGGGACGGAGCGGTGCGATGTCGAGGAACTGCCGGCGGAAGTCGGGCCCGCAGTCGATGAGCAAACGCTGTCCGTCGACTTCGACGAGGGCGGAGGCTCGCATACGTTTGTCGCGTGGATCGGTGGAACGGCAAACTTGGCAGTCGCATCCGATGACGGGAACACCGGTGGAGGTGCCGGAGCCGAGGATGATGATGCGGGAGGGTTTGTGGGAGGTATCAGTGTGTATCATCGCCGGGCTGTGACGAGAACCCCGTCCTCAAATATTAGAAATGTGCCGCCGTCGTAGATCCAACGTTCGTAGGTGGATGTCCAGTCGTGCCCCCGGTCGATGTCGATCGGTGAGCCGAGTGAAAGGCGAACTTCGTCGCGCGTCATACCGGGCGTGACAAATCCCTGAATGATCAGTTGCCAATGTTCGTCGGTAACGGTGGCATGGCGACGGCGGGGGTCGGTGAGGGAGAACTGCTCGCTGAAGTTCCTCAGTCCGCGTGATGTGGTGCCTGCAGACATGAATACACCGAACTGATGTCCTTCGGGGTCGGTGAAGCTGACAAACAGGGGATATGTGGCATTTCCGGGCGACACATCGGTGATGGTGACGGGGATGAATTTGCGTGATGTGACCTGACGACGGTCGGTGTCGTACCAAAGGCGGGTGGTGATGTAGAGCTGACGGTCCTTCAGAAGGGACTTCATGGAGTCGACAAGTGACTGCTGGATTGTGTAGGGGACTTCGACGTAGGATCGTTTACGGAGTTCGTCGACAGACGTGTTGACGCGGTAGGTGATGCGTGAGCCGTCGGGGGTGTCGAAGTGAAGATTGGTGACAGGCTGTCCGGTGGGGGATACGGTTGTGTCGAACGAACGGTAGGTAAGAAGGGAGGAAGGGGGGATTTCGAGAGACGAAGCGGTGGCTCCAAAAATCAAACAGATGCGGCTGTCGGTGGTGATGAATTTTTTGCCGGGTGCCCAGTCGTCGAACGGTGCGGGGAGGATGTCGGCTACGAGACGCTGTTCGTCGGTGACGGTGACCCGCTCTCGGCGGAGATCGGCGGCTGTGATTTTTGGCGTGCTCTCAATTCCGGTGAAGCATGACTGCAACAAAGGTGAGAGCGCGAGGATGGCGATTGCCGGGAAGAACGCTCGACGGAGCGGAGAGAGGGGCAGGCGGATCATCAGGCGTCGGCAATGGTTTTGTCGGCGTCGTTATCGGCGTCGGGGGTTACAAGATAGGGGGACGAAGCCTTGTCGAAGGCGCCGGATTTAAGATATGTGTAGAGGCGGAGACATGCCCATGCATCGATGCTTGCGTAGCGCTGCTGTGCGGGGGTGAGCTCGGGAGCTTCCCAGTTGGTGAGACGCTGAGCTTTGGAGATACGGCTGCCGAAAATGATGCCGTAGATGCGCTGAAGGCTGTTGTCGGCGATGTCGAAGTCCTTCACGTAGGACTGAAGCTCGATGAAGCCGCGCGGTTCGATCTCGTGGAGACGCCGGAGGGCATGGAAGTCATCCTTTGTGGAAAGTCCGACCTTCAGAACGTCGGGTGATTCAAGGAAATGGCGGATAGGCTCGGTCATGCCGATAATATTGAGCCTGATGAGGAAACATTCGTCGGGGGTGGCAAGCTGAAGGAGCGCGACCTGATGGTTCTGACCTTTGCGGAACGACGGCCGGGTCTCGGTGTCGAATCCCACAATCGGCTGACGCATAAGGTAATCAATGGCGTCGCGAGCTTTAGCCGGGGTGTCGACGATGATCGAGCGTCCGGGGAACTCAACGGCAGGCATTGCGGCTAACTGGTCTTTCTTTATAGAGAGCATTCTTATCAATTCGTAATGGAATGTACAAATTTAATAAAAATGTGGAGAATTATTACAGAGTGTGGGAGAATGGGGTGAGTTTTTAGGAAAATTTAGTTATTTCGCATCAGGTCGGTCGGGGTCGAACGAGGGCACCACAATGATGGATGCTTCGGGGAAATGGGTGGAAACATATCGGCGAAGGAATCCGCGGGTGTCGGCGGAGATGACGGGGTCGGAGTCGAAGTGCTCGTTGTAGATGAGCCACTTGAGAGAGAGTGTGTGGGTGCGGATTGCGTGGAGCGCAAGAAGCGTGTGGCTGATGGAGCCGAGGCGTCCGTTGGTGACAAGGGCTACTGGCAGTCCGCGCGAGACGGGATAGTCGATAGTCAGGACATCGTCGGTGATCGGTACCATGAGTCCACCGGCGCCTTCGACAAGAATAACATCGTAGCCCGCTTCGGATAGAGCCGAGATGCTGCGGTCGACGTGGGAGAGATCGATAGTCCTTCCGTCGATACGTGCGGCAAGCTGTGCGGAGGCGGGATAGGAGAAGATGATGGGTGCAGTGATGCCAAGCACGTCCTCGGGAAGCGAAGTCCCCATGATGCGTCGGTGGAGGTCGACGTCCTCCGAATGTCCCTGATTACCTGTCTGAATGAACTTTACGGTTGCTACCCGCTTGCCTTCGGCTGCAAGCTTGCGTGCAATCCATCCGGTGGCATAGGATTTGCCGGCATCGGTGTCAATACCGGATATGAAAATTGTTTCTGTCATGACTGTCGGGTGAAAATCAGATATAAAGGATTATAGGTGAGGCTACAGGAGCCATCGGGAGATGCCGGGTAGTGATCAATTATGCGGCGCATCAGGGGGACGGATGCTGTGGCTGAGATGGCGTTGACTCCCGTGAGACGGAGATGGCGCAACATATCGCTGACGGAGAGGAAAGAGACGGGGAGTGACGATGAGGAAGCATGGAGCACCTTGCATGATCCAGGAACGGCATCAGAAAGCTGTGAGACTGAAAGATAGGGCAGACTGTTGCCAGTGATGGCCGTGAGATCGGCTAATGTGGCGGGACCATAGGTGGAGAATGCCGCGATTCCTCCCGGACGGAGCACTCGGGCGACGTGGCGGAAGAAGGTACGTGGGGAATTGAACCACTGTATGGTGGATGAGGCTACAACTATATCGACTGAGGAATCGGGCAGATCGCGTAGTGCGATTTCGCCGTCAGCTTTTGTGAATTTTATATCAGTGGCGAGCAACGAATCGGGGATGCTGCCAGCGAGGTCGATGAGACGAAGACGTGCAGGGGATAGGACTGAAAGGAGCTCGCGGGTGAATGTGCCGTCGCCGCACCCGATTTCAATTACGTGGGGAGGATTGGTTGATGCCGGTAGGTTTTCGGCAAGAAGGGCGGCAAGCCGGCGGGCAACTTCTTGCTGGACTGAAGCGTTGGCTGAATAGGATTCGCGTCGTCTGTCAAAGCTGATGCCGACACGCTGCTTATCGGTGATGTAGCGGTCGATGATCAGTTGCCAGTCGGGCAGGTGGGGGAGAGTGGGGTCGACAGTGATTGCCGAGGTAGATTCCGACCACGCTTTTTTCAAATTGTCGGGGGGGAAGATGGCATCGCGTTCGCCAATGAGGACACGATCCCAAATGAATGATGCGGGGGCTTCTTCCGAAGAGGCGAGAGATGCAACGCGATGTAGCTCGGCACGCAATTCATCGACGGAGCGATCGGGGCAAGAAGCGCTGAATCGGCGGAAGGACTCCGAGCTTCCTGCCATGCGACGGTAGAAACGGGAGAGGGAGACTGGGGACAGATTCTCGACAGTGGCGCTGAAGATGGAGGGTGGTATGCCGCGCGAAGGGTCAACGGGCCATGGAGATCCGTTGACAGCAAGGGTGAGGGTGACGTTAGGGAGATTAAGATGAGGAAGGATGCGGGATGCCTGAAATACTCCGAATGACCATGCGAGGATGCACGTCTCGTCGTAGTGCTCAATCGTGGAGAGGGGAATGGGGAACACGTCGTCGAGAAGTCCCCAGATTACGGCGATATCGTAGCCCGGTTTGCCGATGCCAGCGAATGGTTTTTCGTCCATGCCCCAACCGGCAAAGATGAGAATGAGGCGGCTGGCGGAGGGTTGATGATTTATCCAGGCGAATTTCATTGGCTGATGAGTAGCTGAATCAGTGAGTTGCCAAGGCGGTCGACGTCGGCAGGAGTGTGAGCGGCGGAGAGGCTGATGCGCAGGCGTTCGGTGCCGGCAGGGACTGTGGGGACACGGATGGGGAGGACGTGGATTCCGAGCTCGTCGAGCGCATGCGACAGCTTGACGGCTTTGACCGGGTCGCCGACAATTACGGGCTGTATGTGGCTTGGTGAGGCAGGGCTACCGGTAGCGCGGGTGATGTGGGAAGCGAGACGGAGAGAAAGATCGCGGAGACGAGAGCGCTCGGCGTCCATGCGGATGATATGGTCGAGAATGAAAAGTGTCCACTCGTGGTTGAGGGGCGGAAGTGCTGTGGAGAAGATGAGTGACCGTGCGCGATTGATGAGGAAACGACGCATGGCGGGGGAGACTATGGCGAATGCTCCGACGGATGCGGCGGCTTTACCGAGGGTGCCTATAAGGATGTCGATTTCAGAGGGGTCGGGAAGCGACTGGACCATGCCGAGCCCTGAGGGACCTTCGATACCGAAAGCGTGGGCTTCGTCGACGTAGAGCTTGACACGGGGGTAGCGTCGGCGTAGATCGGTGAGACGCGTGAGGTCGGTGCTGTCACCATCCATACTGTAGACGCTCTCGACAATGACGAGGATCGTCTCGACTGAAGGATCAACAGTAGCGATGAGATGTTCAAGATGATCGAAGTCGTTGTGACGGAATCGCTGGAAGCGGGTGCGTGATAGGGTGATGCCGTCGATGATGCTTGCGTGGACGAGTCGGTCGGCAATGACAGCTACGGATGGAAGGGATGCGATGGATGAAATGATGCCGGTGTTGGCGTGGTAGCCGCTATTGAAGAGGAGTGCTTCCCGTCCATGACCATAGAGTGCGGAGAGACGTGCTTCGAGGCGGCGAGCGGATGCGGCGTTGGAGTCGAGGAGCCTGGACGCTACTGCCGAGAGTGACGGGGCAGACGTGGAGGCACAGATGGAGCGGAGGAACTCGTCGCGGAGGTCGGTGCGGACGTTGATGCCGAGATAGTCGTTGCTGGTGAAGTCGAGCGTGCCGGAGGGAAGTTCGGCAGGGAGGTTGCGCAGGTTGCCTTGTCGCTCGAGTTCGGAAAGAATTGCTTCGACGTTCATTTCAAAAGGAATCAGGCGATGATTTCGAGCATCTGGCGGATAAGGTAACGCAGGTCGGGCTCGGAAATGACATACGGGGGCATGATGTAGACGTTGCGTCCGAATGGACGTACCCAGATGCCACGGTCGACACACTCGCGCTGGAAGCTGCCGACATCAACCGGTTCTTTCATCTCCACAACGCCGATCGTGCCGATGGACCGGACGTCGGCCACGTTGGGATTGGCGGCCGCGGGTGCAATTTCTTCCTTAATGATGGAATGGAGACGGGCGACATGCTGCGCCATCGGCTGTTCGCGGAGCATACGGAGGGATTCGACGGCTATGGCGCATGCAAGTGGATTTGCCATAAACGTGGGTCCGTGCATCATGACTCCGGCTTCGCCGCGTGAGATGGTGTCGGCAACTTCGCTTGTGGTGAGGACGGCGCTCAGGGTGAGATAGCCAGCGGTGAGACCTTTGCCGACGCACATTATGTCGGGGGTGACGCCGGCGTGCTCGCATGCGAATGCTCGTCCTGTGCGCCAGAATCCTGTGGCGATTTCGTCGAAGATGAGGTAGAGGCCGTGTTCGTCGGCTATGCGGCGCGCTTCACGGAGATATTGAGGATGGTAGAACCACATGCCGCCTGCGCCCTGCACGATTGGCTCGAGGATGATGGCGGCAAGTTCGTCGGCATGGTCGCGGACAGTCAGTTCGAGGGGGGCAATGTCGGCGGGATCCCACTCGCCATCGAATCGGGAGCGGGGTTGCGGAACAAAGTAGCGGACGGGGAGTGCGGTGCCGAATGCGCCGTGCATACCTGTGACGGGGTCGCAGACGCTCATGGCGTTCCAGGTGTCGCCGTGGTAGCCGGAACGGATGGTGACGAAGTTGGTCTTTTTGTGGCTGCCGGAGCGGGATATGGCTGCCTGAACCGCCATTTTCATGGCGACCTCGACAGCTACGGAGCCTGAGTCGGCGAAAAAGACGTTGTGCATACCGGCGGGAGCCAGATCGAGCAGGAGTTTGCCGAGCTCGATTGCCGGTTCATGGGTCAGTCCACCGAACATGACGTGACTCATGCGGTCGATCTGGCGTTTGGCAGCCTCGTTGATTCGGGGATTGTTGTAGCCGTGGATGACGCACCACCATGATGACATACCGTCGATAATGGATCGACCATCGGCGAGATGGAGACGGACTCCGTCGGCGTGGGTGACCTTGTAGGTGGGGAGGGGGTCGATTGTTGAGGTGTAGGGGTGCCAAAGGTGTTCACGATCCCAAGGGTCATGAAGCGCGTCGGTTAACGTATTGTCGTGTTGAGCGTTATCGTCGTATTCCATTTTTTTGCGGCTTGATCGGTCAATATATGCTTGAAAAAGCTGTGCAAATTTACGAAAAAACGGATATAATCGCTTATATGCGGAAGTAATCTTTTTGTAGTGTGGTTGGAATTGACGGGTAAATGACTGGCGTGGGGATGGATTTTTGGCTTTTGTAGCAACTTGAATTGTCTTCGGCAGATGTCGTCAGTTATTGTCTTCGGTATATATATGGTATGTTGATTTGGAGTGCGAGGGCTGGGATTTATCTAATTATTAGTGACATATGGATGGGTCGTATGACGCTTGTTATATATGGATTATTTGTAGACTACATCAGAATTATTTCTGAATAGCTGCCGGATAATTCCGAATAATGAAAAATGGATGAAAAAAGTTGATGAAAAATTTCGTAGAGAAAAAATAAAGCGTTACCTTTGCAGACGAAAATAAAGCCCAGGTGGCGGAATGGTAGACGCGCTCGTTTCAGGTGCGAGTGCTGCGAGGCGTGCAGGTTCGAGTCCTGTTCTGGGCACCCTATAAAATTGCAAGTAATTGAAATTCAGTTACTTGCAATTTTTAATTTCAGCCCGTGTCAACGCGGTGTCAACCAACCTCGCGCCAACACCCCATTTCAACCGAAATAAATCGCCCTGAATCGGACTAAATGAATCCAATTTGAATTCTTTAACACTATTTAATAAAGACCAGCGAGTGAACCATTCATGCT
>CAMWPM010000072.1 GCA_947176235.1 uncultured Bacteroidales bacterium | reverse complement strand
CTTGCGCCGGAGGCGCAACACTGATGTTAACCCCGAGCGGTAACGCTCGGGGTACAACGACAAAAAAAGAAAACCAGCCCCGGAAGGGCTGCACCCCAAAAACAATTTTTACTGAAAGCTGCCCTCAAAATCCCCTCTTTGCGTCCTTTGCGCCTTTGCGTGAGACCATCCCAACTCCTAACTCCCAACTCCTAACTCCCGAACATGCTCCGCATCATCCCCATCCTGATCCTGCTCATCGCCACATCCTGTGGCTCCCGTCGCACCTCCGACGCCTCAACATTCATTATTACCGACTTCGGGGCCGTTGCCGACTCCGTTACCGACAACGCCCCCGCCATCCAGCGTGCCATCGACCATTGTGCCGAAGCTGGCGGAGGCACCGTCATTATTCCCGCCGGGCAGACATTCATCACCGGACCCATTCATCTCGCCTCCAACCTCAACCTCCATCTTGAGCCGGGATCCCGACTCCTCGCCGCCCCCGACGAATCGCTCTACACCGAAAGCGCCTTCCTCGACAATCGCGGTGAAGGCATGATGTGGATTTCCGCACGCGATGTCACTAACCTTTCCATCACCGGCACAGGCACCATCGACGGCAACGGAGTTGCCTTTATGGGAGCCGAACTTTCCGACTCCTACGAGCTCAAGCCAGTCACCGACTTCGACCCCCGCCCCCATGTCCTGACCATCATCGGCGCCAACGGAGTCCGCATCTCCGACGTCACCGTGCGCAACTCAGCCTACTGGACCATCCATCTCATCGGATGCCGCGACGTCGCCATTTCCGATATTGCCCTCCTCAACAACCTCAAGATCCGCAACGGCGATGGCATTGACATCGACCATTCATCCAAAGTACGCATCACCGGATGCTACATCGAGAGCGGCGACGACTGCATTTGCCTCAAGAACCGCCGCGAATGGGAGCAGTACGGAGCTTGCTACGATATTGTTGTCACCAACTGCATCATGACATCCCGATCATGTGCCGTCAAGATCGGGAGCGAAAACATGGACTCCATCCATCGCGTCCTCTTCGACAACTGCATAATCACCGACAGCAACCGCGGCATCGGCATCCAGAATCGTGATGAAGGCACGGTTTCCGACGTTACCTTCTCCAACTTCCACGTCGATTGCCACCTCTATTCCGAAGTCTGGTGGGGTCAGAGCGAGCCGATCTATGTCACCTCCTATCCCCGTGCCGTCGGCAACCACAAGGACGCCGGATGGCGTTTCCCCAAAGGTGCCGTCAAAGGTGAGTGTGGTCGCGTCTCCGACATCCGCTTCATCAACATCTACGGCACCTCTGAAAATGGTATCTTCATCGGTGGCGACGTTCCGGGCAAGGTGTCCGACATCACCCTCTCCAACATTGGGCTTACACTCGTTGACGTCACCGAATTCCCCGGCTCTCTCTACGACCGCCGCCCCTGCGACGGCGAAGGCTTCATCTCCTCTCCCGCCTACGGACTGTTTGCCGAAAACGTCGACGGACTCACCATCCGCGACTTCACCGTCACCCCCCTCTCCACCACCCGCCCCTACGCCGGCCCCTTCCACCTCACCTCCTGCACCCGCACCCAAAAATGACTTATCGACATGCCCAATCTCTTTAGCGCTTGCAGTAGGGGCTCGATAAACCCAGTGTAGGGGCGCGTCATCGCTTTAGCGCTTGCGTAGCAAGATATATCGCGCCCGCACCCCGAAGGTCCCCTCCTCTCTCCACTCTCCGCTCCACCTCACTCCGCTCTCCGCTCCACCTTGCGCCGGAGGCGCAACACTGATGTTAACCCCGAGCGGTAACGCTCGGGGTACCAAAACAAAGAAACATACCAGCCCCGGAAGGGCTGCACTATAAACTCCTAACTCCTAACTCCTAACTCCTAACTCCTAACTCCCAACTCCTAACTCCTAACTCCCGAATATGCTTCGCATCATCCTTCCCCTGCTCCTCCTGCTCCCCGCCTTAGCCTACGCCATCAACCCCCGGCAGGCTATCACCGACGTCCCCATGCGATCCGGCGGCATCTACTACGCCTACCCCGTTACCGCCGACTCACTCCCGCCCGTCCCCGACGGCTACCGTCCCGCCTTCATTGCCCATTACGGCAGACATGGCTCCCGCTGGATGCTCGACTACTCACAGTTTGACGAAGTTCTGGAAGCCCTCAATCACGCCGACTCCATCGGCAACCTCACGCCTCGCGGACGCGAAGTCCTCTGGATGGTCGACACCATTCACCGCCACGCCATCGGGCACGTCGGCGAACTCACCCCTCTCGGAGTCTCACAGCACAAGGCTATCGCCTCCCGCATGTTCCGTCGCTTCCCGTCACTATTCTCCGGAGTGACACCTGTCGAGGCACGATCTTCCATCGAGCCACGCTGCATAGTATCCATGTCAGCCTTCACCGAAGCATTAAAGGAACTCAACCCATCCCTGGTCATTGACCGTCACGCCACCCCCTCCGACTATTCTGGGTTCATCGCATCCTCCACTCCTCGTCAGGCACGCCACAAACACAAATCAGCACCCTGGCGCCGCGATCTCGCCGCTTTCCGCGATTCAGTAATCCCCGTCGATCGCTTAATGTCCGAATTGTTTGTCGATCCCGCTCTCGTTGATGGCATCTCTGCCAACCGCTTCATCCGTTTCCTCCACAATATTTCTGTCAGCACTCAGGACACCGCTCTTGACATCCCTCTTCATTCCCTCTTCACCCCCGACGAGCTGTATGCCATCTGGCAGGGCATCAACTACAACATGTACGTCCAGCACGCCTGTGCCGCTGTTGCCGACTATTCCGGTCCTGAATGTGCAGTCCCCCTCATGTCCCGTTTCATCTCCCTGATTGATTCAGCCGTCGTTTCAGGTGACCCTGGGGTCGCTCTTCACTTCGGTCACGACACATCTCTTATCCGCCTACTTGCCCTCATGGACATTGAAGGTTGTTCTACCGTCGAAGTCGATCCCGCGCGTTATGCCGACGCCTGGCAGGACTGGCGCGTATCCCCCATGGGAGCCAACCTCCAGGTCATCCTCTTCACCCCCGACGCCCCCGTCACATCATCCCCCTTCGCCGATGCCTTCTCCCTAACTCCTCACTCCTCACTCCTAACTCCTAACTCCTCACTCCCGACTCCCCTCATCCTCCTCCGCCACAACGAGCAGCCCGTTAGAATTGCCGGACTTCCCGGCGGACCCTACTACCGATGGTCCGACCTCCGCGCCCACTGGCTCTCCCGCATCCCCCTCGTCACCCGCCCTTAACATCATGCACTGCGCATTACGAATCGCGTCATCGCTTTAGCGCTTGCGTAGCAAGATAGATCGCGCCACCACCCCGAAGGCACCCCTTGCCCTGAAGGTCCCCTCCGCCCTCCGCTCTCCGCCCTCCACTCTCCACTCCTAACCACCCTTGCGCCGGAGGCGCAACACCGATGTTAACCCCGAGCGTTACCGCTCGGGGTTCCAAAAGAAAGAAGAAAATCAGCCCCGGAGGGGCTGCACCCCAAAAAATAATTTTTACCGTACACTGCCTTCAAAAATCCTCCCTTTGCGTCCTTTGCGCCTTTGCGTGAGATTATACCCTAAATCCTAACTCCCAACTCCCTCTCCATCTCCTTTTCCAGCGCCTCCACACTCTCCAGCATCTTCATCTGCGCCCGCGTCCTCACCAGATTATGATCCGCGTATTTCGTCTTGAAATACGTATCCCCGTTGATGTAATCCGCCAAGAACCTCACCGCCTGCATGTAAGGGAAAAGCGCTGCCGCGAACGGAAGCATCCTTCGCTCCGTCTCCGTAAGGAAATCCCGCGTCCCCTCCAGATAACCCCTCGTGAACGCCCTGAAAATCTCCATATCCACCGCCACCTTCTCCGTGTCCGGCTCATCCTCTGCTGCAGTGCAAGCCCCCGTTCTCAGGAAATCACCATAGTCACTGAAGATCGTCGACTCCATCACCGTGTCGAGGTCAATCACGCAGAGCACCTCATCGCTGTCCGCATCGAAGAGCATATTGTTCACCTTCGTGTCGCAGTGACATACGCGCTTTTTCAGCTTCCCCTCTCTCACCATCCGCTCACCCGCAGTCATCTTTTCGGCGCGCGCCTCGATCTTGTCAAGAATATCCTTCACCTCCTTCACACGTCCTAAGGGATCCGCCGCCACAGCCTCGCGCAGCTGCTCCAGGCGCCACTCCATATTGTGGAAATCGGGGATAGTCTCCGCCAGCGGCGTTTCCAGATCACTCAGATCCGCCTCGAATTTCCCGAACGCCCTTCCTGCAGCCTCAGCCGTCGCAGGAGTCACCTCCTCAAGCGTTCTCGACCGCTCCACGTAGCTCATCATCCGCCAGTAATCCCCCGCATCCTTAGTCCATGTCTTTCCGGCATTTTCTTTCAGCGGAATCATCCTCACCACTCTGCGGTCCATGTCCTCCACCCCTCTTTCCACAAGCTTCTTCCGCAGATGCTCCGTCACTGTCACGATATTTCGCTGCAAGGCATCCACATCCTTGAATATGTTGTGATTCACCCGTTGCAGCACATATTTCTTCCCCGCATTAGTCTCCACCACATAAGTGTCATTAATTAATCCGTTCCCGAGTGCATCCACTCGTTCCGCCACTCCCTCGATCGCAAACGCATCTGCAATCCCTGTGAGTCTCTTCGCCTGCGCCTCTGTCATCGTTCCCATATCGTTTATTCTTTTGATTTTTCTGTTTTTGAGTTATTTTCGGCAAAGATACTACATTTTCCCCCATCCCCACCTGTCAAAAAAGCACAATCTTTTGCTCCTCTCACGCTAATTTGTTATTTTTGTCATCATAACTTCTTTTTTTACAATCCAATCCACTGTCACATGAAAGTCATTTCACGTCTCATCCTCGCATCGGCGCTCATTCTGGCAGCCGCATCATGTTCCGACCGCAAGCCCCGTTCGCTTGTCATCGAGACCGACGTTCCCCCCCTCCCCCACGGACAGGAGACAATGCTCGGTTACGCCGCACCTCCGCTCGACACCGTCCGCGTCGGATTCATCGGACTCGGTATGCGTGGTCCCGGAGCAGTCGAACGCTTCGCCAACATCGACCGCACCCGCATCGTCGCCCTCTGCGACATCGACTCTGCCCGTGTCGAAAAGTCTCAGCAGATTCTCGACCGTGCCGGACGCCCCCGCGCCGCAGCCTACTATGGCACCCCCGATTCATGGCGTGAGATGATGGATCGCGACGACATCAACCTCATCTACATCGCCACCGACTGGAAAAATCACACCCCCATGGCTCTCGCAGCCATGGAGAGTGGCAAGCATGTCGCTATCGAAGTTCCCGCCGCATCCACACTCGACGAAATCTGGGCGCTCGTCAACACATCCGAACGCACCCGCCGCCACTGCATGATGCTCGAAAACTGCGTCTACGACTTCTTCGAACTCAACACCCTCAACATGGCACAGCAGGGACTTTTCGGCGAAATTCTCCACACCGAAGGCTCCTACATCCACAATCTTAAGGAATTTTGGCCCTACTACTGGAACAACTGGCGCATGGACTTCAACCGCGAGCGACGTGGCGACGTCTACCCCACCCACGGCTTCGGTCCCGCATGTCAGCTCCTCGACATCCACCGTGGCGACCGCCTCGCCACAGTTGTGGCAATGGACACAAAAGCTGTCAACGGTCCCGCCTACATCCTTGAGACCACCGGTGAGCAAGTCGACTCGTTTGCCAACGGCGACCACACCATGTCCATGATCCGTACCGAGAACGGCAAGACTATCCACATCCAGCACGACGTGGTCAATCCACGTCCCTACACCCGCATGTATCAGCTTACCGGCACACGCGGATTCGCCAACAAATACCCCCGCGAAGGCTACGCTTTTGAGCCCGACGTCATCGCCGACTCCGCCGCTATCCCCGACCACGAGAATCTCTCCGCCCACTCCTACCTCTCCGACGACCAGATGGCGGCACTCCTCGAAAAGTACACCCACCCGCTTATCATCGAAGTCGGTGAGAAAGCCAAGGAAGTTGGCGGCCACGGCGGCATGGACTTCATCATGGACTACCGCCTCGTCTACTGCCTTCTCAACGGACTCCCCCTCGACATGGACGTTTACGACCTTGCCGAATGGTGCGCCCTCACACCCCTCTCCGAAATCTCAATCGCCAACGGATCAGCCCCCGTCGCCTATCCCGACTTCACCCGCGGTCACTGGCGCGACACCCAAGGCTACCGCCACGCCTACCCCGCCGACTGACCCCCCCATCCGATAAAAACTCGTCGCTGTGTTAAAATTCGACACAGCGACTTTTTTTGTGCTTTCACAGTATCCGCAGAACTATGGAAGCATTATAAAACTACATCGTAATGGACGACATCATCACAACGTAATGGCACGTCATCTCAATGGAGAGTAGCGTAATAGCTTTAGCACTGTGTAGGGGCGCGTAATCGCTTTAGCGCTTGCGTAGCAAGATACATCGCGCCCGCACCCCGCCTCCGCCTTCCTCTCTCCACTCTCCGCCCTCCTCTCTCCGCTCCCCGCTCCACCTTGCTCCGCCCTCCTCTCTCCGCTCCCCGCTCCACCTTGCGCCGGAGGCGCAACACTAATGTTAACCCCGAGCGTTACCGCTCGGGGTACCAAAACAAAGAAGAAAATCAGCCCCGGAGGGGCTGCACTCCAAAACAATTTTTAATGAACGCTACCTTCAAAATTCTTCCTTTGCGTCCTTTGCGCCTTTGCGTGAGATTATCCTTAACTCCTAACTCCCTCAAAAAAAGAGCAGAGGCAACCTCGCATTGAGATTGCCTCTGTCATCGTATGGATTGAATTAGAAATCTATCACTTCTTCTCCTCGGGAGCTACACCCCACTGCTGCTGCGCCAGACGCAGATAGTTGTTGTAGCGCCACTGGGCATTCTTCTTGGCTGCCTCAAAGAGCTCGGCTGCCTGATCGGGATACTGCTTCAGCACCGATGCGTAGCGCACCTCACCCTTCAGGAAGTCCTCGAAGGCATCCCAGTCGGGAGTCTTGCTGTCGAGAGTGAACGGGTTCTTGCCCTCTTCCTCAAGTGCGGGGTTGTAGCGCCAGAGGTGCCAGTAGCCGCATGCTACGGCGCGCTCCTGCTCCTTCTGAGCCTTGCCCATACCGGCTTTCAGTCCGTGGTTGATACAGGGCGAGTAAGCGATGATGATTGAAGGTCCGTCGTAAGCCTCTGCTTCGCGGATTGCGCGCAGTGTCTGTGCGTTGTTGGCGCCCATAGCCACCTGTGCGGCATACACGTAGCCGTACGTCGTGGCGATCAGACCGAGATCCTTCTTGCGGATGCGCTTGCCGGCTGCAGCAAACTTGGCGATGGCGCCAAGCGGAGTAGCCTTCGAAGCCTGGCCACCGGTATTTGAGTAAACCTCGGTGTCAACCACCAGCACATTCACGTTCTTGCCCGAAGCGAGTACGTGATCCAGACCGCCGAAACCTATGTCGTAAGCGGCACCGTCACCGGCGATGATCCACTGTGAACGGCGGGCGATGTACTGCTTCAGGTTAAGCAGACCCTTGCAGATGTCGCAGCCACACGCCTCGCAGAGCGGCACGATAGCGTCGCGCACCTCGCGGGTCTTGGCGGAATCATTGCGGTTCTCGAGCCATTCAGCGGCGAGCTTCTTGATTTCGTCGCAGCACTTGTCGCACTTCGTTGCCTGTTCCATCAGGTCGGCTACGCGGGCGGTCATCTTCTCTGTAGCGATTGTCATGCCCAGTCCGAACTCAGCGAAGTCCTCGAAGAGGGAGTTGCCCCATGCCGGACCGCGACCGTTCTCATCCGTGGTGTAGGGAGTCGAGGGTACGGAGCCGGAGTAGATCGATGAGCACCCCGTTGCGTTTGCCACCATTTCGTGGTCGCCGAAGAGCTGGCTGATGAGTTTCACGTAAGGAGTTTCGCCGCAACCGGAGCATGCGCCGGAGAATTCGAAGTAAGGCTTCGCATACTGGCTGTTCATCGGGTTGGCTTTCACGTCCACCAGATTCTGCTTCGAGCTGACCTTAGCCACACAGTAATCCCATTCCTTCTGCACGTCAAGCTGCGTCTCCAAAGGCTTCATTTCGAGAGCCTTCACGCCCTTCTTGCCGGGACATACCTCTACGCAGTTGCCGCAACCCAGACAGTCGAGCACGTCCACTGCCTGCATGAAGCGCATGCCTGCCATAGGCTTGGCGATAGCGGGGATAGTTCTGTCCTCGCCGAAAGGAGCCGCTGCCATTTCGTCGGCATTAAGCACGAACGGACGGATAGCGGCGTGAGGGCAGACGAATGCACACTTGTTACACTCGATACAGTTCTCCTGCTTCCATTCCGGCACGAATGCTGCCACGCCGCGCTTCTCGTATGCTGCGGTGCCCTGCTGCCAGGTGCCGTCTGCGATATCCTTGAAGTCCGAAACCTTCAGCAGGTCGCCATCCTGTGCGTTGATCGGACGTACGATGTCATTGATGAAGGCGGGATCATCGTTGGCTACCTTGGGATCGTCGGGGAGCGAAGCCCATGCCTTGTCCACGGGGAGCTCCTTGTACTCACCGCCGCGGTCCACGGCTGCGTAGTTCTTGTCCACTACGTCCTGACCCTTCTTGCCGTAGCTCTTCACGATAAACTTCTTCATCTGCTCTACGGCGAGATCCACGGGGATTACCTCCGTGATGCGGAAGAATGCGCTCTGCAGGATGGTGTTGGTGCGGTTGCCCAGACCGA
>CAMWPM010000071.1 GCA_947176235.1 uncultured Bacteroidales bacterium | reverse complement strand
GTGTAGATGGTTGATCGACAGGGAAATATAAAATATCCAAATCTCTTATTAAGAGATTGTGACGGGCACGGAAAAACGGGGGTTTCGGAGGATGGAAAACGGATGGAATCGGGCAGAAATGCGAGATTTATTATAAATTTACAAAAAAGGCGCTGTGACCGGGGTGGGCACAACGCCGAAGGGGAATGGAATAACTAAAAGTAGGGGGGGGATGAGGGATAAATCAGATGGATACGGAGCCGCCGGAGGACTTGCTGCGGTTGATTTCGCCGGATACCTTCAGCCCTTTGGCGCTAATGTCGGCTCCGGAAGAGGCAGAGAGACGGGCGTTGCGGGCAGTGGAGTTTTTGAAAGTGATATCGGCGCCGGAAGATGCTTCAGCCTTGACATAATCGGCAGAAAGGCGAGAGATGTCGATGTCGGCCCCCGAAGAGGCACCGAGGGCAAGGGTGGAGTCGATGTTGGCTGTCTTGACATCAACATCGGCAGCAGAAGAAGCATCAACAGAAAGGGACTTGGCAGAAATGGAATTAATCTCAATATCGGCAGAGGATGAGGCAGATACATCGACGTCGGCAGATGCATCGAGGAAGGAGATGTCAATATCGCCGGCGGAAGATGCCTTGATGGATGCCGAGGAGCAGGCAACTGTGGAGCGGAAATCAATGTCGGCTGCTGATGATGCTGAAATTGAGAGAGATCCTGAGGCACGGACGGCGTCGATGATGTTGAGGTCGGCAGCGGAAGAAGCCTTGAAAGATGAGATGACAGCCGGACCGTAGACGATGGCGCGGGGACGATTCTTCTTATTAATATTTCCTTTGAACGAGATTTTGTTGCTGTCAATGCCGATAGAGAGACATGAGCCGGAGACTTCGCATACGAGATAGGGGATAAGATCCTCCTGAAGCGTGAGAGTGGCGCGATAACCTGATGCCGACGGGTCAACGTGGTACTCCACCAGGAATGCGTTGGATGCCTTAATGGCAGAGAATGAGGAAAGAGAGCGCTCAACGGTGGTCATCGGACCCTTGGGCGTGATGGTAGTGGTCCTGGCGTTAACTACAACGAAAGATGCCACAGTGACGGCAATGATGAGCAGGCAGCAGAAAAAAAGAGTACGTTTCATAATGCGATTATTTGACTTGTTACATCAATGAGACGCAGAAGAACGGAAAAAAGTTACATCGGATAGCGAAAAAAAGATTATTCGCGGTAGTAGACGCGCTTGACGCGGGAGGAAACAGACGTGAGCACCTCGTAGGGGATGGTGCCAAGAGTCTCGGCGATGGCGGTGACGGGCATGGATGGACCAAAGATTTCGACACGATCGCCTACGGCGCATAGCGGGAGGTCGGTGACGTCGATCATGCAGATGTCCATACAGATGTTGCCGACGGTGGGGCAGGGGACTCCGCGGACGATCATGGAAGCATTGCCGTTGCCGAGGCGACGGTCGACGCCATCAGCATATCCGACAGGAACCGTGGCAATTACGGAATCGCGCGACAGGACGGTGCGCCGGGCATAGCCGATGGAATCGCCTGCTTTCCAGTGCTTAAGGGAAATGACAGTGGAGACGAGCGATGAGATGGGACGGAGAGCCGCCTGCTGGATGCCATCGTCGAGCGTGGGAATGCCGTAGAGCCCGATGCCGAGACGGACAAGGTCGTACTGATAGTCGGGGAACCGAAGAATTCCGGTGGAATTGAGGATGTGTCGCCGGAATGGACGGTCGAGACGCAGGGAAAGGTAGCGCTGACAGCGGTCGAACAGTTTGAGCTGAGCCAGGGTATAGTCGTCCATATCGGGACAGTCGGCGGTGGCAAGGTGGGAGAACACCGAAGAGACCGCCACGGAAGGGAGTCCGGCAAGGCGGTCGACGAGCATGGGAAGCTGATCCTCGGTGAATCCGAGGCGTCGCATGCCTGTCTCCAGCTTGATGTGGACGGGGTAATCGGCAAGTCCGGCGCGAGCGGCGGCACGAGCTATCTGCTCAAGCATGTCGAAGCCGTAGACCTCCGGTTCGAGATTGTTAGCCAGCATGACCGAGAGGTCGGTGGCGCGGGGATTGAGGACGATGATGGGGAGGGTGAGCCCGGCTCGGCGGAGTTCGACGCCCTCGTCGACCACGGCGACAGCGATCGCTGCCGCGCCCTGCACTTCGAGAGCCCGTGCGAGTTCGAGACTTCCGGCACCGTAGCCGGCAGCCTTGAGCATGCAGATGATGCCGGTGGATGGGCGCAGGCGAGAACGGAAGAAGTTGAAATTGTGGAGCATGGCATCGAGATTGACTTCAAGCACCGTCTCATGCTGCTTAGCCTCAAGCAGTGCCTTAATCTCGTCGAATGAGGCTGTGGGGGCTGGTGCGAGCAGAATGACAGCATCGGAGAATGCCTCGGGGGAGAATGCGGCGGCAAAAGAGGGGACAGAGGGGAAAGACTCGATGACAAGATCGGGACGGACGGGAATGGCGGAGGCTCCTTCTCCAATTATAATAATGTGGGAAACGCCATAGTCGGCAGCCGCAAGGATCATGCGGGAGATGTCGGGGCAAGCGGAGAGGATAAGGCAGAGCGAGGAGGCGCGAGGTGCGGATCGACGCATGAAGTCGAGCGCGGGGATGAGGGATGGGAGATCGTGGGTGAAATGGTTCTCGATGAGTTTGCTCCTGCCGACAGCGGGCATCACGGAAAGGCGCGTGACCAGATGATGAAGGGATGCCACCATAGCGGGCAGTTTGTCGATGAGGAGCGGGAGGGGGATAATGGTGGTGAGAGCGGCAAGAGCGGCAAGGAAATTGTCGATGTCGGTATGGTCGAAGAATCGGTCGATGTCAACTTCGGTGACAGTGCCGAGGATGGAGAGGGAGAGGCGGGTGGCACGGGCAGTGGTGACGGATGAGAGGACGCGGACATCGGCGCCGGAAGCAGCGACGCGTGACCATAGGATGGTGGAGGCGCCTTCGGGGCGTGGGTGAGAGGCGGTTTCAGCCAGAATGTCGGGATCGTCGGCGGGAAGGATGAGAGTGCGGGCGGATGCGGCGAGGAGCAGCTTCTCGCGGATGAGTTGGCGGCGGGAGGAGAAATGGTCGGCGTGCTCGGAGGTGACATTGGTCAGGATCACCGTGTCGGGATCAATAATGTCGCGCAGACGTTCCATTTCGCCCGGCTGAGAGATGCCAGCCTCGATAATCACAGCCCCGGATTCAAACGACATACCTGCCGGGATGCCATCGGCGTGACCAAGGAGAGCGAGGGGAACGCCGATCTGCGAGTTGAAGCTGCGGGGAGATTTACCGACAGGAACACCTGCTACGGAGAGCATCGACGCGAGCCATTCCTTCACGATCGTCTTGCCACGGCTACCTGTGACTGCGACGACGCGCCCGAGCACCTCACGACGCCGCTCGGCAGCCAGCGCCTGGAGGGAGGCGAGGGGGGAGGGAACGACGGTGAATGAGAGCCCGGCGGTGTCGATGCCTGACGGGAGCCGGCTGACTACGAAGTGAGTCACGCCTCTGGAAATGAGTTCGGGGATGTAGCGATGCCCGTCGTTATTGGCGGTGGAGAGGGCGTAGAATACAGTGCGGGAGGCACAAGATGGGACGAGAGAGCGACTATCGATAAGAATGTGGTCGGGTGAGGACATGGCAGTGAAAAATGTGAGATCAGAGATGTGGGACGATGGATTCAAGCACGGGATGGCGTGAAACAAGAATTTCACGAGCCTTGACTATGCGAGCGTGATGAAGCTGAGGATTATGCATCGGGCGATGGGAGAGAAGGCGGGAGTAGCAGACGGCGTCGGAAGCAACGTTTTCAACTCCGGGACCATAATGGGTGCGGGCGAACAGCACGTAGATGTAGTCGGCGGCTACCTGCGAGGGGTGAACCATGTCGGCGGCGTAGAAACGGTAGTCGCGCAGATCGTCCATCATAATGTCGTAGGCAGGGAAGTAGCAAGTGGTATCGGGATATGCGTTTACGAGCTCGTTGACGGCGAGCAGGAGCCGGGACTTTGACAGACGGTCGGCAGGATAGCCGTAAGCCTTGTGGCGGATAGGGCTTACGGTGAAGATGATGCGCAACGAGGGATTGAGGGAGAGGAGGCGGTCGATGAGGGTGTGCCATTCGGCGACGATCTCATCGATGGACAGGTCGCGCTGATCGAAGAGCCCGGCAGACATGCGGTGGCAGTTGCCGGCTACATCGCCTGTGGACTTGAGGAAAAATGCGATCGCCGAGCCGAATGTGACGATGAGAGTGACACCGGGAGTGAGAATGAAGTCGGCTGCGGCGTCGACGCGGGAGTTGATGGCGTTGACTGTGAGTTCGACCGAGGGTGAGGAAAAATCGCCGTGATGGAGCATCGAATGATAAAGCCCGTCGTGCTCCACAAGGTCGGTGGGTCCGAAGTGACGGCGATCGAGGATGAGATTGACGGCTCGGGAGATGGAAAGAGGATTGTAAAGGGTGCCGAAGGGATTGATGTCGACCTGGAAAAAGCGGTCGGCAAGTCGAGTGCCGATCTCGGAGGAGAAGCATGAGCCGAGCATGATGATCGGGCGAGTGTGGTCAATCAATATCGAGGAGGGAGGCGGGGCAAGTCGGGTGCGGAATTGCATGGCGGCGGATGAATACGAATTGATAAGGGGGTTGGTACCGTGATGATTATATCAATATAAATAGTCGGTGGAAATGACGCGGAACTCGGTGCGCCGGTTGATCTGATCGGCTATCTCGCGGTCGGCTTCGGAAAGGGAGTCGATATATTCCGGCGTGAGGGTCACGCCTTCGGGCATCGAGGGGTAGAGACGGGCGAGACGCCGTGTGACCGTCATGGGCCGGCGCTTGCCGTAGCCCTTGAAAGAGAGCCGGGCGGGGGCAATACCGCATTCCTTGATAAGATAGTCGACGACGGACTGAGCACGCCGGAGAGAGAGGGCGTCGTTGTAGGCATCGGATCCGACGCGGTCGGTGTGGGATGACATCTCGATTGTGATTGTCGGATTGTCGGTGAGGACGCGCGCCATCTCGTCGAGCGCCGTGCGGCTTTCGGGACGCAGGGTGGCACGGTCGAAGTCGTAGAAAATATTGTCGACAACGACCGGGCGATTTACAGGGGCAAGAATGAAGTCGACGGAATAGGCGGCATCCTCTTCGGCATCGTCGGCGGTGAACTCCTGCCGGGCGTTGAGGAAACCTTTGGCGCCTGCAAGCATGGCGTAGCTCACGCCGCGGTCGAGTGAGAATGAGAAAGAGCCGTCGTCGCGCGACACCTCGCGGCGGTTAGTACCGTCATTGCCGACGATGCGGATCACGGCACCGCTGATGGGCTCCTCCTCTCGGTCGAGAACGTGACCGGAAATGGTGATGCTGAGGTCGGGGAGCAAGAGGGAATAGATGTGGTCGCGACCGGAGGCATCGTTGCGGTTGGAGGAGAAGAATCCTTCGGAGGCGTTGAGGAGGGTGATGCCGAAATCGTCGGCGGGGGAGTTGACCGGCGAACCCATGTTCTCGACGCGCCAGCCGCCGGAGGGGGTGAGGGTGGCTCGGAACAGGTCGAGCCCGCCCATCCCGGGATGTCCGTCGGAGGCAAAGAAGAGAATCGAATCGGTGAAGGCGTAGGGGAACATCTCGTCGCCTGGGGTATTGATAAATTCGCCAAGGTTCTCAAGAGAGCCGGTGGGGTGCTCTGGGTCGATGCGCCAGAGGTCATAACCACCGGAGCCGCCCGGCATGTCGGACGAGAAATAGAGATAGCGGCCCGAGGGGGAGACTGCGGGATGGGCGTAGTTGGAGAGAGTGTCGGCGGTGATCTCAAACTTCACGGGGGCACTCCACTTGGCGTCGGAACGTGATGAGGTGTAGATTTCGACGGAGGCATCGGCATCGGTGCGACGGACGGCGCGGGTGAGGTACATCCTGGATCCGTCGGGGGAGAAGGATATCACACCCTCGTCGTGGTCGGTGTTGAGTTCGCCATCGACGGGCATGGGGCGCATCCATTCCCCTCGCTCGTCTTTTCGGGATACCCAGATGTCACCGCGCTTCATGCCGGTGATCTCGCTTCGTGCGCCCTGCGCCTTTTCGTTGTCTGTGGTGAGATAGAGGAGGTCGCCGCCATCGGGTGAGAGCATCGGAGCAAAATCGGAACGCGAGCTATTGAAAGTGCGGGCGATGCGGACCTTGTGGCGGGTGGGATCAGCCTTCAGGCGAAGGGCGAGACGGCAACCGTCGGCACCGACGCGGGCGGTGACAGAATTGGAATCGACATCAGCAAGATACTCCTCGTAGGAGCGCAGGGCGGGGGCGTATTTGCCCTGAGCCTGCTGTGCACGCGCCATGTAAAGAAGCGCGATTGAGTCGGGGTAGCCCTGATTGAGGGCATTGCGCATGGACGCTTCAGTACGTTCATTCTGACGCAGGCGGCGGTAACATTCGCCCATCTTGAATGCAATCTCGGCGCGGAGAGGGCGGTCGGCTTTAGGACTCAGCTTGTTGTAGACCTGACGATAGGTGCGGGCGGCTTCGAAATATTCACCACGCTCCATCTGTGCTTCGGCGGTGGACAGCTTCGGCGTGCGACATCCTGAAAGCATCAGAAGCACGAGAATGAAAGTCAAGGAGGAACGGAGGCGTGAAACAGTGGGCATATCAATCCATGAATGATGAGAAAATTGAATCGACCTGCGAACTTATCGCCTGCTCCAGCAGATGGTCGAGAGAGACAGATTTGTCGGAGTTTTTCGTCTGCTCTTTTTTCGCCGGTTCTTTCTTGGTGGCGTGCTTGGCATCCTTTTTGTCGGCGGATTTGTTGGTAGCGGCGGGCGCGGCGGAACCGCGTCCCCCCGGGATACGTCCGGCGGAATGGAAACGCGAGGAGAAGTAGCGTTCGTCGAGGCTGCTGACAATGACGCCACGGCTTGTGGATGCATGGATCATGGAGTTGGAGCCGATGTAGATGCCGACATGGTTGACGGTGCCTTTCGGACCGGATGACGAGAAAAATACGAGATCGCCCGGGGCAAGTGAGTTGCGCCCCACAGCCGAACAGAACTGACGCTGCTCCCGGGATGAGCGGGGAAGCTTGATGTCGAGGACCTTTCGGTAGACTTCCATAACAAGACCTGAACAGTCAGTGCCCTTTTGCTTTGTGGACTGCCCGTAGCGGTAGGGAGTGCCGAGCCAGCGGCGGGATTCGGCGATGACGAGATCTGCCTGCTTCTTGTCGAGGGGGGCTGCTGCCTTGTCAGTGACAGGGTCGGACTTTTTCTTGCCGGATCCGTTGAAAACGACGGAAGGTGAGTCCTTAAGGCGAGAATAGGCGCGCTGTCCCCGCGACGTGTGACGGCGGGAACTGCATGAAACCGTGGCGACCAGGAGTGTGGCTGCGAGAATGGTGATAATATGTCGGAAAGCGTAGCGGGGCATTGCAAAAAAAAAAGAAGTGAGAGAAAGGTGAAGACGGGCAAGGTGTTGACGGCTATCGTCAGGCAGACGTGCACCGCGAACTATTGCACCATACAAAATTAATGATTATCCCCGAAAATAGAGCAAAAAGATGTCGGAAATTTCAGAGGTAATTCAATTCAATCCATATACCATACCCATTTGGGCATTTATCCCTATTTTGCGCCACATTTATTCATCTGATATACAATCGTACCCATTTGGGTATGGCGCAAGATATTTTGTGGTTGTAATTTTGCATTGTAAAAATTCAAAAATCCAATGAAATGAAAGCAATACTTAAAACAACATTCGCAGTGCTGACCTTAAGCCTCTTCTCTTGCAGTCACATGGGGTCAGACTACGAAATTGAGCAAGCGGAACTTAATGAGGAACGGCAAGAATTATTGAAGGAACAAGCCGAACTTAAAGCAGAGAAGGAAGAACTGAAACGCGAATATTCCAAAATGAAAGAAGAATATTTACGAGAAAAGGCTGAATTTCAAAAAGAACAGAAAGCGTCCAAAAAAAGAAAGGGTCTGGAGCAAATTCAATCAAGCGAGAAATGATGCATGGGGAAGTCATATGAAAATCCAAGAATATTTGGATAGAACGAATTTTTATAATTAACTTTGCACTCCGAAAAAGTGTCACAAATGACATTTATTCGGAATGTCATGAGAATAGAAAGAAAAATATATCTTGACAAGGTTATAGAAAGCCGTCATAACGGAATGATAAAGATTATCACCGGTGTACGCCGAAGTGGTAAATCTTTCCTTCTGTTCGATCTTTTTGCTTACTGGTTGGAGGCAGAAGGTGTTTCATCTGACCATATCATTAAAATAGATCTGGAGAATCGCAGAAACAAGTCTCTCCGCAACCCTGACAATCTATTGGAGTTCATTGATTCCAAAATGATAGATAAGGAGATGTATTATATTCTCATTGATGAGATTCAGTTGGTTGACGAGTTCGAAGATGTGCTCAACAGTTATCTGAAAATTAAGAATGCCGATGTGTACGTTACGGGCAGTAACGCACGGTTTCTGTCTAAGGATGTTATAACCACCTTTAGAGGACGAGGTGAGGAGATCAAGGTATTCCCGTTAAATTTCAGGGAATTTATGTCTGCAACCGACAAGAATACGGAACTGGCTTTTGAAGAGTTTATGACTTATGGTGGGTTGCCTCAGGTATTGGAATATAAGTCAGAAGAACGAAAGGCAGAATACCTGAAAGCGTTATTTGCAGAAACTTATATCACTGATATAAAAGAACGTTATAATGTAAAGCATGATGAGGAATTGGAAATTCTGCTTGATATTATTTCGTCAAATATCGGCTGCCTGACTAATCCAAGTAAGCTCGCAAACACATTTCAAAGTGAAAAGAAAGTAAAGCTCTCTGATAAGACCATAAAGAATTTTCTTGACTATATCTGTGATTCATTTCTTGTTGAGAAATCACAACGATATGACATCAAAGGGAAAAAGTATATTGACACGCCCTATAAATATTATTTTGTGGATCTTGGTCTGCGCAATGCAAGACTGAATTTTCGCCAGCTCGAAAAGACGCACATGATGGAGAATATTATCTACAATGAACTTCGAGTTAGGGGATTTAATGTTGACGTTGGAATAGTCCCTTTGGTAATCCGTGATGAGAATGGTAGCCAAAAGCGAGTCAGCTATGAAGTTGACTTTGTAGCGAACAAGGGCAACCAAA
>CAMWPM010000070.1 GCA_947176235.1 uncultured Bacteroidales bacterium | reverse complement strand
TCTCTTATTAAGAGTGCAATCATATTTTCAATTTTATCAATCTACTTTGCCATGGGCTATTTAGCCCGTCTCATTTTTAACCGTTTAGTTTCTTATACCTAAAACAAAACCAACTCATTCTTATTCACCATGCAGAAAGCTTTAAGTAATCCTGCCCTCTCTGGCTTGATCCGGCTGATGCTTGTGTCATTCCTGCTTTTCGTGGGAATGTCTTCTTATGCGCAGTCTCAGGTCTCAGGTACCGTCTCCGACGAGCAAGGCGAACCCCTCATCGGTGCTTCTGTAATCGTCAAAGGTACTCCCGTCGGTGTCTCCACTGATTTCGACGGCAATTTCACCATCAAGGCCAACAAAGGCGCCACTCTCGTGGTTTCCTTCATCGGCTACATTTCTCAGGAAGTGAAGGTCGATTCCGAACGTCTCAACATCGTCCTTAAAGAGGACAACCAGCTCCTCGACGAGGTCGTTGTAATCGGCTACGGCTCAATGCAGCGCAAGGACGTCACATCTTCTATCACCACCGTCAAGGCTAAGGATCTCAACGTCGGTTCCTACACCGACCCCGGTCAGCTCCTTCAGGGCAAGGTCCCCGGTCTCGTCGTTGTCCAGAACTCCGACCCCAACGGCGGTGTGAACTCTCTGACTCTCCGCGGTGCTTCCACCCTCAACAACTCCACTTCCCCCCTCTACGTTGTCGACGGTATCCCCGGCGTCAACCTCAACCTCATTCCCCCGGGCGACATTGAGTCAATCGACGTCCTCCGCGACGCTTCAGCCACTGCCATCTACGGATCTAAGGCTGCCAACGGCGTCATCATCGTCACCACTAAGCGCGGTGCCGACGGTCCCGCCCGCGTCACCTACACCGGTTATGCCGCTTGGGAGCGCATCGCCAACGACCACGACATGATGACAGCTTCCGAGCTTCGCGCCTACGCCGAAGCCAACGGCATCAACATCCCCAACGACCGTGGCGCCAACACCAACTGGGCTGACGAAGTGCAGCGCACCGGTTTTGCCACCAACCACAACCTCTCCATCTCCGGCGGCAACAAGTCCACTTCCTACATGGCGTCCGTCAACTACATCAAGCGCGACGGTATAATCCGCGGCGTCGGCAACAACCTCTTCACCGCCCGCTCCTACGTTGAGACAAAGATGCTCAAGGACCACCTCACCATCGGTCTCGGAATCAACGGCAACGTACGCAAGGAATGGGGCGTGCCACGTGGTCTCCAGGGTGGCTCCGTTTACGAGGGTATGTACTATTATTCTCCCCTCGTTCCCGTACGCAACGAGGACGGCTCTTGGTACGCCGACAAGACTATCTCGCAGAACATCAACCCCCTCTCACTCATCTACGAGAATCGCTCGATGGCTACCTACAAGCGCATGCAGTACACCGGTAAGGCTACACTCATGATCATCGAAGGCCTCACCCTTAACGCCAACTTCAACTACGAGACTCAGAACTACCACTACCGCGACTACACATCTACTCAGTCGCAGAACAACACCCGCCACGGCGAGTCCTCGCGCAATGTCACCGACGACTGGCACAAGCTTATGGAGCTCTACGGCAACTATAACGCCAAGTTCGGGCTCGACCACAAGCTCGACCTCATGGCTGGTTACTCATGGGAAGAGCACAAGACCGGCGACGGCTTCGGAGCGCGCGGCTACAACTACTACGACGACACCCTCGGCTGGAACAACATCGGAATGGCTAACAGCTGGGACACCGATCCCGTCTGGGGCAATATCGAGAACCACGTTAAGATGATCTCCTTCTACGGTCGTCTCAACTACTCCTTCAAGTCAAAGTATCTCCTTCAGGCTGCCATCCGTCGTGACGGTGCTTCCACATTCGGCGCCAACAACCGTTGGGCAACGTTCCCCTCTGCTTCCGTGGCATGGCGTCTCAACGAGGAGGACTTCATCAAGAACCTCGGAATCTTCGACGACCTTAAGGTACGTGCCGGTTGGGGTCAGAGCGGTAACGCTATGGGCTTCGACATCTTCACTTCCCGATTCTTCTACGACACCACCACACGCTTCGATTATGTCGACGCCAACGGTAATGTCACATCCTACAAGGGTCTCGCTGCTGCACGCAACGTCAACCCCGACCTCAAGTGGGAAACGACATCGATGCTCAACATCGGTCTCGACTTCGCTTTCTTCAACGGTCGACTCAACGGTACCATCGAGTACTATAATAAGGACACTAAGGACATGATCTGGAACTACCCCGTCTCCACAGCCATCTATCCCGTCAACACCCTCGTGGCTAACGTCGGCAAGATGCGCAACCGTGGTGTCGAGCTTACTCTTAACGCTGTCCCCGTTCAGACACGCCACTTCACATGGAACACCTCGCTCAATCTCTCCCACAACGCCAATAAGGTCGTTTCGGTTTCCAACTCCGAGTTCAACGCCGGCGTCCTCAACCAGTACGACCCCAACCTTCCCGGTCTCTCCCAGGGTTGCAACACCCAGCGCATCGTCGAGGGTAAGCCCCTCGGATCCTTCTACCTCTGGGATTGGGCAGGATATAAGGACGGTCAGTCTGTGTTCTACCGCTACGATTCCGATGGCAATCGTATCATCGGAGAGGACGGTCAGCCCGAGACGACCATGCAGCCCGGTGAGGACGATCGCATCTACGCCGGTTCCGCTCAGCCTAAGCTCACTATGGGTTGGGACAACAAGCTCTCTTACAAGAACTGGGACCTCAACCTCTTCTTCACAGGCGTCTTCGGTCAGAAGATCTTCAACGAGCCCCGCGCCTACTTCTCCTATGTCGCTGCAGTTTCGCAGGGTAAGAACGTGATGGCTTCCGCTATCAAGGACCAGCTCCCCACCGACGGTCTCGCCCACTATCCCTCGCAGCGCTACCTTGAGAACGGATCCTACTTCAAGCTCGCCACAGCCACGATCGGCTACACCTTCCGCGATTGCTTCAACGGCTGGCTCAACGACGTCCGTCTCTACGTATCCGCCAACAACGTATTTACCATCACCGGCTATAAGGGCCGCGACCCCGAAATCAACCTCGGCGGTCTCGCTCCAGGCCACGACACCCGCTCTGACCACTATCCCCGTACTCGTCAGATTCTTGTCGGCGTAAATGTTAACTTCTAATCTTTCTTCGATCATTTCACTCATGAACAAGTATATCCGATTCATTTCTCTCGGTGCCGTTATGGCGGCAGCTTCGGCATGTACCGACCTCGACACCGACGTGAATTCAAAGTACACCAAATTCCCCGACAACCCCATCGCTGTCGAAGGTGAGTTCTCCGGTTGCTACCGCTACCTCCACGGATGGTTCGGTCGTGACTTCAACGAGGGCGTCGTTTATCAGGGCGACGAGATCATGGGTTGCTGCTACGGCACCGGTAACTATTTCGACGATGGTCGTTACCTCGACGCTTCAATCCACTCGCTCCACCTCGACAACTGGCGCACTCGCATCATCGAGGGTTGCATGTCAGGTATCACCTACACCAACTCCCGCATCCTCTCCTACGGCGGTCCCGAGATGAAGGATCCCGTCGTTGCTCCCCTACGTGCCATCCGTGCGTTCTACACGTTCTGGATGATGGAACTCTACGGCGACGCTCCCATCATGGATCACGTCCTTCAGGAAGGCGAGATCCTCGACCGCTCTCCCCGTGCTCAGGTGGCTGAGTGGCTCGAATCAGAGCTCCTCGACATTCTTTCGCAGGAGGATGGTCTCAGCAAGCTCAACGACGTCACCACCTATGGCAAGCCCAACTACTGGATGGCGGCTGCCCTGCTCGCTAAGATCTACCTCAACTGGGGCGTCTACACCAACCCCATCACCACTGTCGACAACAACACCCCCAACCCCAAGCTTGCCGATTGCGTGAAGTGGTGCGACGAGATCATCGCATCCAACCTCTTTGAGGTAGGCACCGGCTATCGTCAGAAGTTCTTCCCCGATAATGGCGTCCAGATCAAGGACTTCATCTATGCCTTCGACGTCGATCCCGCCACTAAGGGCGACGGCACCCACACTTGGTACCGCTGGTTCGCATTCAAGAAGGATGGTCTTTGCCGTCCCTTCGCTCTCGGATGGTCCAACCCCCAGTCCGTGGCAGGTAATGCCGTTCTCACTCCCGAGGCTGTCGCACGCTTCTGTCTGCCTGGCGACGAACGCAACGAGATGGTTCTTTCAGGTCCTCAGTTCGCCTTCGACCGTTCGTTCAACAAGACTGACGAGCCTGTCTATATTTATGTCAATCCCGATAAGGCTAATACCCTTGTCGGTCAGCTCAACTATCGTGCCGACTTCGACTTCGACGATGCTTCCATCTACTCGCTCGGCGATGAGGCTCTTCCTAAGGCTACAAAGGAGACTGTTGCCAACGGCACTGCGCTCATGAACATCCAGAAAGGTGCCCGCCTCTTCAAATATCCCCCCCGAGAGGAGGATTACACCCTCTGGGGGCGCCAGCAGGCTAACGACTATCCTATCTTCCGTTACGCCGATATTCTTCTCATGAAGGCTGAGTGCATCATGCGTGGCGCGCCTGCCACCAACGGTGCTTCCGTCGAAGGTCTCGTCAACCAGATTCGCGCTTGCTCCGGAGCACCCTCTGTCACCGGTGCATTCACCATTCAGGATCTCATGGACGAGCGTTCACGCGAGTTCATCCTCGAGCCTTGGCGTCGCAACGACCTTATCCGTTGCGGAATGTTTGAGGACGACTGGGGTCAGAAGAACCGTTACAAAGTTTGGGACAACGCTGAGCACACTCAGTTCCACTGGGTTGACCGCGAGGGCGTAAAGGATCCCAACCGCCGCCTCATGCCTATCCACCGTGGCATTCTTGAGACTAACCTCAACTGGAACCAGAACCCCGGTTACGCAGGTCTCTGATTCTGTTGATTAGGATATTCACAGGCTAAGGCGGGGCTTTCCCGCCCCGCCTTGGCTTTCTTTTCTTTCCTTGATAAACCCTTTTTAATTAACCAATCTAATAACACCCAATTTTTACCTTTTATGGCAAAAAATTACTTCAAGCGCAGCATTATGCTGCTTGCTGCAGCTGCCGTCGTTGCATCTGCAAGCGCTGATGGAGCCTACCGCGACGTCACGCTTAAGTACATGACGAACCCCGCCTTCCTTCCCGGATGGCAGGGTGCCCTCACTGCCGTTGCTGATGGTGTCGGCGAAGTTTGGTGCGGTGCTTTCAACCTCTACCAGACTGTCTCTGATGCTAAGCCCGGTAAGTACACTCTCACCGCTCAGGCTCTCTATCGTTGCGGTAACAACGATTTCGCTAAAGAGAACATGAAGGGTGGTGAAGGTGCTAACTACAATGCTTTCGCCTACATCAACGACCAGTATGTTACTGTTAAGGGTCTCTTCGATGGACGCGAGACTGCTCCTAACGGCACTGCCGAGGCTCGCGCCGCTTTCGACAACGAAGATTACACCGTAACCGTTGAGTACACTCTTGCTGAAGAAGGCGATCTCGTTGTTGGTATCACTAACCTTGGTGGCTACTACGACGAATGGTGCTGCTTCTCCGATTTCAAGCTCGTTGGTCCCGACGGCGAAATCAAGCTTGAAAACGCTGATTTCTCTGCTGGTATCGATATGGATAACCCCGCATGGAATATGAAAAACAGTGGTGGTTCTGTAAAGAAGCCTGATGTTAACAATTGGGGTGGTGTTTACCGCAAGACCAACGCTTCTCCCTACAACTTCGGTCAGCAGGTTGATCTCCCCGCAGGTAAGTATCGTTTCTCTGCCCTCACCTTCCTTCGTCATGGTGGTGCTGGTAACTACAGCGGCACTATGATCACTTGCAAGGGTCAGTGGGGCTTTGCTGATCCCACCGATGGCAACTCTCCTAAGGACTGGTTTGACAAGGACCTCTACGACGCTCCCAACACCTACCTTGAGTACGTTTGCGGCGAACCCGCCGAAAATGCTTGGGACAAGCAGGCTCTCTATGATCTTCCTGTTTCTATGGTAAAGGGTCAGACCTACACTGTAAAGGTTAAAATCAAAGGTTCTACCGACCTCGGAGAAAACAACGTTGATCTCTGGCCTATTTGGGCTGCAAGTGAAAACAAGAATCAGTGGGGTGGCAGCGATGATGTTCAGTACCTCGCAGGAAAGACTTTCACTGCTGATTGGGCTGAATACACTTGGGAATTTGAGGCTTCATTCCCCCACGACCGTCTTCAGTTCTGCTTTGGTAAGCACGGCGGCTCTATCGACTTCGATGATCTCACTGTAATCGACAACGCTTCCGGTAAGGTTATTGCTGGGCCCACCGACTTTGCTGATGGAAAGTACACCGGTTGGAGCAATATCGATTATCAGAACGTTACTATGGAGCTCGTTGACGAAGGCGAGGAGAACACTATCCCCAACGCTTATCTCTACATGTCCTACAATGAGGAAAAGCCCGCCAACATGAATTACGAAGACGAGTTTGGTGATCTTGGTGAGAACGACAAGCGCGTTTGCCTCCTTGACTGCTGGCAGATCTGCGATGGCGACTACTCTATCATGCCCGAAAACGAAACTCGTGGCGACGCTGACAAGAACGAAATAGTTCCCGCTTATGAGCAGACCAACGTCCTCGGCACTATGATGCCTTGGTGGGATGACTCCGGTAAGGAGCGTGAATCCGCTTTCGTATTCGTTAACGAGCCCATGAAGTATCGTCAGTATGTTGAGTTCGAGCTCAAGGAGCCCGCTAAGGTTTGGGTTGGTCTTGCTAAGGACGAAAACAACCCCGCTCAGTACTGGAATCCCTTCTCCGACTTCAAGCTTGAGGCATGGGATGACAATTACAATGCTATCGACGACGTATTTGTAGGTGAGGACAGCGACCTTAACGCTCCTGTTGAGTACTACAACCTCCAGGGTGTTCGCGTTGACAACCCCTCCAACGGTCTCTACATCGTTAAGCAGGGCAAGAAGGTCACCAAGCAGGTTATCCGCTAATCCCCTTCCCCCATACAACCCGCAACGGGGTGTGTCATTCGACACACCCCGTTTTCTTTCTCCAAAAATTTTTGTACCTTTGTGCTACCATGAAACGTTCCGCCATCATCACACTTATCGCCATCCTTGCGGCACTAATCGCGCGCCCCGACGAACTCCCCCGACTCCTCGTCAACCCCCTCATCGGCACCGCGCCCGCCGTCACACGCACCGCCGGAATGTTTGGTAAAAAAACCGAAGAATTCGGTCAGACCCTCCCCGCCGTCCTCCAGCCCCACGGCATGAACTTCTGGACCCCCCAGACACGCGCCACCGAGCTTAAATGCGTCGCACCCTACTACTACGTCGACTCCCTTTTCCACGGCTTCCGCAACTCCCACTGGATTGTCGGAGGCTGCACACAGGACTTCGGCTCATTCACCGTCACTCCTCTCGCCGGACCATTCATCCCCGGCTCCACCGTCGAATCTCGCGCCTCACGGTTCTCCCACGATTCCGAGATCTCCCGCCCCGACTACTATTCTGTACTGCTCCCCGACGCCGGCATCCGTGCCGAGCTCACCGGCACCTCCCGCACAGCACTCATGCGCTTCACCTTTGGCACTGATTCAGTCGCTACGGTCGTTCTGTTCCCCAACTCCGACGAAGCGCAGGCAACTGTTACAATCGACCGTGCCAATCGCCGCATCATCGCCTCCAATCCCGTCCACCGCATCTATCAGGGTAAAGGTCAGCCGGCCGGATTCTCCGGTCACATCGTCCTCCAGTGGCAGGATGACCTTGAAATTGTCGTGGCGCTGACATTTGCCGCCCCCGACTCTGTTTCCTCCTCACCTGTCATAAAGGATCTCCCCGACGCCGGAGCCGCCATTTCCTTCCGCGTCCCGGCGTCACGCACGGTCACCTTCCGTGTCGCATCCTCATTCACCTCCTCCGAGGGTGCTATGGCAAATATGCTTGCCGAAGCGCCCGATTTCGATTTCGATGCCGCGCAGTCGCGCCTCGCTGCCATCTGGGATCGACATCTGTCGTCAATTGAGGTCGAGGGCGGCTCGCTCTCCGATCGTCGCAAGTTCTATAGCGCCCTTTATCGCGCATCTTTTCTCCCGCAGGTCTTTTCCGATGCCGACGGATCCTACCCTGCATTCGCCGGCTCCGGTGAAATAATGCAGATGCCATCCGGACTCGATTATTACGACGGCTTTTCCACCTGGGACACCTACCGCGCCCTTCATCCTCTCCTTGCCATCATCGACCCCGACCGCACCGCTGCCATGATGCAGTCGCTTGTTCTGAAAGCGCGTCAGGGCGGTTGGCTCCCCATTTTCCCCTGCTGGAACAGCTACACCGCCGCCATGATCGGCGATCACTGCACCGTTCTGATGGCTGACGCTGCCGTCAAGGGCATCACCGGCTGGGACATTCCCGAAGCCTACACTTTCATGCGCCGCAACGCTTTCGAAAGCCCCGCCACACGCGAGGAGTACATCAACGGAATGGGGCGCCGCGCCCTCCCCTCCTACCTCCGCTACGGCTTCATCCCCCTCGAGGATTCCGTTCCCGACGCCTACCACAGGCGCGAACAGGTTTCCCGCACTCTCGAATACGCCTTCGATGACTTCGCTCTTGCTCAGGTAGCTCGTATTCTCGGCGAGGATGTCGACGCCGACACCCTGCTGCGTCGTTCCGGCTCCTGGCGCAATGTCATCGACCCATCTACAGGTTACGCTCAGGGACGCCACGCCGACGGCTCCTTCCTCTCCGATCCCTCCGATGCCTTCTCATTCGCAAAGTTCATCACCGAAGGCGCGCCTTGTCACTACACGTGGTATGTCCCGCACGACCAGCCGGGACTTATGGAACTTATGGGTGGACGGGAGATGTATGCCGAACGACTCGACTCCATGTTCACCTTCGGGCGCTATTGGCATGGCAACGAGCCTTGTCATCAGATTCCCTGGCTCCACAATCGCGCCCTTCGTCCCTGGCTCACTCAGCGCTACGTCCGTGAGATTCTCGACACCGAGTATCTCGACCATCCCGGCGGACTCTCGGGCAACGATGACGCAGGACAGATGTCTGCTTGGTTCATTTTCGGGGCACTCGGGCTTTATCCCGTGGCTCCGGCAACACCCTATTACGATCTGTCCACGCCCCTCTTCCCGCGTGTCACCGTCAACATTCCCGCCCACGGCGATCGCCCCGCCTCACGATTCACCGTCATTTGCCTGCCCGCTTCTCCCGCCGACGCCGACCCCGACGATCCCACTCTCCCGGCTCCCGACGCCATCTACATCTCCTCCGCCACCCTCAACGGCACCCCCATCGACCGCTCCTACATCACCCACACCGACC
>CAMWPM010000069.1 GCA_947176235.1 uncultured Bacteroidales bacterium | reverse complement strand
CCCCCCCCCTCCCTCCGCTCTCCGCTCTCCCTCTCCGCTCTCCACTCTCCACTCTCCGCTCACCACTCCCAATGAACCATCTTCCCCTCCCCTATGTTTTATTCCCAAAATCATTAACCTTTTTAACCCCATTTTATCCTCATGGCAACAACTAATACTAAGAGCATCAAAGGCACACAGACCGAGAAAAACCTCGTCGCTGCCTACCTCGGCGAGTGCCAGGCTTACACCCGCTATACCATCTACGGCAAAGTAGCCAACAAAGAGCAGTACTTCCCCGTTCAGCAGATCTTCGAGGAGACTGCCGCCAACGAGCTCCATCACGCCAAGATCTACTTCGGATTCCTCCAGGGAGGTCAGGTCGAGATTCCCGTCCTTGCCGACGCTGGCGTACTCGGATCCACCGTCGACAACCTCAAGCAGGCTATCGAGGAAGAGCAACGCGAAGGTGTCGACGCCTACATTGCCGCCGCCAAGACCGCACGCGAGGAAGGCTTCCCCGAGATTGCATCCCACTTCGAAGCCATCGCTTCCGTTGAGCGCCATCACGAAGAGCGCTTCCGCACCTACCTCGACCACATTCAGAACGGCACTCTTTGGAAACGCGACCACGTCATCCGTTGGCAGTGTCTCGTCTGCGGCTACATCTTCGAAGGCACCGAGCCCCCGAAGGCTTGCCCCGGCTGCGACCACCCCTACCAGCACTACATCGCCCTCGACGACTGATCCCCCCTCACATAATATATAACGTACTTCAGGCGCCGTGTCCCATCCCGGGACGCAGCGCCTGCTTTTTAATAAACTTTAACCAAACTCCAATTAACCTTTTCCCCAATTAATGCGTCTAAAAGGTACATACACTAATTAACACCATACAAATCCTGTGCCTTGACCTTTGGCACATGGAAAAGGACAAGGGAGCCGTGCGCGAGCATAGCTCCCTTTCCCTTACCTATCTCCTCCTTGAAAAAAACTCGCCCACCTCAACCGGATCTGCACACATTTTCCTGCCGATACTTTTTATTTTTCACATTTTTTTCTACCTTTGCGGCTGAAATGGTTGCTCTGTCGTCCAAGAGTGGAGGCGTGAAGGAGCATCAAAAGGGAATGAGGTGTGATTCCTCGACAGTACCCGCTGCTGTAATTCCTCTTGATTCAATGCACAATGCTCAATGCACGATGCACAATGCACAATGCACAATTATAATCGTGAATCGTGCATCGTGAATCGTGAATTAATTTAATTGAATCGTTAATCGCAAAAAGTCACTGGTCTCCGTAAGACTGGGAAGGCGCGATTGAACCGGGATAAGTCAGAAGACCTGCCATTTTCGCCAAGTGATACCGCCTACGGGACTATGGGCTTAGGTTGTCTGACTTCTTACCTCGTAAGTTGTTTTTTACGACTATAATTCTATCTATTCCCGTTACCGCTTCACTAAGCGTTATCGGGAATAAAATTTTAATATTAACTAAAAACAACACGAGTATGAAAAAACTCCTACGTTTCGCAGCTTGCGGCTTTGCTTTGGCCGCAGCTGTAACCAGTACCTATGCTGCCACCCCTGAAGAAGTCTGGTCTAAAATTCTGATTTCCTATAATTGGGATAATGATTTCTGGGGCTATGACATGGGAGAACAAACCTACACTCCGGTTTCTGACTATTGGAAAGACTGGAACTGGGAAATAGACGGAGAGAATTTCACTCTTCGTTCGGGAGAACAGTATGCAGGGCAAGACCTTGGGACATGGAGATATGATCAAATACCCTGGACTTCGAAGATTGATGACACGCATATTGCTATTCATAATCTATTTAGAAACTACCATGGTCTGTTTGAAATAGATTCATCCATTGATTTATTTCTTGTTGGAGAAATAAACTTTGATGCAATGACAATTACCATCAACCCTCAAGAGTATGCCGATGGGTATATCTTTGCTGCTTGTCCGGAAGATAACAATAATGATTATTCCTTTTCTGAGTTACAGCCGGTGGTGCTGACAATATACCCAATGGATTGGGGAACTCGCATATGGACGGATGGGATGTCAGGAAGTTCGGAAAATGCTTTTGCATTTTACAAAAAGAACTCAGAAGTGGAAGGTGAAAACTATTCTGCCTCCATTGGAATGTGTGGTATGGTTATCACCGGCAAGCATGAAGTCGTTTCGTATTCACTGCAGCCTGTAAGGTCCACTGTTTTGCCGTCAAACAATCCAATTACGGAGATTCAATCTGTTGATTTAGATTTTGGTACAATAAAAATCTATGAAAACCCTAATATTACAGAGGCTATCACTGTCAAAAGGGGGGAGACACCATTAGATATCGAGGTAATTGGTTATGTCAGCAGAGATAATGAGTATCATTATATCATTGAACCCGCTGCACCGCTTACAGAAGCAGGAACCTACACATTCACAATACCCAAAGGATTGATAGGTGATCGTTATTATGCAGACAACAATTTCACCAACGGGGAAGCCAATCCTGAACTCACATTATCTTTTACAATAGTAGATGTTGAGCAACTGGAATATGATTTCAACTATACATCTGTTGAGCCTAAGCCGGAAACTATGGTCGATCGTCTTACTGAAGTCAAGATTACCTATCCTTCAGCAGTGTCAATCAACGATGCATACGTTGGGAACATTAGTTGCAACAAATCAGTTATTGAATCAGTACTACCTGACGTTAACGACCCTAATAGCATTATTATTTCATTGAGATATGAAATTGTGGAAGAAGGAGATGTTACATTCTCATTCCCTCAGGGTGTTTTTGGAGATGAAAAATATGGTCAAGAGTTTATGCTCGGTCATGCCAATCCTGCCTTTGAACTTAAATATTCAGTAACCGGCAAGTATCAGATGTTCTATGATATGGGATATAGCTCGATTACTCCGACACCCAACGAGACCTACGATGAACTCACTGAGTTCAGAGTAACATTTGAAGAACCTATCGTTATAAATCAAAATGTGGCAAAGACTTCCTTCTTGTACAAGGACAGTGGTCAAATCTCGAATCCTTTCAAATCTTTTGCTGTAGATGAAAATGACAATAAGACTCTCATTGTTACCTTGAACAAGACGTTTGTGGAAGCTGGTCTTTATGACTTCACCATAGCTCGTGGAACTGTTGGTGATGCCACTTATGGTATCGACTACACATATGGTCATGCCAACAAGGAGTTCGGTTTCCGCTATACTATCTCCGGCAAGTCAGGTATCGACGATGTTGCTGTAGATAGAGAAAATGGGGATGAAGAATACTTTAGCCTGCAAGGTATCAAGGTTAACAAGGAAAATCTTGTCCCTGGAATCTATATCCGGAAGAGCGGAAAGAAAACTGAAAAAGTATGGATCCGCTAAGGCTGGACATTTCACATACTCTCGAATAATAGAATCTTCTCAGAAAGTAGGGAAACCGGCTAAAAATTGCCGATTTCCCTACCTTCACATCATTACTTAAGTATCCGTTATTCAATATTAACGGTAGAAAAAAACATAATATGGAAAAAAAACATACCTGCCGTTTCGGGTTAACGGATTGCCTTTTAATCCTTTTCTTACTTCTGATTACTACATCATGCAACAAGGATGATGTAATCGAAGACTTGACAGGGAAAGCCCCTGTAATAACGCTTGACAGTGAAGACGGCATATATACCGTAAAAATAGGTCGGGAACTTACTATCTATCCCGACGTGGAATATGCCGACGATGCTATCTATACTTGGATAGCCGGCGGCAAGATAATCGGACGCAGTCCACGGCTGACTGTCAGCTATGACGAGCCGCAGGAGCTTTATGTTATCTTTCGCGTAGAAACCCTCGGAGGCACCGCGCAAGAGGAAATCAAGATTGAAGTACTTGAAAAAACTCCACCGGTGATTTCTCTCGCTCTTCCCTCGCAAGGACTCAAAGTCCTTTCAAACACAGAATACATTTTTACCCCCGATATACAGCATGCCGGCGAACCCGGATTCAAGATTGAATGGATTCGCGACGCCAAGGTCGTTTCAGAAGAAAGAACCTATACTTTCAGCGAAGCTAATCTTGGAGTGTACCCCATAACCATAAAGGCAAGCAATGAGGATGGTGAGACGACTAAAGAATTTGAAGTAGAGGTTGTGGAAACGCGTCCTTACAAGGTATCGTTCCCGACACCATCTTACTTCCAATCCATCACAGACCGCAACACTATTGTTGACCGAACTATTTACCTTACTCCTATACTTGAATACATTGATAATCCTACGTTTACTTGGAGCGTAAATGGGAATGTTATCCCTGACGCTACACAACGCACATACAAATTCACACCCACACAAGTGGGTGAATATACCGTGACGGTTGCAGTGACAGCCAATCCCGGTACATCTTCACAACAATCAAGGGCATTGACACGCAACGTGACCCGTGGAGAGACCGAACTGATGGCTTCGGTAATCGTTCACTGCTATGAAAAAGAGGATGCCCACATACGCAATGGCGGTACGATCATCTATTCAAACAAGGTATATGAATTTTTACCTGCACCCGGACAATACGTCAACGAACTTGGAACAGCAGGATTTTCTCCGGATATCAATACCGAACAGAAGGCTTCCGAATACGCTTACAAACGCCTTAACGGCCGCCAGTATGTTTCGCTCGGTGGCTGGGGTGGTTATGTTATCGTGGGCTTCGACCACAGCATCAGGAACTCAGGAGGTAATTATGATTTTGCTATACAGGGAAACGCTTTCAACAGTTCAAATGGCGGTTCCAATGAACCCGGAATAGTCTACGTGATGCAGGACACCAACGGCAACGGACTTCCTGACGATGAATGGTATGAACTGCGAGGCTCACAGACAGGCAAAGAGGGTACGATTCAGGATTATTGGTGTACTTATTACCGTCCTGCCGGTCCAAAGATGGATGTCACATGGGTTGACTCTGAAGGAAAGACAGGCAAAATAGCATATCTCGGTCAGTTCCACTCACAGGACTACTATTATCCGCTTTGGGTTCATACCGACTCATATACTCTCTATGGCACCAGGCTTCCTGCCAACAACACCGTTGACCCCGTTACCGGATATTGGGCAAACAACGCTTTCCCATGGGGATATGCCGACAATATCGGAAGTGACTGCCTCGGTGGAGATGCCGTCACCGGCAGCGGTCAGATGAACGGCTTCAAGATTTCAAATGCCATGTACCCCGACGGCACTCCGATTACACTGAGTCATATCGACTTTATAAAAGTCCAGACCGGTGTAAATGCCCAAAGTGGTGCTATCGGTGAAAATTCATGTGAAGTCTTCTCATTTCAGGATCTTAATAAGTAATTTGATATGAAACTCCTTAAATATATATGGCTGGTAGCCACCGTTGCTATGTTCGCGGCTTGTTCTGACAAAGACGAACCTAAGCCCGATGATGCAGACGACAACTTTATCACAGACTTCTCTCTAACCAAGGACGGTCAGACATATAAGGCTGAAATCAACGGAGAGAATATGACTATCACTGTACCTTACACAGTTGACCTTGACGGAGCGACCGCAAGTGTAACATATACTCCATCGGCAAAGATTTTGCCCGACCCGGCCACCGTACACGACTGGAACAATGAGCGAGTGTTCCGAGTGGTATCATACTCCGGCAAATCACGTGAATACACTTATCTGCTTAATCGTGCCGATATATCGCAGCCGGGTGACGTGACCCTTGCCTCTCAATCCGAGATAGTAGCCTTCGGAGAAAGCGGCATCAATGTCGTTGAGGGCAACCTGACAATCGGAAGCGATGCAGGCGAGATCATTACTGACTTGTCTCCACTCTCTACTATCAAGGAAGTTAAAGGCACAGTCATCATATTGAACAGTTTTGAAGGCAATGACCTCACAGGTCTTGACCGTATGAGAAGTATGGGAGGGTTACAGATAGGTACAGTACAAAAGCCTTCCTCCTCTCCGATTGAGGTTGTCACTATTCACAAGGCTACGGAGATAACCGGTGATATTGAGATAGTAAATAACAATACTTCAATGGTGATTGCAGAAAAACTGGAGACCGTAGGAGGAAGCATTTCTGTCACTTCATCATCCTTACAATCTATCCAGCTTGAAACTCTGTCAACCATAGCAGGAGACTTGAAAATCGACGGAATAAACAAAGCCGGGATCACTAATTTCGTGCTGCCGGTTCTCACTTCGGTAGGTGGTGAGATTTCAGTGACATTGTGCTCCAATCTCGCAACATTCATATTCCCGAAACTCCAAAAGGTTGGTGCTGTCAAGCTGGAGAAAGTGCCTTTTGTGTTTGAGACTATAAGTCTGCCGGAACTAACGGATGTCGATGGTGATTTCATCCTGACCTCTTTCTTTGCTTACCAACCGATTGGCAGCTCATACGATTTTAACACCGTACTAACAAAAATTGACGGATTGACAAAACTGACTAAAATCGGAGGTACATTCCGACTTGAGGACTTCGCCGGACTTGAAATGTTGCCCGATTTCAGCCATGCAGCAATCCATGCTATTTATCTATCACGATGCCCTAAGTTACCTTCGAGCATCAATTTGAGTGCATCCTCTTTCTTGACAGATGGTAATACTCCGGCTTATATATATATGAACAATGTGCCTACAACTACCATTATAGGCCAGTCGGAAATGGATTGCGATTTTGTCCTTTTTGGCAACACATATACATTCCAAAATGTCAGCAAGATTGGATCCCTGGTGATAAGTGGAGGACAGAACGAAACCTACACATTCTCTGAAATTTATCGTGACCTCAATATAAAGAACAGAGGGTCTCTGTCATTTCCGAATCTGACGCGTATAGGTCGATATATGCTCGTGGACGGCAAGACCGACTTCGACTTTCCCAGACTGAAAGAGATCGTAGGTGAAGTCTATGTACCACAGAAAACGTCTGTATGGAAATTTCCCGAACTTACTTCTATTTGTGCTACGTCTACCGACTTTGACAAAATCAAATACATTTCGTTTCTTGAGTCTTTCAATGATGATATTGATGGATTGAAAGCTGGCTGGGGACTGTATATGGAACTCGGTGACAACGAGACAATCAATCTTGACAAACTACAATATGTAGGCGGGAACGGATGGCACTGCAATCTTTATTACTCAAATAAGTCCTGGACTTCATTCGGCTTGCCGGCATTGAAAACAGTAAAAGGCTGTTTGGAAATAATCAGCCAGCCCAATGCTGACACAAAATTGACGGAACTGACCTTCCCGGCTCTAACCTCGGCCGATAAAGTGTTTATAAAGAACTTCAAAAGACTCAACGACTTCTCGACATTCTCCGCCCTATTCAAAAATAACTCGATTAAAAGTATTGATGACTGGACCATACAATACTGCGGTTACAATCCTACTTATCAAGATATGGTCGATGGAAAATATAGCAAGTAAATGAAACTCAATAGAAATATCTTTTTTTCTGCCGTCTTATTCTGTGCAGTCCTGTCATTGACAGGCTGCATGGAGTGGGACTATGGCGATGTGGTGGAGGACTTTAATGCGACCGGCTCCGGACTTTTCATTACCAACGAGGGTAACTTCCAGTATGGCAACGCGACGCTTTCCTATTATGAACCGGCAACGAATCAAGTTCAGAACGAGGTGTTTTTCCGCGCAAACGGAATGAGACTCGGCGACGTGGCGCAGTCCATGAGTATCTATGACAACAAAGGCTGGATAGTGGTGAACAATTCTCATGTCATCTTTGCCATCGACCTCAATACTTTCAAGGAGGTGGGGCGCATCGAGGATTTGACCTCTCCGCGTTATATCCACTTCCTGAGCGATGAAAAGGCTTACGTCACGCAGCTTTGGGACAACCGCATCTTCATTGTCAATCCCAAGAAATATGAAATTACGGGCTATATTCAGGTGCCTGACATGACAATGGAAAGCGGCTCAACGGAACAGATGGTGCAATACGGCAAATATGTGTACTGCAACTGCTGGAGCTATCAGAACCGCATCATCAAGATCGATACTGAGACGGACGAAGTGGTAGACCAGCTGACGGTCGGCATACAGCCTACGTCGCTTGTCCTGGATAAAAACGACAAGATGTGGACTATCACCGACGGCGGTTATGAAGGCTCGCCATACGGATATGAGACACCTTCGCTCTATAAGATTGATGCTGCGACATTTACAGTTGAAAAACAGTGGAAATTCAAACTCGGTGATGCTCCGAGCGAGCTGCAGCTCAACGGCGAACGCGACAAGCTGTACTGGATCAACAACGACATCTGGAGTATGGACGTGACGGCAAACCGTGTTCCTGTCCGTCCTTTCCTCGAATACCGCGACACAAAGTATTACGGGCTTACCGTAAATCCTGTGAACGGCGAAGTGTATGTAGCCGATGCTATCGACTACCAGCAGCAGGGCATGATCTACCGATACTCTCCCGAAGGAAAACTGATCGATGAATTTTATGTCGGAATAATACCCGGCGCATTCTGCTGGAAATGATTACTCGATTCTCAATTCACGATTCACAATTCACGATTATTCATTGAGCATCATGTTCTGCGCATTATAAATTTTGTCCAGTCTGCCAAAAAGCGTTAACTTCGTATCGTGAACCGTGAATAATGGATCGAAAATGAAAGAAGATAAAGATAATTTAATCGCTATTGAGAGTAAGGCATTTGCAATAAGATGTATCAGGCTTTACCAACATCTGTCTAATTCCAAGAAGGAGTTCGTTCTATGTAAGCAGTTACTTCGGAGTGGAACGAGTATTGGAGCTAATGTCAAGGAGGCGCTTCGAGGTCAAAGCAGAGCTGATTTTGGAGCAAAAATGAATATCGCGCTGAAAGAGGCTAACGAGTCAGAATATTGGCTTGAACTTCTTTTTGATACAGAGTATATTACTCAGGATGGGTTCCAAAGTATGATTGAGGATTGCAGACGTCTTATTCGATTGTTGACAGCGATTGTTAAGACCACGTTTCAAAAAACATGATGATTCATAAAATTCACGATGCACGATTATGCATCGTAAATCGTGCATTGTGCACTTTCTTATTGTGCATCGTGCATCATGCATCGTGCATTAAGATTCAAGCACAAACTTCCGGAAGGATGCAGAACCTCCGCGAAGTCACTGTCATCGGACACAGACCCTTGAAGGATATCGGAGTGCAGAAAACAACTTTCGATTCCATTGCCCTCAAAGAGAACATCGCCCTCTCTATGGCGGACATCCTCACGTTCAATTCTTCAGTCTTCGTCAAGAGCTACGGTCGTGCTACTCTCTCCACTGTCGCTTTCCGTGGCACATCGCCCAGCCATACGCAGGTGACGTGGAACGGAATGCGCATCAACAACCCCATGCTCG
>CAMWPM010000068.1 GCA_947176235.1 uncultured Bacteroidales bacterium | reverse complement strand
TTGGCGGGGGATTTTGTTGGGGGTGTTGCGGGCGATGATTATATTTGCGGAAGATCATTCTGCGATTTGCTGTGAACAACATGCGATTTGTGGGAAATCATTCTGCATCACTCATCCCTAAATCCTACATAAATCATGAAAAAGCTTTTAATCTTCGCCGTCTTTATCTTTTGCGTCCTCTCGGCGTTTGGGAAAAACAATGCCCGTGCCGACATCTTCTTCGTCAACGGTGAAACACTGGAGAATGTGGAACTCAAATTGCCGGGTAGCTGGCACAACAAGGTGGAATATCTGCTGGATGGGAAGAAGCATAAGGTGAAAGCGGACAGTGTGGATCACATTCTGCTGTATCACGCCGAGGCTCCTGAACGGAAAGCGTATCTACGGTGGAACTCCATCGGGAAGTTCGACCACAAGAAGAACGAAATCATTGACTGGAAGGCAAAGAACTGGCAGGTGCTGGAATCAGCGGGCGATAATCTGCTCTACTGGGTGTCGTTCTGGAAAGTAAAAGTCGGGAAGAAGGATTTTAAGTTTTTTCTTGGAGCATACGAAGGCGCAACACTACGCCTTATTATTTCCAAAAGCCCACGGATCCTATCGCGTTCAACATTCCTGCCAATTACTATCGCTCAGGTGCGACAAGGGACTGGCTGGTGGCATATCTGGCCGACGACCCTGAAATCGTGGAGTGCATCACTGAAAAAGGTTATTTCAGCAAGAAGCAGAAGGACGTATACAGGCACGGCGGTAATGCAGCGATTCCGTTCTACTTCGAGGATATCGCCGTGGACTATAATCCGCGGAAATAATCCCGGGATGCCGGTCAATTCCCGTCAGGAGGGATTGGCGGGATCGAGACGCCGGCGGCAGTAGGCGGTGGGGGTCTCGCCGGTCATTTTCTTGAATGTGCGGGCGAAGTGCTGGGGGTAGTCGAATCCGAGGGAGTATGCCACCTCGGAGCAGTTCATTCCGGAGACGAGGCGGTTTTTGGCAAGCTGTATGACGAACCGTTTGATGTAGCGCCCGGCAGTCTCGCCGGTGGTGCGCTTCACCACGTCGCTCAGATAGTTGGGCGACATGTTGAGCCTGTCGGCGCACTGCTGCACGGAGGGCAATCCGTGGTCGATCTGTTTCTCGGAGTCGAAATACTCCTTAAGAGTATCCTCAAAGCGCGTGAGGATGTCGTTGTTGACGATGGTACGGGTGACGAACTGACGGTTGTAGAATCGCTGTGCGTAGCGAAGCAGCAGATTGATGAATCCAACGATGATGCGGTTCTGCATGGCGTCGACCGGGAATTTCAGTTCACGTTCGAGCTGACGGATTATGGATACCATCACGTCGCGCTCCTCCGCCGTCATGTGCAGAGCTTCGTTGACGCGGTAGTCGAAGAAGGAGAAGTTGCGGATGTCCTTCTCCAGTCCTGTGCCCTGAAGGATGTCGGGATGAAACAGTACAGCCCAACCCGTGAGATTGACAAATTCACCGTTATCCTCCTTGCCGCCAAGCTGTCCGGGCGCCACGCATATCAGCGTGCCCTCGGAGTAATCATATTTTCCGGTGCCATAGACGAGTTCCATCCCTGCCTCCTTGCCCTGTAGGAAGAGCCCGTAGACGCCATAGTTGTTAAGGCTGTAACGCACTGGCGACACAGCGGTGTAGTCGATAACGCTGACAAGCTCGTGGGGATCGGTCTGCCCGACCCATGCACTATAGTCGGAGGGACGGTCAACTCTGAGGATTTTGCTCATGGCGGGGAGGGGGGTATATGATGCTTTGATTCACAAAAATACAATTTTTTGGTGAAACAGCGTCACATCGAATCGTAGAAAATGGTAGAAACGTGCGGGGAATTGTCATGATTATCCAGACATTCAGCTGTAATTTTGCGTCATAATTCTAATGCAAGATTATGGAGACAAAAATCATCGTACCCCAGTGTCTATGTGACATGGAGGCTGTCAGATACATGGCAAGCCGATATGCCACGACGCCCGAGAAGCTGCTGAGACGCTACTTCGTGCAATGCGGAATCGTTCAGGCTGACGAGGAAGACTCAGACGACGGCTATCGGCTCGCGCCCAATGAGATGGCTCTGCTGAGCGATCTGGGCGTACATCCTTCGAAAATCGAAATCGAATAACTCAAAAAAACGCACTATGAACAGGATATTTGCCGGCGCAGTAACGCTTATGTTATTCTGTGCATGCGGCGGGCATAACGATAAGACAGACAACATGATGTGTGAGAAAGAACAGATGACCGATAGCGGGATTGTAAGACTCTCGAAAATCAAGGTGAATCCTGATTATCTGGAAGAATATATGAAATTCGCAACAGAAGTGGGTGCGGTGTCGTTGCTGACCGAGCCGGGAGTGCTGACGATGTATGCTGTGGCTGACAAAGAGGATCCATGCAACATTACAATTCTGGAGACGTACGCCAGTCAGGAAGCGTACAGGGCACATATCGCCTCCCCTCATTTCCAAAAATACAAGCAGGGGACGCTTCACATGGTGGATTCACTCAGGCTCGACGACGTGACGCCTCTTAATCCCGACAACGTGATCGTGAACTATATCAAACAGAAATAAATCGGGAAAGAGGAGGACGGAAAGTTGCGGGAGAGGGGATAAAAAGTTATATTTGCAGAAATTTCGAGTAATGGAAATCCTAACTGAAACAATCTGCTAAATATGAAGAAAATCGTGATGGCTTTATGTGCAACGGCGGCTCTGTGCGGCTGCAATGACAAGAAGAGCGACATTGACGCGAGGGTGGACGCACTCTACGACAAGATGACACAGCAGGAGCGGATCATGCAGCTTCGGAGCTGCATGATGGACGTGCTCTTTGACGAGGAAGGGAATCTTGACCCCGCGAAATGCGACTCGCTTATCCCTAACGGCATAGGACATTTCTGCCAGTTTGCAAGCCAGATTCCACTTGACCCCAACGTGCTCCGCGACAAGGTGGCGGCTGTGCAGGACTGGCTCATCCACAACACTCCCAACGGAATTCCCGCACTCTTCCACGAAGAGGTGCTGTCGGGCGTTAACGCACTCGGCTCGACGATCTATCCCCAGCAGATCGGACAGGCATGCTCCTTCAATCCCGAGCTTGCCGAACTGAAAACACGCCAGACTGCCAACGCACTGCGCCGGATGGGAGGAGTGCTTTCGCTCTCGCCGATGGTCGACGTATGCCGCAATCCGTCGTTCAACCGTCTGGAGGAATCATACGGCGAGGACGACTACCTGTCGGCTGTTATGGGTGTGGCATTCGTCAACGGGCTCCAGCAGGGTGACCTGAGCAAAGGCGTGGGGGCGTGCTCCAAGCATTATCTGGGCTACGGAGGCGGAGGTGATGCCGATGAGAAGGAAATGATGGAGGAGATCCTGCTGCCTCACGAAGCCATGATAAGGATGGCAGGGAGCAAGGCCGTGATGCCAGGTTACCATGCCGTAAGGGACACGAACTGCGCGGCAAATGCCTGGATCCTGCGCGACATCCTGCGCGACTATATCGGATTCGACGGCATGGTGGTGAGCGACTACACCGCTATCGACCAGCTCCCCGGCAAGGATAAAACAGAGAAAGCGGCAATGGCTATCAACGGTGGCACGGACGTGGACTTCCCTGATGGCAGCTGCTTCGCCAACCTTCAGGACGCAATCGATCAGGGGCTCGTCAGTCAGGAGACCTTTGAAAAAGCCGTGAAGAACGTGCTTAAGTACAAGATGGAAGCCGGTCTCTTCGACAAGGACGCCTACATGTGGAGCGCGGGGGAGATCAAGCTTGACTCGCCCGAGGAGCGCCAGACCGCCTACGCCATTGCGTCGCAGTCAATAGTGCTTCTCGAGAACGACGGTGTGCTTCCGCTTAAGGATAAGGAAAAGGTCTTCGTCACCGGTCCCAACGCCAACTCAATATGGGCGATGTGCGGCGACTATACGTTCCCGAGCATGAATTACTTCTGGAAGCGGAGGACCGAGGAGGTGACCGACCCACATATCGTGAAACTGCTTGAGGGAATGAAGTCACGCAAGCCCGAGAATGTGGAGGTGAGCTACTCACGCGGCTGCGACTGGACCGACACGATCGAAACAAAATTCAATAAGGGTGGTGACGAGCGTGCGTGGGAATATCTGACTCTTCACCGCAAAGTGGATTCGGGCGAGAAAGCCGACTGGGCTGAGGCGCTCAGGATGGCAAAGGAATCCGACGTGATAATCGCCGCAATGGGTGAAAACGTGATGCTTTGCGGCGAGAACCGCGACCGTCAGGGTCTCGGACTCCCCGGACGCCAGGAAGAATACGTGAAAGCCCTGATCGCCACCGGCCGACCGGTTGTGCTGGTGCTTTTTGGCGGACGCGCCCAGGTGATTTCAGGAATCGCCGACAAATGTGCTGCCGTGATTCAGGCCTGGTACCCCGGTGAGGAGGGCGGAAATGCCGTAGCCGACATCCTCTATGGCAACATTGCTCCCTCCGGCAAACTGTCGGTCAGCTACCCGAACGTAGAGACATACGATCCACTCTGCTACCTCTATTCGGCTGAAAAAGATCCGCGCGTGGCGTGGGAATTCGGCTACGGAAAGAGCTATACCACGTTTGCCTACGACAACCTGAAAGTCGATGCTGGTGCCACCACCGCATCGACCGATGGGATAGCGGTGACATTCGACGTGAAAAACACCGGCGACATGGCAGCGGATGAGATCGCCCAGGTGTACCTCGCGCCGGGTGAGGACGGACAGCACATCCGCCCGATCAAGCTTCAGGGATTTGAAAGGGTTTCGCTGGCACCCGGTGAGACAAAGACCGTGAGCGTAACTCTTTACCCCGACCAATTCGGCTATTACACTAACGACGGCGTGCGCCAGTGGAATATCGATCCGGGCAAGTACACTGTAATGATAGGAGCATCGTCGCAGGACATCCGTCTGCAGGACGAGATCACACTCAAGGGTGAAAAGGTGGCTAAGCCGATCCGCGACCGTTATTTCTCCGAAAGCATCGTGAAATAATCGGTTACACCGAAAAAATTTCAATTGCCGGGTGAGCATCATAATGTAATGCTCATCCGGCATTTCTGTGTAAGCTCCGGCGAAATTATTATCACAGGTTAATAAATTATTACTAAATTATTACGCGGAAGGAAAAGAGAGGGGGAATATGGGGAGAAATGGCTATTTTTGTCAGTGAAAGAATCGGTAAAAGCCGGTTTGCATACCTAAATACACGTCAAAATGGAAAAGAGGATCAGAATACTAAGCTGCATCACGATAATAGCGATTCTTGCATTTCTTGGAATGCAGACCTACTGGCTCTACGGGCGATATATGTTTTCACTCAACGAGCTTGAGACTGACATAGCGGAAAAGATGACAGACATTCTCAGCGAGGATATGACAGAACGCACGTCGCGGGCGATGGCTCTTCGCCCCGACTCATTGCCCGGGGATATGCCGATCACAAATCGTTCGAGTTTCAGCCTCAATAACAATCTGGAGGAAGACAATTCCGTGACCCGTAATGTTACGATCACCCGGCAAATCTACTCGGCTCACAGGCTCCTGGGAATCGAAGAACCAAGGGTGCTAACATCTGAGGAACAGAAATTGGCAGCAGCCATTGTAATGGACAGCACCTATTCGCAGGAAGAGGTAGAGACTTCGATTCAAACGTTTTCGGTGAGCGACGCACCTTCCGATGCCGCGATATGGGCTGCCTACAAGAACTGGGATCTCGAAATAAGCGTCCCACTGGATTCTGCCAAAATCGACTCTGTTTTTGATGCTTCAGGACTCACCGCTGAATTGCACCTGATTGTCGGCGACACCATCCAATGGACCCCAACAGTGGACCGGCGACTGTCGATCGTCAATCCGTCAGTGACAGTGACCTATCCCTATTCGGAATTTGAGCGCAAAAACGTCAGGATTGAATGCCGGATCTCGCCGGGGGAAATTCTCGGCAACATGGGTACGAGCCTTTGCATCGTGGCGTTGCTGTCCTTGTTCCTGATCATCTGCCTTGTATGGCAATTCTCGACGGTTCTGAAACTGTCACGACTCGACAAGATGCGCAACAGCTTCATAACCACCATGATTCATGAGCTGAAACGACCGATATCGACATTAAAGATGTGTGTATCGGGTATCGAACACGAAAAACTACTTTTAAATCCGGACACAAGGCGTGAACTTGTGACAGAGTCGCGCGGTGCTCTCGACAATCTTTCAGCCTACTTCTCGAAGCTGCGTGACATCACATTCAACGATGTGGAGCAGATCCCCCTCAACCTCACGACTTTCAGTCTGCAAGAGATGACTGACAGTGTGATTGATGCCATTCCGCTCCCCGACAACAAACATGTGACGATACGGAATGAGGTGAGAGAAGGAGACGTGACTGCCGACAAAACACATCTATTCAACATCCTCAATAATCTGATTGAAAACGCATTGAAATACTCAGGGGAGAATGTAGATGTGGCTATTTCATCAAAAACGGGATCTGACTATGTGGAGATCACCGTGAGCGACAACGGCAATGGCATCGCACAAAATGATCTCCGGCACATATTCAACAGATTCTACCGCGGGAGGGAGACTGCGGGGGATGTGCCCGGCATGGGGCTTGGACTGACGTATGTCAAACTCCTCGTCGACACGCATGGCGGGGACATCGCTGTGGAGAGCCGCGAGGGGGAGGGAACGAAATTCACGATAACGCTACCACAGTAACAGCAACCTGTTAATAATCAGCGAAATGAAAGAAAAACTCAAGATACTGCTCGTCGATGACGACACAAAGAACTCTCTGCTGCTCAAGCGATTCATTGAAGCCGAGGGATATGAAGTGACGTATGCCGATAATGGGAAAGCGGGACTCGAACAGTATCGTGAAAAGCATCCTGACCTGATTCTGCTTGACATAAACATGCCGGAAATAAACGGGTTTGAACTGGCTCAGATCATCCGCAAGACTGACAAGCGTGTAATAATATTTTTCCTCACCGACCGCACAGACAAGACCGACCGCCTGTACGGATTCTCACTGAAAGGCAATGACTACATTCCGAAGCCCTTCTATCCTGAGGAACTCCTTGCGAAAATCAACGAACGTCTGGAAAGCAGGACTCTAAGTCAGGACGTGGAGTACCATTTAGGTGACACATTGTTTCGCCCCAACCTTTCGTCGGTGACGTACGGCGGGGAGACCCATTCGCTCTCGGTGAGACAGACGGAGATACTGCAAATGCTGGCGGAGAGTGAGGGGAAACCTGTGGAGCGTGACCGGATTCTGGAGCAGATCTGGGGCGATGCGAGCTATGCCAACTCGCTCGCGCTCAACGTGCAGATCACCTATCTGCGCCGACTGCTCGCGGATCCGTCAATCACCATCATTTCAATCAAGAAGCGTGGCTACATCCTGCAAGTGAGGAAATAAATCAGACAAAAAGATAAAAACATCACCTAATAATGCAACTTTTCTGTGGGCTGATGCGTCAAAAAGAGAATAATAATCATATATTTGCGATTGAATTAGTTTATTCAATTCATCATTAACCAATCGATAATCACAATGAAAACTTCAAGCGATTCCGGCAGTTTAGAGCCGGGTAAAATGATAAAAGAGAAAGTGATGATGAGCGGATGGGGCGCTGTGGTGACCCCTGTCTGCATCGTGGCGATGGGTGCGTGGGCGATTTACTTCATTCGGAAGCATAGCGGAGTGCCGGAAGCGGTGTCGAACGTCGTGCCGGTGGCTACGACAAACGCCAACTGGCTGGTGTGGCTCACCATCATTATCCTGATTGCAGTCTGTCTGTCAGCCCTCTTCTATATGCCGCTGTCAATCTCAGTGAATGAAACCGAACTTAACATTCACCGCCCTCTGAGAATCAAAAGCATCCCGCTCGCCGACATTGAGTCGATCAAACTTACCCAGCCTACAATGGGCGCGAAAAGGATATGCGGGAGCGGAGGATTTTTCGGCTACTGGGGAATATTTTCCGAACGCGACTTAGGTAAATATTTCGCATACTACGGGAAGGCTTCCGACTGCTTTTTCGTCCGGCTTAAGGATGGAAGACAGTATATGTTGGGATGTCAGAATCCGGGGAAAATCGTGGAATATGTGACTGCAAGACTTACGAAATAGGCAATGAAGAATTTTTTGTACAGCATATTCGTCAGCATGGCACTCCCGTTGATGACAACGGGATGCAACAGCGATATTTTCGGGAAGGTTGATTCCCTCCCGGATATCAGTGTCGTTAACATCGAGGGAGACGGGGGATACGAAAAACTGATCTATAATCCTGACGGACTCCGAAAAATCTCAGTCAGCTGTATGCCTTACGAGGAGAAGGATCTGGTCTACTCCGGATATTCCGGGTCGGTGATTCCCGCCGATTCGCCTGCCGACGAGGTGGCTTATATTCACTTCGGCACGGTCAGACAGGAATTTTCGATTGATTTCGACGGTAACGTGATCTACATCATCAGCGACTACAGCAATTATGAGGGGATATCAGCCCGTACCATCACTCTGAGTTACGATGACTGTGAAAAAATCATCAGCATTAACTTTCTGCCTGGGCAATCACTTGATTTCCGCTGGCTGAGCTATAACGACGGTGTGGAAGTGACGGAGGACAGGAAAGAAGTGAGCACTACCACCCTCACCAACGATACCGATGAAGAAACAACCGTCTACATCAATCCAGCTGAAGGTACATTCTGCACAGCCAGAATCACGCCTGAGAATCCACTGCTCAACGGAATCGAGATATTCGACGCATCCGTACCAATTCTGTTCGATGACGAGTGGGCACTGACGAGCGTGGGGGAATACACTTTAGGCAAAGAGGTAACTTACGAGCCGTGGGGACACGGTACAAGATTTGTGAAAGTAGCCCCTCATTCAAGCAAAAAGGTGACTTTGACCGTCACGTATTCCAATGTTGAGATGACCGGAGAAATCATTTTCCATAACATGGTGACGAATCAGGAAGTGAAAGATGGAATTACATGTGTAGTAAATTATCCGACAGATTATGAGATCGAGATCGAATAGATATATCACCTGGATTGCACTGGCTTGTATCAGTATGGCAACAAAGGCAGTCAATAACGACACGGATTCACTTGGGAACACGCGAGGTAAATGGACCAATGCCGAGTGGAGAGTGGGTGGGGAATTTTCCCCCACGCATGTTGCCGCCACCAACCAATTTGTGGAAGGCGACAATATTCTTGACAGGAAGATCGGCGCAAGTCTGGCTGGAGCCATAAGAGCCGATTTCAGCTTCAGCAGCCAGAGCCGCGAAGGAATCCTCTACAAAGGACTGTACCAGGGAGTGGGAGTGGGCGTGACGTCTTTTCTCTCGGGTAACCGACTGCTCGGTACCCCCGTGTCGCTCTACGTCTATCAGGGCGCACCGATCGTCCACCTGAACAGCAAGCTATGGCTTGGCTACGAGTGGCAGTTTGGCGCGGCTATGGGATGGAAACATGACAGCAGCCAACATCTGATGAATCCGTCACCCGTAAGTACGGCTGCTACCGCCCAGCTTGGGTTAGGCGTGAAAATCCACTACGCGATCTCCGACAGATGGGAAGTGAGCGCAGGAGCGGCAGCAACCCATTTCTCCAACGGCAACACGTCGTGGCCCAACCGGGGAGTGAACGTGATCGGCGCCAGCATCGGCGTGGCATACACCATCAATCCTCACCCCTCCTCCCC
>CAMWPM010000067.1 GCA_947176235.1 uncultured Bacteroidales bacterium | reverse complement strand
CCACCTTTTTTTTTTTCACGCCCCACACCGCCTTCGCGCTCTTGCCTCGTGTCGTGGGGTGGTTGTTGTGTTAAAGAGACCGCACAGCGGCGGGTGTGGGAGGCGGGGGAGGCTGCGATCTGGTCGGGGGTGCCTGTGGCGACAACTGTGCCGCCGGCATCGCCTCCTTCGGGACCGATGTCGATGATGTGGTCGGCAAGTTTGATTACGTCCATGTTGTGCTCGATGATGACGAGTGTGTGACCGAGGGCGATAAGGCGGTTGAAGGCGTCCATGAGGGTGTTGATGTCGTGGAAATGAAGTCCGGTGGTGGGCTCGTCGAATATGAACATGGTGGGGCGGGATTTCTCCATTCCGAGGTAGTAGGCGAGCTTGACGCGCTGATTTTCACCGCCGGAGAGGGTGGAGGAGGATTGCCCGAGGCGGATGTAGCCGAGCCCGACATCGTGGAGGGGGGTGAGACGTCGGACAATCCGGCGTTCGTCGGGACCGTCGGATTCGGAAAAGAATGCTATGGCTTCGTCGACGGTCATCTCCAGGATGTCGTTGATGTTGCGGCCACGATACTCGACGTCGAGGACGTCGCGCTTGAATCGTTTGCCATGGCATGCCTCGCAGGGGATGGTGATGTCGGCCATGAACTGCATCTCGATTGTGATCTTGCCTTCGCCCTTACATTCCTCGCAACGGCCTCCTTCGGTGTTGAAGGAGAAGTAGGCGGGGGTGAATCCCATCTGCTTCGCCGACTGCTGTGAGGCGAAGAGGGCGCGAATCTCGTCGTAAGCCTTGAGGTAGGTGGCGGGGTTACTTCGGGTGGACTTGCCGATGGGGTTCTGGTCGATGAACTCGACGGCTTCGATGCGGGAGAGATCGCCTGAGAGCCCGGCGAAGGCTCCGGGTGCGTCGGCGGGTTCGCCAAGATGGCGGAGAAGGGCGCGGTAGAGGATGTCGCGGACAAGGGTGGACTTGCCGGAACCGCTGACTCCGGTGACGACGGTCATGACGCCGAGGGGGAAGCGGACGTCGATGTTCTTGAGATTGTTGGCGCGGGCTCCCTTGACTTCAATGTAGTCCTTCCAGCGGCGGGGGGGATCGCGTCGCACGATGGTGCGCTCGCCGGAGAGGTAGCCGGCGGTGTAGCTGCGGGGCGTGCCGGGGATGAGTGCGGGGGGCCCCTGATAGATTATCTCGCCTCCACCGGTGCCGGCGTCGGGACCGACATCGACAAGCCAGTCGGCTGCGCGCATTATCTCTTCGTCGTGCTCGACGACAACTACGGTGTTGCCGATGGACTGGAGGTTGCGTAGCACTCCGATGAGGCGGTGGGTGTCGCGGGGATGAAGCCCGATACTGGGTTCGTCGAGGATGTAGATGGAGCCGACGAGGGAGGATCCGAGAGACGTGGCGAGATTGATGCGCTGGCTTTCTCCGCCGGAGAGGGAGGATGAGAGGCGGTCGAGGGTGAGATAGCCGAGCCCGACGTCGACGAGGAAGCCGAGACGGTTGTTGATCTCGGACAGGAGACGGCGTGCCACCATACTGTCGCGTTCGTCCAGCTTTAGGTCGATAAACCACTGGCGGAGGCTGGAAACGGGCATGGCAACAAGATCGGAGATGGTGGCGCCATTGATTCTGACATACTGAGCGTCGGGGCGGAGGCGGGAGCCATGGCAATCGGGGCAAACGGTCTTGCCACGGTAACGGGCTTTCATGACGCGATACTGGATCTTGTACTGGTTTTCATCGACCATGCGGAAGAATCCGTCGATACCTTCGAAAGATCCGTTGCCGTGCCAAAGAAGATCCTTCTGTTCCTGAGTCAGTTCGCAATAAGGACGGTGGATTGGGAAGCCGACGCGGGGGGCGATGGAGATGAGATGGCGCTTCCACTCGCCCATCTTCTCGCCGCGCCAGCAGGCTACGGCGTCGTCGTAGACGGAGAGGGCGGGATTAGGGACGACGAGGGCTTCGTCGATGCCGATGGTCTTGCCGAATCCCTCGCATGTGGGACAGGCGCCGTAGGGATTGTTGAAGTTGAACATCAGGTCGGAGGGCTCGCTGAAAGTCATTCCGTCGGCTTCAAACCGCTTGGAGAAGTCGTGACGGCGGGGTGCTTCGTCGCGTCCGCCAGTCCAGACGAGGAGCGCGCATTTGTCGGCGCCCTCGAAGAATGCTGTTTCGGCAGATTCGGCGAGGCGGCTTAGCTCGTCGCCCTCATGCGCCACCGAAAGGCGGTCGACGAGGAGTTCGTAACCGCCGGTACCGTTGTCGGGCAGACTTCCGGAGGCAAGGACGTCCTCGATCATGACCATCTCGGCTCCGTTGCGGATCAGGCGGGAGTAGCCTCCTTTCATGAGAATCTGGAGCTGAGTGGCGAGCGAGCGACCTTCGGGGAGATGGAGGGGGGATACGAGGGCGATACGGGTGCCATCGGGATAGGATGTGGCGGCCGCAATAATGTCCTCGACGGTGTGTTTCTTTACTTCGGTGCCGCTGATAGGGGAGATCGTGTGGCCTATGCGTCCGAAGAGAAGGCGAAGATAGTCGTAGATCTCAGTGGAGGTGCCGACTGTGCTTCGTGGATTTCGGGTATTTACTTTCTGCTCGATGGCTATGGCGGGGGGAAGCCCTTTGATGAAGTCGACTTCGGGCTTTGCCATCTTGCCGAGGAACTGGCGGGCGTAGGCGGAAAGACTTTCGACGTAGCGGCGCTGACCTTCGGCGTAGACAGTGTCGAAGGCAAGGGATGATTTACCGGAGCCGGAGAGACCGGTGATGACGATGAGACGGTTGCGGGGAAGGGTGACGTCGACGTTCTTGAGATTGTTGACGCGTGCGCCCTTGACTATTATGTTATTGCGATCGGTATTTGGAGTTGGTTTCTTTTTTGCCATTTCAGAGAGATGAAAAATATAACTTACAAAGTTACAAAATTTTTCGGAAACAGGCAATAACCGGGAGTATAGGTAAAGAAAAGGCGGGATGCCGGTGGATGGCACCCTGCCTGAAGGGCTTTTCGTCTGGTTGAGAGGTCATGCAACAGTAATAGTGCAGGGACATGGCAGGATTTAGTGTCCGGCTCAGATTATTTGAGGAGCATTCCCGCGGCAACCTGATCGGCGGCCGAGGCACCGAGGGATGCTGCGACGATGGCAAGGGAGAAGCGGAGCGCGGTGGCGGGACCGTTGGCAGTGATGATGCGGTCGGTCACTACCACGGGCTCGGAGGAGTGTATGGCATCGGTGAGCTGATCTTCAAAGCCGGGATAGCAGGTAGCCTTAAGTCCGGCGAGGAGACCGAGTTGCCCGAGAACGACAGCGGGGGCGGCGCAGATAGCTGCGATGTTGCCTTTGAATCGGGTGAGGAGGGATGCGAGGGGGGCGAAACCGTGGAGATTGGATGCTCCTGGCATACCGCCGGGGAGGATGATCCATTCGGCAGAGTCGAATTCGGAGGCAACTTCGTCAAAATAGAAGTCGGCAGTAACGGGAACGCCCTGTGCGGAGACGGCAACTTTCGAGGGATTGATGCATACGGTCTTGATGTCCATGCCGGCACGGCGCATTACGTCGACGGGGGTGAGAGCTTCGATAGTTTCGAATCCGTCGGCAAGGAAAAGGAATGATTTTTTCATAAAACAGGATTATTTTATACAAAATATTACATAAATGAGAGGTGAAGTTAACAAAAGTGCAAGATGTTATGCTTCATGTAACTGCAAATATAACGAATATGGCACAAATATAACTAATATGATGCACTTAAATTTAACATTTAGACATATCGCGTAATGAAAATATGAGTAACTTTGCGCTTAGAATACTTTCCTAAGCAAAACATTCATCACACAAGTTTCAGATAATAAATATACGTAAATGAGAAACTCACTTAACAAAGGTGTTGCAGCATTGACAACCACGTTGCTGTTGGCTATGACGATGATGACATCGTGCGGTGGCAAAAAGGCAATGAACTACACGACTACGACCGGATCGACGTGGGGAACTTTCTTCACGATCACATACGACGGTCCGGCGTCGCTTGATGACTCGATCGTGGCGTGCCTGCACAGGGTGGATGAGTCGCTGTCGCCGTTCAATCCCAATTCAATTGTCTCGGCGGTCAATAACAACAACAGTATGGAGACCGATGAAATGTTTACGGAGGTGTTTGAAGCCGCAAAGAAGGTGAATGAGATCTCCGGAGGTCTGTTTGACCCGACGGTGGCACCTCTTGTGAATCTGTGGGGATTCGGTACCACGGGCGCCGATCTTGAACCGACGGATGAAGAAGTGGCGAAAGCTATGGAATCGGTGGGTATGCAGGACTGCTACATCGAGGACGGCAAGGTGGTGAAGAAATCACCTGACACGGCATTTGACTTCAGCGCTATCTCGAAGGGCTACGGCTGCCAGTCGATCGGAACAATGTTCAAGCGCAACGGCTGCAACAATTATATGATCGAGGTTGGGGGCGAGATCGTGCTCTCCGGCAAGAATCCCAACGGCGAGGACTGGGTGGTGATGATCGACGCTCCGGTGGAAAATCTGGACGGCACGATACTTCATTCACGCCTTGTGAAGATTGCCACGACTGATTGCAGCATAGCTACCTCGGGCAACTACCGTAATTTCCACGACACAGAACGCCACGGGCGTGTGGGGCATACGATTAATCCGAAGACGGGCTATCCGATCGGTACGTCCACTCTCAGTGTGACAATCCTGGCTCCGGATTGCACACTTGCCGACGCTCTCGCCACTGCGTGCATGGCTATGCCGATTTTTGAGGCATACGAGCTGATCGACACGATGGAAAATGTGTCGGGACTGTTTGTGGTAAGTTCGGAAGAGGAGGGCTGGAAGATTCTGACAACGACGTCGTTCCCGAAGTTTGTTAACTGACCGTTTAGCGGAGAGTGGAGAGGGGGATGGTCACGCAAAGGCGCAGAGGGCGCAAAGAGATTTTAATAAGACGGGAGTATAGGAGAATCAGGAGAGAATTAAAAAGACATCCCGGGCGGTAAGGCTCGGGATGTGCTTTTCGTGGTTTCATGCAAGTGCGAACTCCGGCATTGGAGATGTTTCCGGAGGTTCGCTTGGGAGCTTGCACCGACGGGGCTGACTTCGCCAGCTTTCCCGTCGATATGCAAGGGCGAACTCCGGCGAAATCCTTATTTTATAAGGATTTTGTGTGTTTTTGTGGCGTGGCGGAGGATGTAGATGCCGGGGGTGAGATGCCGGATGGCGTCGGTGGTGGCATCGCGGAGGATGAGGGCGCCTGCCGTGGTGTAGACGTCGAGACGGGAGGCGGGGTCGGAGAGGATTTCATCAAGTGCCGAGGGATCGTAGGTGACGTTGAGGGGTATCCCGACAGTAACTTCTGAACCGTCGGATGCTGCAGCGGAGATGAAAGAGTAGCCAGGTGCCAAAATGTTGATGACGGCATACGCAGGATCCTTTTCCGTACCTTTTACAGTCTCAGTAAGGACTGCCACAGACTCGTTGGATGAGCTCCAGATGATGGATGGGTCGGTGGCATCGGGTGGGTAAACTTCTGCAACAATCTTGATGGTCGAGCCTACTTCGTAGGAATCGCAGTCAAGTTCTAACGAAATCCGTTCTACGAGGATTTCGTGGATGTCGTCGCCATCGACCATCGGTGCCCATGTCGATTCGGAGTTATAGGCATCGGCAGAGCCTTCGGGGACGGTGACGGTGGCGTTCTCGATGACTTCGGTGGGGAATCCGGTGGAATAGACGGGGGGCTCGGGGCTGAGGCAGGTGATGTCGCGGATGTTGATGTCGCCTTCAAATGCCTGGTCACCGATAGTCTCGAGAGACTCGCCGAGAACGACGGTCTCGAGTGCAGTGCAGTCGGTGAAGGCAAACATTCCGATCTCCTTGACGCCGTTGCCGACGGTGACACTCTGAAGAGCATCGCAATTCTCAAAAGCGCCATCGCCAATAGCAGTGACAGCATCGGGGATGGTGACGGAAACGAGGGCATCGCAATTCTTGAAAGAGCTAACGCCAAGATCGGTGACAGAAGCAGGGATAGCGACACTTTCAAGGGCGGAACAATTCTCAAAAGCTGAGAACTTAATGGACTTGAGCTTATCGGGTAGGGAAACTTCGGCGAGCGCCCCGCAACCGCGGAAGGTGGCGGGGAGGAGTTCGGTGACACCTTCTGGAACGTGGATTGCCTCAATGGAGGAACAATCGAGGAAAGCGGATTCGCCAATGGACGTGAGAGCATCAGGAAGCTTAACATCGGACAAAGAGATGCAACCGTCGAAGGCTCGCAGACCGATACTTTCCACACCGTCGGGGATGCTGACAGACTGCAGAGAAGTGCAGCCGGCAAAGGCTCCGCCGGAGATCTTGTCAAGGTCCTGAGGCAGGTCGACATTTTTCAGCGCCTTGCAGCCGCTGAACGCCATCTCATCAATAGAAGTAAGATCCTTGCCACCGGAAACAGAGACGAGGTTGACGGCACCGCTGAAAGCACTGCGTGAGACGGCTACAACACCATCGGGGATTGAATAGGAAGAATCCTTTCTGCCGGCAGGGTAGGTGAGGATACTTATACCGGAGGAATCATCCCATGGATTGGTGAAAAACAGAATGCCGTCAGTGACCCGATTCCATTCACTCTCACCGACCATCTCAATTTTCTCCAGAGATGAGCAACCGGGGAAAGGATTTTTTTCAATAATTGCTTTGTCGGAAATGGTGAAAGACCGAAGAGAAGCACAATTATTGAAGGCAAAAGCACCTAAGCCGGCGAGCTTAGAGGGATCATATTTAATGTCGGAAAGCGATGTACAATTTGCGAAAGCTGATTCTCCGATAGCCAGATTATCAGAAGAGAGACAGTTAACGGAGGTGAGGGCAGAGCAATTCTCAAACGCGCGCTTGCCAACTTCGGAGATGCCAGCCTCGGGGAGGAGGGACTTAAGAGAGATACAGCCTTTGAAAGCCTCTTCGCCAATAATGACAGGCTCCTTACAGGAGAACGTGACAGATTCGAGGGCAGAACAGCCACTGAAAGAGGAGGCTCCGAGTTTATTGAGAGCCGGCGGAAGCTGAATGGACTTTAGAGCGGTACATCCGGAGAAGACGTTCATATCCAACTCCTCAATGGACTCAGGAAGCTTAACATCGGTCAGACTACTGCACTCGCCAAAGAAATCGCGCGAAAGAGCCTTTACGGTACAGGCATTACCGAAATCCACGGACTTTAGGTCGGTACAATTACTGAACTGACCTTCACCAGTATATGTCGGGTTAAAAAACTCTTCGATTGGCGCGTTATCAAAGATGACTTCCTCAAGATCAACAAAGCAAATTCCGGATTTGATGAATCGAACAGATGAGGGTATGACGAGTTTCCGAATGCCAAGAATGGCGTACAAACCTTTATCATCGAAATTTATGGTGGTCACGGCATACTTTTTACCCTGATAGGGAATTTCGGCAGGAATCTCAAAAAGATCGGCGATTTTGGCGGTGCGGATCCGGATTTCGCAAAGCTCGAAAGTGCCGGGAGCATCCTCAATAGTGCGAAGCTTCAGAATGTCGAGGTCGGTCGGATAATCATCAGCTTCTAATTCGGTAAAATCGGGATATGAAACCAAAACCTCTTCGGAGAAAGCGGGAAGGAAGAAGAGGATGGCGAGGAGGGGGAGAAGGATATGGCGTTTCATCGGGAGGAATTGTTAATGGTGCGTGAACGTTGAACGGACTGGATAGAGGATGGCAGACGGCGGTCGATCTTCAGATATTCGCCATCGGGACGAGGGATGCAGTCAGTGGACTCAGCTTCGCCCCGGCTTACAGGAGAAGCGACGGCAGAGGGTGCAGAATTGGGAACAGCCCAGCTACCACCGGAGTGGTCGATGAGGGTATAGGGACCATAGTAGGTGCGGATGTAATAATCATGAGTATGATGCACTCTGGCACTCCAAATGCGATGATCAGATTCAAACTTATAGAGATATCCGTCGGACGTGTTCGTGGCACGAACCTGCATGATGCGAGGATGAGTGTAATCCTTAGAATCCTCAAAAAATTGGTTATAGTGAATAATACGTCCGTCAATAATCAAAAACGGATAACAAACATGGGTGGAAGTGGACATATAGCCCAAAGAAATGAATGGAACACCATCCTCATAACAAGCATTAGACTGAAGAGGACGGAAATAATAGTAGTTTTCGGAAAAACTATCAAAATAAAAACCGACATCACGGGATTTTGTATCGGCAGGGAAAGGCTTTGGAGAAACATCGGGGACATCGCTGCACATAGAGAGGACGCCTTCCGGATCATTGAACAGACGACTGCTAAACCGAGCCTCGGAATTCAGCATCCCCTGCCAGTTATCGCTCTCAAATCTATTCCACGGATTTATAAGATTGAGATGGATGGGAAGGAGATCTTTTCCGTAATATCTTCTGCCATCTTCAAGGATAACAGAGGTATTCAGATTGAACAGCATTTCAGCAGCGGTGTGTTCGTAGTTGACGCCGTTCTGAGAATACTGTCTTTCAGGATTAATTGTTGTTGAACCGGGAAGAGTCCAGGGAATGAGATCATAATTGATTACTGCCGAGCCGTCAAAATTTGCACCTGATGCAAGACCATCACCCATAAAGGTGTGGAACGGGTGACCGAAATCGTAGAACTCGTCGGGGCCGATGCGGGAGCCGTCGGAATAGTTGCGATAGCGATCGACACGGGCGTAGAAGCAGTTCACCATATTATCATGGGCATCAATTATAATGCCCTCAGGGTAATACTCGACGGATACGAGCTGCGGCCCGACTTCGGCAGGGAATGTGATGGTGGCAGTGGAGCCGGAGGGGGAGACAAGACGGGCGGTGACGTCGAAACGGAGAGCGCGAAGCTGAACGGTGTCGACACACTCATAGGAAAGCTCGGAGATTTCGTAGCCGAGGAAGTCGCCGGGGAGATCGGCGGCGGTGACGGACTCCAAATCGGCGATGACAGGGAAACGAAGAATGGAGTCGGAAGCAATGTCGAGAGGCGCTTCAGGGGCGGGCTCGGGGATGAGATCAGAGTCGTCGGCGAGCGAGCCTGAGCAGGCAGAGGGGATGATGCCGAGGGGGAATAAGACAGCCGCACCGAGCAAGAGCCGGGAAAGACGCGGAGAGGAGAAAAGAATTCGCTTCATGGGTGATTGGCTTATGGGCTGCGTGCTCCCGGGGTGCAGCGGATGGTATAAAAAAAGTGCGTGAGAGCCATATCATCTGCCCGTCCCACACGTAGAGGCCCTGGAATTGCCCATCACCGTAGAACGGGCAGAGCACAGAACCTCACGCAGACCAAGGTATATCAACAATCGGGTCTCTGCAATAGCTGCAATGACCTGATGAATCTATACAAGAATCCGCATAAGGAGTCCATCGTCTCTGCCTCATTCCTGACGGTGATCGAAATTTTCCAGGTTTCTACGTGTCAAGAAAGAGCGTCGGATAAACGCCTTTTGAAAAAATAAAAGGGGAATCACTCGAGATTACCCCGCAGTGGTGCTTACGCTCCCACCCACACGCCCATGACCGGGATGGTGTCAGCCGGCAGGCAGACGTCTGCGTGAGAGTCGGTCAGCGATGACAAAGGTAGTAGTTTGGAGGGAGATATGCAAATTTTTATTTAGTGAGGAGTTGGGAGGGGAGGGTCACGCAAAGGCGCAGAGGGCGCAGAGAGGTAGTACAGCCCCGCAGGGGCTGGGGTTCGTTATGGGGGTATTCCCCGGCGTGTCACCACGCCGGGGAATACCAGATGATGTGCCTCCGGCACAATGGAGTTGAGAATTGGGGCGGAGGGGTTTTTTGGAGGTTCGCTCGGGAGCTCGCACCGACGGTGCTGACTGCGCCAGCTGACCCGTCGACATGCGAGCGCGAACTCCAAAGAGCTTCT
>CAMWPM010000066.1 GCA_947176235.1 uncultured Bacteroidales bacterium | reverse complement strand
ACGATACAGGAGGGGGAGAGGGCGAGGGATTCGCCGCGCATACGGAGTGCGGAGGGGAAATTGTCGGTGTAGAGGGCTCCGGTGCCGAGTCCCTGGCAGGTGCGGATGGCATAGCGTGACACCCACTGTGCGATGGCGTTGAGCCCGACGTTGCTCTCGAGGGCGGAGGTAGCCCACCATCCGATGCCGCGGCTTACGGCGTGGCGAATCCAGGAGTCGGCTTCGGCGAGTCCGCCGCAGAGGGATGGCTTGAGGATGATGAAGTGGGGGCGGATGGAATCGAGGAGGAGAGCCTTACCGGCGTCGGGGGTGACGCCGATAAGCTCCTCGTCGAGGGCGATGGGGATGGGGGAGCGGCTGACGATGCGCGCCATCTCGTCCAACTGTCCCGGGCGGATGGGCTGCTCGATGGAATGGACGCGGAATGGGGCGAGGCGATCAAGGCGGGAGAGGGCATCGGCGGGGGAGAAGGCTCCGTTGGCGTCGAGGCGCAGGGTGAGGTCGCGCTCGGAGAAGTCGGAGCGGAGGAGGCGGAGGAGTGATAGCTCCTGCTCAAAGTCGATGCCGCCGATCTTGATCTTGATGGTGGTGAATCCTGCCTCTATCTTGCTGATGAGGCGGCGGCGCATGGTGGGGTAGTCGCCCATCCAGACGAGCCCGTTGACGGGGATCATCTGCAGGGAGGCCGAGAAGGGTGTGTCGAAGAGGATGCGCCGTCCGCCGCCACGGAGATCGAGGAGGGCGGTCTCGATGCCGAAGCGGATGGAACTCTGAGGGATGGAGGCGAGGGGGATGGAACCGATATTGTCGATGACGTGGCGGAGCGCGCGGGGGAAATCGGGGGTGTCCTCGCGGCTGAGCCCGCGGAAGAGGGCGATCTCGCCGATTCCGTCGATGCCGGGATGGGCTTCGGGGTCGGTGAGGCGAAGGATGTAGGTGTCCTTGACCGTCATCCTGGCGCGGGATGTGACAGCCGTCTCCTTGAAGTGGAGGCGGTAGGGGATGACCTGAGCGTGGAGCATGCGGGGAGAGATCAGGGGAATTTGGGGAATTGGGAGAAGTCGGGGTCGCGCTTCTGGAGGAATGCGTTCTTGCCTTCCTGTGCCTCCGCCATGAGATAGTACATGAGGGTGGCGTCGCCGGCAAGCTCCATGAGTCCGCGCTGACCGTCGAGCTCGGCGTTGAGTCCGCGTTTGATCATCCGCAGTGCCATGGGGCTGCGCTGAAGGATGACGTCGCACCATTCGACTGTCTCGTCCTCAAGTCGGTGGAGTGGCACTACCTTGTTGATCATGCCCATCTCGAGGGCTTCCTGCGCGGAGTACTGGCGGCAGAGGAACCAGATCTCGCGGGCTTTCTTCTGTCCGACGCAGCGGGCGAGATAGGATGAGCCGAATCCGGCGTCGAAGCTTCCGACTTTGGGCCCGGTCTGTCCGAAGCGGGCATTGTCGGATGCAATGGTGAGGTCGCAGACGAGCTGGAGGACGTTGCCGCCGCCGATGGCATAGCCGTTGACCATGGCGATGACGGGCTTGGGGATGGAGCGGATGGCTTTGTGGAGGTCGAGGACGTTGAGGCGGGGCACGCCGTTCTCGTCGATGTAGCCGCCGGTGCCTTTGACGGTCTGGTCGCCGCCGGAACAGAATGCCTTGTCGCCGATGCCGGTGAGGATGATGACTCCGATGGAGGGTTCGTCGCGGCAATATGCCATGGCGTCGAGCATTTCCTTGTTGGTGAGGGGACGGAAGGCGTTGTAGACGCGGGGACGGTTGATGGTGATTTTGGCGATTCCGCCACACTGCTCGAAGAGGATGTCTTCATATTGGCGGATGGGGGTCCAGGTACGGGTGGTCATAGTGGGTTGAGTGTTAGATGGGTTGATGTTGTTATTTTCAAAATTTGAGATGGAAGTAGTCGATGAGGACGCGGGGTGAGACGTCGGGGTCGGTGTGGACGACGAGCAGGGCCGGGCGGTCGGTGACGGCAGCCATGGCATGGAAGGCGCCGGGGAGGGATTCGCGGGAATCCGCCTCGAAACAGGCGATGCCGAAGCCTTCGGCAATCTGCGCCCAGGGGGTGGGGACGCATGCCGAAAGATATTCCTCGCGCTCGGGGAGGGAGCGTGTGGGGGCGATGAAGCGGAAGATGCCTCCGCCGGAATTGTCGATGACGATCATCTTGAAGCGGGGGGTGAGGAGCCCGGAGGCTACGGCTGAGAGGTCGTAGGCGGCGCTCATGTCGCCGGAGATGAGGAGGGTGACGCCGGAATAGGCGAGGGAGGCACCGACAGCGGTGGAGGTGGTGCCGTCGATGCCGCTGACGCCACGATTGCAGTCGATGCGGTGGCAGAGGAAGCTGAAGAGCTGGGAATAGCGGACGGACGTGCCGTTGGAGACCTGCAAATTCCACTTGCGGGGGATGAGGCGGGAGATGACATCGAATGCGACGAGATCGGACCATGGGGCGTCGGCAACGTAGCGGGCATGGATTTCTTCGCCGAGACGGGCAGCTTCGGCCCAGCGGTCGCGGTAGTCGGACGTGAGACCCTCGCCCTCGTCGGTCACCCGCATGGCTGAGAGGAGGGAGGTGAAGAAGGGCATGGGGGGGAGCTCGATGCGCCGGGTGAGGCACTTGAAGCAGTCGATGGTCATCTCGTTGTCGCCGACATGCCAGTGCTCGCGTGGCTGATTCTCCCTGAGGTAGCTCTTGATGAAGCGGGATACGAGCGCGCCGCCGAGGGTGATGACGATGTCGGGCACCAATTCCTCGCGGAGCGTGCGGGGCATGGAGGAGAGGGTGCGGTCAATCGCCGTGATGAAGAGGGGGCTGTGGAGGTTGGCGATGTTTTCGGCAAGAACCACGACGTTGGGGTTGCGTGCGAGGCGTGCGAGGGCGTTGGATAGAAGTCGGTCGGGAGCTTCGAAGCCTGCGACGATCATGACGCGGGGTGAGGAGATGACGGCACGTGCGAGGAGGCGCGCGACAAAACGCGGCAATGCCAGTTCGGACCTGATCGAGCGAATTACGCGGACTGGAACCCGGTCGGGGCGGTCGGTCATCTCGTCGATGGGTGTGTCAATGGTGACGTTGATGTGGACGGGACCGAGACGACGGTTGACGGCGGCAAGGAGTACGTCGTTGACGACGCGGTTGAAGTGCCAGCGGTCGTCGGGGGTGTGGAGTTCTGCCTTAAGGGAGCAGGAGCGCTTGACGATATTGTCGAGTGCCCCCGGCTGCTTAATGGTCTGGGAATCGTCCTGATCGATCCATGCGGCGGGACGGTCGGCGCTGATGACGATGAGCGGGATGCGGCGGTAGAAGGCTTCGGCTACTGCCGGAGCGTAGTTGAGCAACGCGGTGCCGGAGGTGCATACGAGCGCTACGGGCCTTCCTGAGACGGAAGCGAGCCCGAGGGCGATGAATGCCGCGGACCGCTCGTCGGTGACGACGCGGGTGGTGATGTCGGGGTTGCGCGAGATGGCGACGATGAGGGGGACGTTGCGGGAGCCGGGGGAGAGCACAGCCTGCGTGACGCCGTGGGCGACGATGAGGTCGGCGAGGATGTTGCATCCTTCTTTGGCAGTGGTGATCATCAGGATGGGAGATTAAAGAGTTGACGAGCGTTGGCGGTGGTGATTCCGGCAAATTCCTCGAGGGGCAGCCCAAGTTCGTTGGCGGCAAATGCGGCGGTGTGGACCATGTAGGCGCTCTCGTTGCGCTTGCCACGGAGAGGGACGGGGGCGAGGAAGGGTGCGTCGGTCTCGAGGATGATGCGGGAGGGGGTGATGTCGTGGAGGGTGTGGCGGAGGGAGGAGTTCTTGAATGTGACGATGCCGTTGATGCCGAAATAGTAGTCGCCACGGTTGCGGATGCGCTCAACGTCGCGCGCGTCGCCACCGAAGCTATGGAACGCTCCCGCCGGCTTCACTTCAAGCCCGTCGAGCACCTCAAGGAACTCGTCGAGCCCCTCGCGGCAGTGGATATTGATGGGAAGACCTCGCTCGACGGCTACCTTGAGCTGTGCCTCGAGAACCTGCATCTGCTGCTCGCGGAAGGTCTTGTCCCAGTAAAGATCCATGCCGATTTCCCCCACCGCGACGTAATCGGAGGGGTGAGTGTCGATTTCGGCAAGGATGGCGGCAAGGTCGTCGCGCCATGATTCCTTCACCTCGGTGGGATGGAGCCCCATGCACATTGAAGTGACCCGGGGATAACGGGCGTGGAGTGCGCGCATCGGCTCGATGGCGGCGACGTCAACCCCGGGGAGGATCATGTGGACAACGCCGGCGTCGACGGCGCGGGTGACGGCGTCGGGGGCTGAGTCGGCGGCGTATTCGGGCATGTAGAGATGCGTGTGGGTGTCGATCAGTTGCATAGTTAAAAAAAGCCCCCGAAGGGGCTGAAAAAAGGGGGTTGGAAAAATCAGTGGGTGCGGGAGGCTGACCGGCGGGCGATGTCGATGAAGAAATCGCGCCACCCGCGGTCGATCGCCTGCACAGCTTCGATGGAGCGGACGGCTTCGTCGGCGTAACGCCCGATAAGGCCGTGGCAGAGAGCTCCGAGGTTGTGTGCCTTATAGAAATCCTTGACGCGCTCGATCTTTTCGGCAGGCTGGAGGCTGCGGTCGGAAAGTACGGAGCGGAGCAGATCGGCGTCGGGGGCGGCGAGGGCGTTGATGAGAAGCCACGTCTTTTTCTCGTTAAGGATGTCGCCACCGATCGCTTTCCCGAATATGACGGGATCACCGAATGTGTCGAGCCAATCGTCCTGAAGCTGGAATGCGAGTCCGAGACGCACGCCGTAGTCGTAGATATTGACGGCATCCTCTTCGGAAGCTCCCGCGACGATGGCACCAATCTTTGTGGCACAACCGAGGAGAACGGACGTCTTGAGGCGGATCATCTCCATGTACTCTTCGACTGACACATCGCCGCGACTCTCGAAGTCCATATCGTACTGCTGACCCTCGTAGATTTCCATGGCTGTGGCGTTGAAGAGCGTGAGAACGTCAACAGCCTGCTGTGCCGGCAATCCCTTCATCATGAGCTGAGAGGCGAGGGTGAGCATAGCATCGCCGGAAAGGATGGCTGTGGAGACGTCCCACTTGCGATGGACGGTGGGGCGTCCGCGCCGGACGTCGGCATTGTCCATCACATCGTCGTGAAGCAGAGTGAAATTGTGGAACATCTCGATTCCGGCAGCCTGGGATGTGAAGAGGGCCGGATCGGCACCAAAGGCAGCAGCCGAGGCAAGGAGAAGGAGGGGGCGGAGGCGCTTCCCTCCCCCATCGAGCGTGTAGCGGACTGGGGAGTAGAGTCCTTCTGGTTCGCGTTCGAGAGGAAGCTCCGAGATGGCTTCCCGGATCAGTAGATGGAGATTATCAACGTCCATAAGATGGATTATTTCTTTTTGGATGATTTCTTTTTCTTAGACTCGGCGGCTGCAGCTGACTCGTCGAGGTACATGCCATCGCGTGAGAGGAGGTTGTCGAGGTTGGCGATGCCGAGAGCCGTGAGTGCGGTGACAACGGAAGTGAATTCCTGATATTCGGGAATCTCCTTGTTGAAGATGTCGCGCTCTGTGTGCCAGATTTCGCCATAGTCAAAGTCGTAGCCCTTGAAGTCGCGGTTGACGAAACCGTGGGTGGGGACGCCTTCGAGATCAAATACCGATGCATCTGTGCCACCGGTGGATGTGGGGCGCTTGCGGGGCTGAGCTATGGTGATTTCAAAGGGATATTCGGGGTTGACGCCTGCAACTGCTGCGGTGGCGATCTCAATGTCGTGCTTCATGGCTTCGGGGATGCGCATACCGACGGTGGGAGTGGGACCACCGTCGCGGTTGAGGAGCATGGAGATGCGGGGGAGTTCGTCGGCGTGAGCCTTTGCATAGGCGTGGGCACCGAGGAGACCAAATTCCTCACCGGCGAATGCAACGAAGCGAATTGTGCGACGTGGCTTCGCTCCGGAAAGAGCAAGGAGGCGTGCTGCCTCAAGCATGGGCCCGATGCCGGTGCCGCAGTCGACACCTCCGGTGGCAACGTCGTAGGCGTCGAGGTGACCGGAAATAATGACATATTCATCGGGGAACTCGGTGCCGGGAATCTCGGCAATCACGGACGAATATTCAACGGGACCGTGACGGAAATGATTGCGGACGTCGAGCTCGATAATAATGTCATGACGCTCCTTGACCAACTCGGCAATGCGGTCGAACTGCTTGTGATCAAGCTTTACCTCAACCTGCCAGGGAATAGAATCGAAGGAAGCGGGGTGGATAGTGTCGTTGAGCATCTGACGGTCATAGAGCGCGCGCAGGGGGACGTCGGCACTCTGGATGAATCCAAGGACGCCCGCATCGACCATCTCACGATAGAAGAGCGCGGGGACTTCCTTGAGGGGCTCCATGGGGATGGATGTACCTTCCTCCCAGTTGCGACGGCGATTGGCGTCGTTGCGTTCGGAAATAGCGGCGTTCTCTGCCTTTGCAGCCTCGCGGATGGAATCGCCTTTTGCGGTCTTGTTGACAGGGAAACCGTCGCTCTTACCGCCGATAAGGACCCACGCGCCTTTGAGCTTGTGGCGCATACGCTCGAACTGAGCCTGTGTCTTTGGCTCCATCACGACGTGACCGCGCTGGAGACCGTGGGTACCGGATGTGTAGGAGGGTGTGACGAAATGGAGATCCATGGCAATTCCGTCGCCGTACATGCGTCCAGACCAGGGTCCGCGGTCGAAGCCGACGGGGAGGGTGCCGGCAACTTCGGTCCATGCCTTGATACCGAGTTTGTCGTACTCGGCAAGAAGCCACTTCACGGCTTCCTCGTAGGACGCAGAACCGATGAGGCGACCACCGATACGGTTGGTGAGGACGTCGAGATGGTCCATCACGTGATTATCGGTAGTGCCGATTTCAATGATTTTCTTTTCTACCGGAGAGATCGGACGGACAGGCTGATTCTGCTGAGCCATCACAGGCAGGACTGCAGCAGCAACCGTCAAAGTGGAAACAATTAGAGATCTGAACATGATTAAAACGTGAAATAATGATTATTTACAATGCAAAGTTAGCTATAATACGGAGAATAACCAACATCTTCAAAGCCGGGAATTGTCGTTGTAGCTATAGAAGCCGGAGGGGGAGATTATGACATGGTCGAGGACACGGAGGTCAATGGCTTCAGCCCCGCGGCGGATACGGGCGGTGAGAGAATCATCGGCAGCTGAGGGAGATAGATTGCCCGAAGGATGATTGTGGACGAGAATAATGCCGGTGGCGAGGCGGTCGAGGGCACGCTTGAGGATAAGACGGACATCAGCAATCGTGGAGCTTACGCCGCCTTTGGAAACACATTCGGTGGAGATGACACGATTAGCCTGATTGAGGTAAACGACCCAAAATTCTTCGTAGGAGAGACGCTCGAGGCGCTGCTTCATGAGTGCGTGGACGGACTGGCTTCCTGTGATTCGAGGAAGCTCCTCGGTGGAGAGGGAGTTGACGCATCTCGAGCCCAATTCGATAGCAGCCATCAGAGAGATGGACTTGGCGGGTCCTACGCCCTGATACTTCGTGGAGAGCTCGTGGACTGACATGGTGGCGAGGCGGGAGAGACGATTGTCGTTGTCGCGCAGGATTTCCTGACTGAGAGCGATGACAGACTTGCCCGGCATGCCGCTGCCGAGTATTATGGCAATAAGCTCGGCATCGGTGAGCGAGTCGACACCGTGACGCAACGCTTTCTCGCGCGGACGATCCTGATCGGAGAGGTCGGATATGCGGAGTGAAGCGGGTTTTTCGTATTCAGGTGCTTCTGGCAGGACTTCGGGAGATTCAGACATGACTATTTCGGTAGAAAAAATTATTTGCCACGGCGGGCTTCGATCTCTTCATTGACATCGCGTCCGCGGCGGAGGAAAATTTTCAGGAACCATGCCTTGATGAATCCGATTCCATAGCCCGACAGCTGGATGACGCTTGCCGGGACGGCGAGGAGGGCAATAGAGAGAGAGCGTGTGGAGGATAGAGCCGTGACGAAAATGGCGAGGAGGTAGACGGCGAGGGGCAGCAGCCACCAGGGGGAGCAGAAAATGGCAAGGAGAATCATCGCCACGACCCCGAGGACAAATAGAGCGGGGAAGCAGTGGACAAGCTTCAACGAGCCGGGATAGAGGAGCTGAAGAGTGATGCGCGACATTCCGAAAACGTAGACCTGACGGAAGAACTTGCGGAAATTGACGCGACGCTTGTGGTAGACAGCCACGTCGGGCAGGAGACCGATGGAGAAACCAGCCTGACGGATGCGGGTGGACATGTCAATGTCCTCGGAGAACATCTCGCGGAATCCTCCGACACGATCGTAGACACGACGACGGAAGCCGGTGTTGAAGGTGCGGGGGGTGAATTTTTCAAGAGATACCTTCCCGCCACGGATACCGCCGGTGGTGAGGAAGGAAGTCATCGCATAGTTGATCGCTTTCTGAGTCAACGAAAAAGATTCATGGGCAGCGTCGGGACCGCCGTAGCAGTCGAGAGAGGGACCGGCAGCGAGAGCGGCGTCGAGTCGGGAGAAATAGTCGGGGGGGATGACACAGTCGGAATCGAAGAACACGAGCCATTCTCCGCGAGAGCGCTCAATGCCGTAGTTGCGGGCGATGGACCTGCCTTCGTTGTCCTTCATGAAATAGCGGACGTCAAGCTTCGAAGCACGAGTCTCCACCGCCTCGCGGCAGGGGAGTGTGGATCCGTCCTCGACGATTATGACTTCAAAATCACGGAATGACTGCGCGGCGAGGCTGTCGAGCAGTTCCTCGACTTCGCCGATACGATTGTAGACGGGTACGATGACTGAATAACGCGGTGACATGGCAAAGAAACGTGACTTGACTAAGGGATGAAAAAAGATCAGGACATACGATTTTTATAGTCCTCGTAGGTGAAACGGCGGAGATATTCGACAGAACCGTCGGAATGTGCGAGAACAATGTCGGGGTGACTGATGCCATTGAACATCGTGGTCTTGACGGTGGTGTAGTGATTCATGTCCTCAAGCGTCAGGCGGTCGCCCGGCTTCAGTGGCCGCTCAAAATACCAGTCGCCCATGTAGTCGCCGCTGAGACATGAATTGCCGCCAAGGCGATAGGGCAAGGCACCGGGAGCCTGCGGGACACTTTCGGTGATAGCGGGCTGATATGGCATCTCAAGGGTGTCGGGCATGTGGCAGGCAAACGAGGCGTCGATAATGGCTGTGCTGATACCCTGATTGGTCACGACGTCGACAACTTCGGTGATGAGATCGCCGGTGCGCCAAGTGAACGCGCTTCCCGGCTCAAGGATCACTTCAATCCAGGGATAACGAGCGCGGAAATCGCGGAGGAGGGAGATGAGATGGTCGACGTCGTAGCCTTCGCGGGTCATGAGATGTCCGCCACCCATGTTGACCCAACGGACTGCCGGGAGCAGATGTCCGAACTGCATTTCGAAGGCTTCGAGTACCTTTGCAAGATCGTAACTCGTGGATTCACAGAGCTGATGGAAGTGCAGACCCTCAATGCCAGCGGGGAGTACGGGAAGAAGATCAGCCGTGACACCAAAGCGAGATCCAGGAAGAGCGGGATTGTAAATATCCGTCTCAATCACAGAGCACTGAGGATTTACCCGCAGCCCCGGGGACACCCGTGATCCGGGATGCTTCCGATTATATGCCTCCACGATGTCACGGAACTTCTCCCACTGACCGAGGGAATTGAACGTGATGTGGGTGCTTCCGTCGAGATATTCACCAATGGTCGCATCGGTGTAGGCGGGACAATAGGAATGGACTTCACCGCCGAGAAATTCACGTCCGAGGCGCATTTCGTTGAGCGACGAAGCTGTGGAGTCACGGCAATATTCGCGGATGATAGGGAATGAACGCCAGAGGGCATTCGCCTTGAAAGCCATTATGATGTTGACTCCAGCCTCCCGCTTGACACGGTCGATGAGCTGAAGATTACGGCGAAGCCGATCCTCGTAGACGATGTAGAAGGGTGTGGGGAGTGAAGAAGCGGGGTGAGAATCTGTCATTGTGAGATGATTTTGAGACGTGCGAACTTGAGAAGGAGGATTTTGGTGTCAACGTTGGAGAACCGAACGGTGATGCGCGGATCAGCATTGGCGGTGTCAACGGACATAATGACGCCCTCGCCGAAGCGTGGGTGCTCGATGCGCATTCCGACACGAAGGTCGGCTGCAGAGAAGAGGGCGAATCCTTCGGGTGAGAGCGGAGAGTGGGAGGTGGAGAGTGGAGTGCGGGGAGTGGAGAGCGGAGTGCGGGG
>CAMWPM010000065.1 GCA_947176235.1 uncultured Bacteroidales bacterium | reverse complement strand
CTGCCGCACAATCCGCCGCGCGACCATCGTGTGCGCTTCGACTGGATCAGCGCCCTGGAAAACATGGTGGTGTTCGGCTTGCTCTTCTACGCCCTCGGCAATTTCACCCGCAAGGGCGACATGACTCTTTCGGGTGTATTGCTCGCCATATCCCTCACAGTCGGTTACTTCTACATCCGCCGGCAGTACCGTCACGAGCAGCCCCTCCTGCCGGTCGACCTCTTCCGCAACTCCATGTACTCCATGAGCATCGTCACCTCCGTAAGCTCCTTCATCGCGCAGAACGTGGCTATGATCGCCCTCCCCTTCCTCTATCTCGACCATTACCACTTCTCGGCGATCACTACCGGTCTGCTCATGACGCCCTGGCCACTCGCCACGATGATCGTCTCCCCCATCGCAGCCCGCTACGTCGAGCGGCATAACCCCGGAGCCACGGCAGCTCTCGGAATGTGCGTCTTTATCGCCGGCGTCCTTCTGCTCCTCTTCACAGGGCAGACTCCCGGCGAATGGGACATTGCATGGCGGATGGCTGTCTGCGGCGTAGGATTCGGATTGTTCCAGACCCCCAACAACATCGTGATGGTCATGGCTACACCCGTCAACCGTTCCGGAGGTGCCGGTGGCGTGCAGAGCACGGCGCGTCTTGTCGGTCAGACTCTCGGCGCTACGGTCGTCAGCTCCGTCTTCGCCCTCATCGCAAGTCAGCTGGGGGCCATCCACGTCTGCCTCTACGTCGCCGTGGTTTTTGCCGCCTGCGCCGGATTCTTCAGCTACACCCGCACCCTCGGGCACAAAGCCGACCTCCACATGTAGCCCGGAGGAGGGGGAAACCTTTCACCCGTCCCCGTTGTTATATTGATGTAACATTAATAATCTTAATCTAAACATATTATGAAACACCTTCAGGAAGCGATAAGCAGTTCCACACCCACACTTGTGGTATTCCGTCATGCCGGCGACGACGATGCCGCCGACATCATGTCAATGGTCGAAACGCTTAAGGCAGAATACGCCGGACGCGCCAACGTGATCAGCGTCGACTCGTCATACAACGGCAATGTCAAGACCCACTTCAAGCTCCGCGAATACCCCACGTGGGTCCTCTACAAAGAGGGACAGGAACTCATGCGTGAGAGCGGCAAGAAGTCACAGGCAAAACTTGAAGAAATGATTGCCACCGCACTCTGATTTTCCCGTCGATTTTTCCGAAAAAAAGAGACACGACATTCACTACGGTTCCATCAAAATAAACGCACTTTTTTGATAGACTGATTGTAGAGTCAGGGCTGACCCCCACCCTGGGAGACAGCCCTGATTATCTTTCGATGCATCTCAAAAGTTGCCATAAGAAAAAAGCCCGACAACAATTCTGCTGCAGGGCTTCTAATCACAAAATCAAATCATTCAAAAATCGAGACCAAGACGTATGTTAATTCCCGTCATATTCAGATCTTCATGATTGTAGATAAATTCGTAACCGGTTTTCATATACGTGTAGCCCACGCCAAGATTTAGACCAAGTTTATCACCAAGAGCCATACGACAACCGATTGAAGGATTTATGTACATACCAGTGAACTCACCTGCTACCGAATATCCACCCTTGAAATCAATGAACGGAGTAAACTTTGTTTCATCAAGAATATCCCAACGTACATCAGCATAGATGGGTAAATTGTAGTGTAAATCACTCCCGGCATCATTGAATTTATAGAGATGGACGCCTACACCTGCTCCGACAAATAATTGCGGAAGAATTTGATAACCATGCGTGGTTGATATTTCGTTAAGAGACGAACCGTCAAAATCGCCGGTACCGATCATGTATCCATAATCCACGAATCCACGATAACCGGGTTCCACTGCATTGCTTGAAAAATTGGTTGCAACTGCAATAATTGTGCACATTAAAAATTTCACATTTCTCATATTCATTTATTTTTTAGTTAAAGGTATATCGGTAAAAATAATTTCTGTCTTTTTTCTATCTAAGATATTCCCAATTTTTATATTGAGATTTTGAATCTCAGAAAGGTTTATACCTGGAAATGAGAGGATGAATTTTTCCTCATCGGAGTCACTTACTGTTTTCGTATCTCTTATATTTTTCTTATCTCCATTCCAAATTTTGAGATGACCCTTTATCGGTGTTCCACTACCATCTGATGGAGCTATATAACAGTCTTCAAATGAGATGCTGTAGCTATAATTTTTCTGTTGTTTAATTTTTACGAACACTAACGTTTCGTTATCTACTGATTCGATTTTTTCGATTTTTACTGTATATGGACGAACAATTCCTTTGAAGTTGACTTTAATGCCTTTTGCACTACCAAATATAATGCTTATTGCAATAAAAAATAGAGTTAAATATGCTTTCATAAAATTTAATTTATTTTCCAGTTTATCCATTGCGAACCAATTGATTTTGAACAAACAGCCGATGGAGTCTGCTGGCGACCGTTAACTATAAGAGATTTTTTAACAACATTGTCTCGGACATAGTCGAATAGATCTCCTAATAAGACATCCCCTTTGGTCTCTTTAATTTTCTTCAATAAATAATAAGTAAAGAGACCATGGTGCATTTCTTCATAAGGATATGCAGTTTCATCTCCTTGAGCGGATGCAATTACAATCGTGTTACCAGAAGGAATTGTTGACTTGGGCTTAATTGCAACACTTCGGGCAGATGCAAGCATTGTCTCTCCTCTAGCCGCTCCGCTAAAGCAAGCATCTAAGATTATGATTGTCTTTTTTGAAGGCAGATTCCCGACAATATTATAGAAATCAGAAAGACTAAAGCAGGTTGAAATGTCTGAAACAAACCCATCGATAGGAACTAAATATGCTTCTCTATTCTGTTCGTCAGGCATACCATGACCTGCATAATAGATGAAAAATGAGACTTTACCCTCATATGCATTCGCTATCTTTTGAATCAATCTAATTTCTCGTTTAATATTGTTGAGAGTAGCATCTTTAACAAAGTGAATGTTCGAGGTTGGTATTCCAAGTGCTAATTGACAATACTTAGAAACCATCTCACCATCGTTCACTGCTCCTGAAACTGACGCAACTTCTTGGTAATTCTCGTTAGCAATTATCAGGGCGAATATGTCGTCACAAATATTCTTTGATATGGGAATATCGACATCTACATCAGATATCTGAGAAAGATGGTGCGATAGCGACGAGTTCTCCATCATAATTTCAAATGTATCCTCTTGGAAAGGATTTTGATTTTCATATTCAAAAGAATGATTAACCACAGTTGGTGATGACTGGGGCTCACTTGTTGAGGCATGATCACGGGAATCCTTTTTCAAACGCTTTAGTATTTCAAGGATATCTGGGAGGGTATCATCTTTTCCCTTTCCATTGTATCTTGCCATCCACTCATTAGCTCTTAAGTTGTTATGATCAACTCCATATCCACTTTTATAACAATTTGCAAGATGGAGCATCGCAACTGGCAATCCTCTTTCCGCCGCCTTTCTGTATAATCTAAATGCGGCAGTTGGATCCTTTTTTAAGCCAATACCATTTTCATAACACTGAGCCAAATAAAACTGGGCAATAACATCATTAATAGCAGATGCTTTTGTAAGATTACCAACAGCCGACTCAATATTTCCTACATTGAAATCTTCCAATGCTTGGGAAGTCAATGAGGAAACAAAATATGGAAATGCATTGATACCACCAAAGAAGGATAGCAGAAATATAATAAAACGGCACATAATTATAGGGGATTGAGAGGTCTGAACCTCTCAATCCGCTTTAAAATTTATCGTTTGTTATCAAATTTTGACAGATCTGTGTTAGTCATATAGCTCATCTTGCCCCAATCATCCTCTGAGCCATCAAAAATTACAGCTTTTTTATAGGCTGTATCTTCAATATTTGTAAATAGAGCTGCACCCAAACCGCCAGTTGCGAGTGTTGCAAAGGAGGCAAACAATAGTTTACCAAATCCCATTCCACTCTTTTTTGGAACCCAAGTATGGCTTAATTCAAAAGTACCCTTTTTAAAATCTCCCTTCCAATCACAAACTATAACTGGTGATTTATCTTCATCAAATTCAAAAGGGGTATCTGCCTTAATATGGATTTTAGCCGCCTCGGTTTTTTTAACACCAAAACCACGTTTTTCCTTCTTTGAAAGTTCTGTCGGTAGTTCTACATAAAACGGCGCAAGATAAACATCGCTCACCCAAGTGGAAAGTACAACTGGATTCCATTCATCGGACCGCTTATTAAATGCATACGAAAGTGAGACTCCTAAATTATGGATACTCTCGTCCTCAGTAAGATGACGATAAGCTGTGCCAAGATATTCTTTACCTTTAGGATCTCCTTCAAGCGACTCGTTGACCAATTCGTTGATCAATGTCAACATCCGTTCTTCATATTCTGAGAAATTTTCCGAATAAGACTCAGTAGAAGAATATTTGTGATAAAGACCTCTTCCGAGATTACAGATAAATGTTTCATTTTGTTTTGATCCTGTAGATGGAGCAATTGAAATAAATTCATCAATAGATGAAGAGAATTTCTTTTTTGATGCCTTTTTCTCATTCGTTTCCTTTTCAAACATTGGATATGAAGATCCATTATTAACTAAAAAACATTGAGAAAGATCTATAAATATTGTCTTATTAGTTTTATTAGTCGCCCAGAGTTGCTCATTATAGATTTCAAATTTCACATTCTCGTCCTCATAAACACTATTAGTTGGAGAATAAGCAAGAACTAATGCAGTTCGATAGTTTGTTTTCAAGTCTTTTCCAGCATAAGCTATGCTACTAACCATCGATAACAATACTAAAAGCGAAATTAATTTTTTCATTTTAATACAAATTTGATTAGAAATATTGATTATTATTGTTTTTCTATATGTTAATTAGGGATAATGATGAGCGCTGCATAGGATTGATTATTCCGGAGTACAACTCGGAAATATGCCATGCATATATTATAATATGCAAAAGTATACTTAAAGGGAACATGTATAACTATATAGACATTTTGGAATTTAATATGCTGATGGCTCTCTGAAACAGCATTAGTAAAAAAAAAAGCGTGAGAACCGCACTTTTTTGCTCGTTCCCACAAACGGAGGCTCTGGAATGCCCGGTAAAGTTGAAACGAGCAAACATGCAGAAGCCTCACGCAGAATATGCAACAATACACTGTCAATTGGCACTCACGTGTCAATTGAAGTTTATAAACATATCCACACGGCGTCTACTGTTTGCTACATTCTTGACTTTACCATTGAAATTTTCCAGATTTCCGTCTATCAAGAAAGAGCGCTGAGTGTACGCTTATATAAATCAGGTGCCTCTGCACCTCTACATCCCGCCCGCATAACCCGTGACCGGGCTTCTGCTTTGCGGTCTGCATCGCAAAGTTAATATTTTTTTCAAATACCCAACAAATCCGACCCCAATTTTTTCTAAATATGTTGACCCATGCTAATAATTAACACTCCACTTTTGCCATTCTTTATCACCCTCTCGGCTAATATAAGCACTAAAAACTCCTAATTCCTCACTCCTAACTTCCTCCGCGCTCTCTGCGCCTCTGCGCCTCCGCGTGAGTCCGTCCCTTCCCGTCATCCAGCAAAAACTTAATCCACATCCTTTTTGTTGTTTTAGTAACTCTGACTATATTTGCATTATGAGAAACAAAGCCATCATAAAATCAATCCCCGAAAAGAGTAAAGATTTCTCCCCGGAAAAACTCTTCGATAAAATTGCAAAAGTAGCCCGCAAAGCCGGAATCAAGGTTGTTTATGCAGCCTTGATCCTCTACTACGCCCTGACCGACAAGGAAGTCCCCCTCGCATCCAAAGTAATCGTTATCGGCGCCTTAGGCTATTTCATTTGTCCCCTCGACATCATCCCCGACTTCCTCGGTCCCCTCGGCTACTCCGACGACCTCTTCGCCCTCCTTTATGCCCTCCGGACGATCTGGGGCAACATCGGCACGCACACTTTCACCCAGGCTCGCAACCGCCTCACTCAATGGTTTGACAACGTGAAAGAGGAAGAAATCAAACTCTTTTGAAACAATGATCCTGTCTGTTCCTTTTTCCGAAATAAGCGACTACCTCCGCTCACACTACAATCGGGATGTGACATTAAGCCGCATCACCGACGACTCTTTCCACGTCACTTTCACTCAGAAAATTCTTATCAAGAACGTCAATATCGGTCTTGACTTGAAGATTGCCCAGCTTGACAGCGAGTCCGTGACAATCATCTATTCTGGAAGTTTTGCCATTGACATGATCCTGTCGGGACTTCTTGCCTTTATCATCGACAACTACCCCGACATCCGTAACGCCGTCACCGTAAGCAATAACGACAAGAAAATCCGGGTAGACCTCACCAAGATCGAAAAGGCGCGCAAGCTCCTTGAAATCCTTGAGCCAAAAGCCATCACCGTCGATGACTCCGCAATCGCCCTCACCGCCACCCTCCGCTGAAATCTCCTCCAACCGAAGCATGATAAAAGTCGCTGTGTCGAAATTCGGCACAGCGACTTACTAATAAAAAACGGTCACTAATCTCTCAACAGCATCCTGCGCTCCTCCCCGACTGTGATCGGCGACGAATGTCCCGACAGCAGCACCGTATCCGTCGGTAGCGTAAGGATTTTGTTGACAATCGACTCCTCCAGAATCCTTCGGTTGCCGCCGGGGAAGTGTGTCAGACCGGGTCCATGCTGATATAGCAGATCACCCACAAATGCTGCCTCCTCCTCCGGCGAATAGTAAGTCACCGATCCGGGAGTATGACCGGGAGTATGCATCACTTTCAGATAGAATCCCGAATTGGATTTAAGCCGTATCACCTCGCCGTCATATAGCTCCTCATAGTGAGCCACCGTGATCGGACGTCCGGAGTTGGCGCTCAGATTCAGATATGGATCCGTCAGATATTTCGCATCTTCCGGGTAGATGTAGATCGGAGCCAAAAGCTTTTCTCTCAGAAGTTCGGCTGCCCCGATATGATCGAAATGACCGTGCGTGAGCAGAATCTTCTCAATCGTCCATCCGTTGCGCACTATCACGTCATGGATCAGACCTGCCTGTGCTCCGGGATCGATCAGGAATCCTGACCTTGAATGATCGTCGATATAGAAATAGGTGTTTTCGGCAAATACGCCTTGCACCTGAAGTTCCTTAATCATCGTTCAGTACCTTTCTTGCTTCATGGTTGAATTTGTAGGCGATGTTCAAAGAAGGCGGCATCCGTCCGGACCGCACTGATGCGGACGTTCGGTCGAAGCTGATTCCGCCTCTTCCTTTTCCTGCATCTTCAGTTCGCGCTGGAGTGCCGACTTGAATCCGTCGATCGACATTGCACCGGGCACCGCAAAGTGACCGTTAAACATGATGTAAGGCACACCTCTCACTCCGTTGAGTGCCGCTTCACGTTCGTCCAGACGCACATCGTCGTTGTAGTCATCCGTGTCAAGCACAGCTTTCACATCCTCTTCCTTAAGTCCTGCCTCCTTGCCCTTGGCAAGAAGCACATCATGATCGGCAAGAACTAAATTCTCCACGAAGTAAGCCTTGAAGAGAGCCTCGTTTAGCCGCTCCACGGTAGCGCGGTCATATTTTGCCTCGGCAAGCTTCATCAGGCGGTGAGCATCGCGGGTGTTGGAGTATTTTGTCGTGGCATATCGGAAATCGATTCCGAGTTCGCGTCCGAGCTCCGAGATCTGCTCGATCTGCTGCTTTGCGCCGTCGAGCGAAAGCCCGTATTTCTTTGCAAACCGCTCCGGCGTCCCGCCCGTCACCTCTTTAGGAGCAGTCGGATCAAGCTCGAAAGCTTTATAGTTAATCTCTACCTGATCCTTAAGTCCGAGATCTTCAATCGCGCGTTCAAGGCGAGTCTCGCCGATGTAGCAGTAAGGACAAGCGAAATCGCTCCAGATTGTTAGTGTCATCATAGTAATTATTCCTTTCTTAGTTAAGTTTGATTAATTTTTGTATGGTGTGTTTTAGTGTTTGAGATTAAGCTTCTTTTATTCCAATGAATCAGTAAGTCGTGCCTTCGCCTGCAATCCTTTTTAGCGCACTTGTAAAAGCCGCAAACTCATCAGGCGCCAGAAGTTCCGTCAGGGCGTTGTGCCTTAACTCGGCAACTCTCATTATTCGTGCTTTAAGACCGCGCCCACATTCCGTCACGTGGACTCTCAGGCATTTATAGCTCACGGCTTCCGTCCTTACGAGATGTTTCTGCTCCAGCGCCGAAACGCATCGACTGACGGCTGCCTTGTCGCGTCCGATCATCTCGGCTATCTCGCACTGCTGGATTCCGTCGCGGCTGTAGAGTGCTCGCATCACCAGGTATTCCGTAGTCGTGATGTCGAGTCCGGCAGCTTTCAGAGCCTTCCCGAGTTCACCGAGAAGTATCTGGTTAGCCTTACCGATCAGGCACCCGATTGCCATTGATTCATTCTGTTGTTTTCGTTCGTTTCTCATAGCATCAATATAACGTTTCATCTGTCGAAATGGTTGACACCGCAACCATATTGTTTATTTCCCCACGCCCACTTTCCCCTCCACTGCAAAATTAACCCAGTCCCGTCCTCTCCGCATTGCCCACCATTACTAAATTAGATTAACACACCTTTACCTCCAATTTTTATCACATCATCTTCCACTTTTCCCGATTTTTTTCTACCTTTGTGTCCCGTTATGAAATACGGATTTGACAACGACCGATATCTGCGGATTCAATCGGAACACATCAGAGAGAGAATTTCTAAGTTTGGTGGCAAACTCTACCTCGAAATGGGCGGAAAGCTCTTCGACGACCACCACGCGAGCCGCGTCCTCCCCGGCTTCCAGCCCGACAGTAAGCTCCGCATGCTTTCACATCTCCGCGACAAAGCAGAGATTGTGATCGTCATCAGCGCCGCCGACATCGATAAAAACAAAGTGCGCGAGGACCTCGGCATCACCTACGACATGGACGTCCTACGCCTCCGCGACGAGTTCCAGAAACGCGGCTTCCTCGTAGGCTCAGTTGTCATCACCCACTACAACGGACAGATCAGCGCCGACGCATTCCGCTCCCGCCTCGAGCGCATGGGTATCCGCTCCTACGTCCACTATCTCATCGAAGGCTATCCCACCAACGTCTCCCTCATCGCCTCCGACGACGGCTTCGGACGCAACGACTACATCGAGACCTCCCGCGAGCTCATCATCGTCACAGCCCCCGGTCCCGGATCCGGCAAGATGGCAGTATGCCTCAGCCAGCTCTACAACGAGCACAAGCGCGGCATCGAAGCCGGCTACGCCAAGTTTGAGACCTTCCCCGTCTGGAGCCTACCACTCAAACACCCAGTCAACATCGCCTACGAAGCCGCCACCGCCGACCTCAACGACGTAAACATGATCGACCCCTTCCACCTCGAGGCATACGGAAAGACCGCCGTCAACTACAACCGCGACATCGAAATCTTCCCCGTCCTCAACGCCCTCTTCGAAGGCATCTACGGCACCAACCCCTACAAATCCCCCACCGACATGGGCGTCAACATGGTCGGCTTCTGCATCAGCGACGACGCCGTATGCTGCGAAGCCTCCTACAACGAGATAATCCGCCGCTACTTCACCGCCCTCAACCGCCTCGCACAAGCCGACGGCAACGACGCCGAAGTCAACAAAATCGCCCTCCTCTTCAAGCAGGCGAAAATCGACATCTCCTACCGCCGTCCCGTCGAAGCCGCACGCTCCCGCGCACTCTCCTCCGGAGTCCCCTGCTCCGCACTCGAGCTCCCCGACGGCACAATCATCACCGCCGAAACCTCCCCCCTCCTCGGTCCCAGCGCAGCCCTGCTGCTCAACGCCGTAAAGCACCTCGCCGGCATCGATCACGACCTCAAACTCATCCCCCAGGAAATGATCACCCCCATCCAACACACCAAGACCGAGTACCTCCGAAGCCACAATCCACGCCTCCACACCGACGAAGTCCTCGTCGCCCTCTCCGTCCTCAGCACCCGCAACCCCGACTGCCGCAAATCACTCGAAGTCCTCCCACTCCTCGACGGTTGCCAGATGCACTCCACCGTGATGCTCGGAGAAGTCGACCACAAGATATTCAAAAAACTCGGCGTCGGACTCACCTGCGACCCCGTCCGCAAATAATTCCCGTTTCGACGATCTTTGTGCAAGTACTGCCACACTATCCGAAATCAATCTTACCATACCCATAAATAGCTTATGCTAAGAGATTAAGGGAGCCCACTCAAAAAATTGCCGCAAAAACGCAACGAAAAACTTGCACAACTCAAAAAAACGTCTTACCTTTGCAGTGCAAAAAGCGAGAGACCACTCCCGCCCCCGCACAAAGGTGCCATAGCTCAGTTGGTAGAGCAAAGGACTGAAAATCCTTGTGTCCCCGGT
>CAMWPM010000064.1 GCA_947176235.1 uncultured Bacteroidales bacterium | reverse complement strand
CCACCCAGATCTACACCTCTCTATTCGTCGGCAGCGTCAGTTGGGTTTAAGCGCCAGGTGGAGTGGAGGGTACGGCGGGGCGGGGGGCACTCCATGATGCGCGATAATTAGCCATCGGATTGGTCATACGCTCGCCTCCGGAGCCGAGTGATGTGCCTGTGGCGAGACGAAGGTACTGAGGATCGATGTCGCGCAGGAAACGCGATGCTGTGCAAACCTTGGGCTCGCCATTCTTGAAGCGGGAGGTGGCATAGGAGAGCATGCAATGCCGCTTTGCACGAGTGATCGCAACATAGAGCAGACGGCGCTCCTCCTCAATCTCGGAGGGGGATGAATTTGCCATGGAGGAGGGAAGAAGATCTTCCTCGACGCCGACGACAAAAACATTGGTGAACTCAAGACCTTTGGATGCGTGGATGGTCATGAGGGTGACAGCCTCGCCTGAGGAATCGGATGTGTCCTGATCGGTGGCGAGGGATACTTCGGCAAGGAAGTCGATGAGTCCTGCCTGGTCGGCACGTCCTTCCTCGACACGGGTGTCGGTAAATTCCTTGACGCCGTTGAGCAACTCCTGAAGGTTCTCCTGCTTGGAGATGCTTTCGGGGGTGCGGTCGGTGAGAAGAGAACTGAGGAGCTGTGTGGCGCTGATTATGGCAGTGGCAACGGCGTCGGCGGGTGTGCCTTTCCGGTTGAGCTCGATAAAACTTTCAATAAGAGATCGGAAACCCTCGATCTTCCGTGCGGCAGCAGAATTGTAGCCGGGATTGAAGCGTGCGGGATCGGAAATGACCTGCCACATGCTGACTTCGTTGTCAATGGCGGCGCGAATAATACGGTTGACGGTAGTCTCGCCTATTCCGCGGGCGGGGAAATTGATGATACGGCGGATAGCCTCGTCGTCATCGGGATTGACCGACAGACGGAAATAGGCGATCGCGTCCTTTATCTCCTTGCGCTGATAGAAAGAGAGTCCGCCGAAGATACGGTAGGGGATGTTGCGCTTGCGGAGTGACTCCTCAAGTACGCGAGACTGAGCGTTGGTGCGGTAGAGGATAGCGAAGTCGTCGTAGGAATCGTGACCTGTCAGCTTAAGCTGCGAGACGCGGTTGGCGACGAGAAAACTCTCCTCGTAATCACTGTAGCTCTGAACAACTTCGACGGGAGAACCTTTCTCTCCCTCCGAAAATATGTGCTTCCGGATCTGCTCAGTGTTTTTCTCGATGAGGGAGTTTGCCGCCTCAATGATGTTGCGTGTTGAGCGATAATTCTGCTCGAGCTTGAAGATGCGGAGGTCGGGATATGAGTTGCGGAGGTTGAGGATGTTGCGGATGTTGGCTCCGCGGAATGAATAGATGGACTGGGCATCGTCGCCGACGACCATCATGTTGCCGAGATCCTTCGTCAGCCTTGAAACGATGAGATGCTGGGCAAAATTGGTGTCCTGGTACTCGTCGACGAGCACGAAGCGGAAAAATTCACGATAGTGATTGAGGACGTCGGGGTTGTCGCGGAGGAGGACGTTGGTGTAGTAGAGCAGATCATCGAAATCCATAGCCCCGGCGACGACGCAACGGGAACGATAAGCCTTGTAGATTGCGGCAGTGAGCGGTCGCTTCGCACGGCGGTCGGCTTCCATCAGGTCACGGTCCTCGGCATAGTCGGTGGGAGAGATGAGTGCATTCTTAGCCATCGAGATAGCATTCTGGACTGTGGCGGGCTTGTAGACCTTGTCGTCGAGCTGCATGTCCTTGATGATTGTCTTGATGAGCGAACGGGAGTCGGCAGCGTCATAGATGGTGAAGTCGCGCTTGAACCCGATGCGCTCAGCATTGGAGCGGAGGATACGGGCGAAAATGGAGTGGAACGTACCCATCCAGAGGCGGGAGGCGACATCGGCGCCGACAACAGAAGTGATGCGCTCGCGCATCTCGCGTGCAGCCTTGTTGGTGAACGTGAGAGCAAGAATGCGCCAGGGCTCGTAACCGTGGGCGAGGAGATGGACAATCTTGTAGGTGAGGACGCGAGTCTTACCGGACCCGGCACCCGCGATGACGAGCTGGGGACCGTCGGAATAGACAACAGCGTCGCGCTGCTGAGAGTTAAGCTGGCTCAGGTAATCTTCCATTTATGAAGCAAGAAATGAATGACCGTTAGGAGTAGGAGGAGACGGGAATCAGCGGAACTGATTGATTTCGGGCATATATGTCATGCCGATAGCCTGAAGAGGCTCGATGACGTCGGAAGGCGAAACGCCGAGATCGTCGCAAAGGGCGTCGAGGGAGGGATATTCGTCGCGGAGGCGAGTGTTGATGAAGCTGAGGAGAATGAAGGGATCGGAGGGGAGTGATTCCATCGGATTAGCGCTAAAATGAAAAAAAGCCCCCGCGCCTGAAAAAATTGTGCTTTTTTGACAGGTGGAGGGGGACAAAACGATATTACTTTTGTGGCGGGACAGGGGGCAACCCGTCATTGTCGCCGCCATCGGAGGCTCCGGCATCGGCGGCGTTCTTGTCCGCAGCAGGGATGTCGGGGAGCTGCGGCGGGAGGGCGGGAAGCTCCTGAGGAGCCACATCGGTGGCTTCAACGTCGGTGATGTCGGCGTCGTGGAGTCCGGTTGACTTATTGGAATTAGTATCAGAACTATCAGGAGCATCGGCGCCGCCGTCGCGGTTGGCGGCAAGAATCTCGTCGGTGCGAGATGCCCACTGGCGTTTTCCAAAGATGTTCTCAACGTCCTCGGTGAAGATCACCTCGCGGGAGATGAGGACGTCGGCAAGCTGACGATGCCCGTCGGCATGGTCGCGGAGGACCTGCTTAGCGCGCTCGTACTGCTCGGCGATTATGCGCGAAACTTCCTCATCGATGAGACGGGCGCGATCGTCGGAGTAGGGTTTGGTGAACCCGTATTCCTGACCAGACGAATCGTAGTAGCTGAGGTTGGGGAGACGGTCGGACATGCCGTAGTAGACAACCATGGCGTAGGCCTGCTTAGTGACGCGCTCAAGGTCGTTGGCGGCTCCGGTGGATATTCTGCCAAGGAACAGCTCCTCGGCAGCTCGACCGGCGAGGGTGGCGCACATTTCGTCGAGGATTGCCTGAGAGGGTGTGATCTGACGTTCTTCGGGGAGATACCATGCTGCACCAAGCGCCTTTCCACGCGGCACGATGGTGACCTTGATGAGGGGGTTGGCGTAACGGAGGAACCATGAAACAGTGGCGTGACCAGCCTCGTGGACTGCAATAGCGTGTTTCTCCTCGTCGGTTGTGATCTTATTGCGTTTCTCAAGACCACCGATGATTCGGTCGACGGCGTCGATGAAGTCCTGACGTGTCACAGCCTTCTGGTTGTGGCGGGCGGCTATAAGCGCAGCCTCGTTGCAGACATTGGCGATGTCGGCTCCAGAGAAGCCGGGGGTCTGGCGGGCGAGGAGATCGAGGTCGACATCCTCAGCGAGTTTGATTTTCTTGAGATGAACCTTGAAGATTGCGATACGGTCGTTGAGGTCGGGGAGTTCGACGTAGATCTGACGGTCGAAGCGTCCGGCACGCATCAGAGCCTTGTCGAGGATGTCGGCACGGTTGGTAGCGGCGAGAATGATGACGCCACTGTTGGTGCCGAAACCGTCCATCTCGGTGAGAAGCTGGTTGAGGGTGTTCTCGCGCTCGTCGTTACCACCGAAACCGGCGTTCTTGCCACGGGCACGACCAACGGCATCAATCTCGTCGATGAACACGATACATGGGGCTTTCTCCTTAGCCTGGCGGAAGAGGTCGCGGACACGGGAAGCTCCTACGCCGACAAACATCTCGACGAAATCAGAGCCAGAAAGGGAGAAGAAGGGAACATTGGCTTCTCCAGCTACCGCCTTAGCAAGAAGGGTCTTACCGGTGCCGGGAGGACCGACGAGGAGAGCGCCTTTGGGAATCTTAGCACCGAGATCGGTGTAGCGCTGCGGGTTTTTGAGGAACTCGACAATCTCTTCGATTTCCGTCTTTGCCTCGGAAAGACCAGCGACGTCCTTGAAGGTGACCTGCAGGTCGCCGTCCTTGTCGAACATCTGAGCCTTGGACTTGCCGACGTTGAATACACCTCCGGGGCCTCCGCTATCGCGTCCGGACATTCGACGCATGAAGTAGAACCAGAAGCCGATGAGAAGCAGGACGGGACCGAAAGTCCAGAGGAGCGATCCGAAGTCGGAACCTTTCTCGTAGCGGACTTCACCGGTGAATACACCGGCGGCGCGCCATTCGTCGATCTTTGACTGGAGGTCGCCCGCCGAGGGGATCTTGGTGGAGATCATCGCCTTAGTGCCGGGAGTCTCGGAAATCTTGTTGTTGTGGAAAACGACAGCAGCAAGGGAATCGTTGAGCTGCGCCTCGGCTTCGTTGGATTTCGGGAAAACGAGAATCTTCTCGACACCGCCGCTCTTGACGTAATCCTCAAATTCGGGGATGTAGCTTACTTCCTTGGTGACGGTGTTGTCGTCGAGGTAGAACATGCCGAGGAGGAATAGGAGCACGACGGCGTACATCCAGTAGAGGCTGAACTTTATGGTGCGTTTCTGGGGCTTTTTTGCCATAATCTGAAAAAGGGAGTGGGGGATGTAAGGAAAAACGTGATGAGGGATGAAGAATTACCGTAGCAGCCGGGGAATCAGTCGAGGTCGGGGACTTCGGTGAGCCGGGCGTCGCTCCAGAGTTCCTCAAGATTGTAGCGATGGCGAGTCTCGGGAAGGAAAACGTGGACGAGGGTTGAACCGTAGTCAATGACGATCCATTCGGAGTTGCGGTATCCATCGTAGTTGTAGGGCTTAATTCGCTCCTCTTCAAGAAGATGCTCGCGAATGCTGTCGGCAATTGCCGCCACCTGCATCGATGAAGAACCTTCGCAGATGATGAAGCTATCGGCAGCCGCGGACTCGATGTCGGAGAGGTCGACAAGCGTGATCTTCTTGCCTTTGCGATCCTGAATGCCGTCTATGATAAGTCTGGTGAGATCGGGTTGATGTTGCATGTAGTGGTAATAATAGTTATTAAGTCACAAAGTTACGAAAAATTCCAAAGATATAACAACTGAGGGGGATGAAATGTTAAACAGGGTGCTTAAGAACGTCCATATCTGAGTCGGCAGGGGGAAGTCCGGCTAAAGGTGGTCACCCGAAATGGCGGGGAGGATGGAGGAGATGTCAGAAATTCCACGGAGAATGACCCGATGGTCGGGGTCGAGCAAATAGAGGGTGGGAGTCTCCGGAATATCATAAATTTCGTTTTCCTGGATCCCGGACGTGTCGAGGGCTACGACCCAGCCAGCCGGGAGGGAATGGCATGCAGCGGTGAATGCCTCCGGGTCGCCGTCGGGGTAAACGGCAAGAACCATGAGATCGCCAGTGGAGATGGCACAGGATAGGCGGGGGTCGGAGTCGATCTCCGATATTATTTCACGGCAGTGCTCACAATCGGGATCGAAGAATATCATAAGGATGGACGCTCCTCCGGAATCAAGAAGATCGAGAGAGCCAGTCTTTCCATAACGGTCAATGAAGCAAAAAGAGGCTGCCGGAGAGCCGACGCGATTGCGCATCAATGCAGAAAGGGTGTAGTTGACGCACTGTCGGAGAATGTCGTCAGCAACCACTGCCGGATCAGAGGCTGCCGCTGAGAGGATGGCAATCGCCACCGAGTCGGGGAGGCTGTAAATGCCGGAATCGAGAAGAGACGCGATGGAGTCGGGCGAAATCCCCGGCGAAGGCACAGGATCGCTCACGGAATCCTGCCGGATACCGGCTGAGGCTGTGAGGGCAGAAAAAAGAGCGAGACAAAGGGACAGGATGAAACCTTTCATGATGCGGATGATTGGAAGTTGAGCTCCTGACGCAGGAAAGGAGCAGTGGGGGAATCGGTGGCGGCTATTTCTTCCGGTGTGCCGACAGCAATGATGCGTCCACCATTGCGACCGCCGCCGGGACCCATGTCGATGAGATGGTCGGCGAGCTTTATGACATCGAGATTGTGCTCGATGACGACGACGGTGTTGCCTTTGTCGACGAGGCGATTGAGGACGCCCATGAGTACCTTAACATCTTCGAAATGGAGACCGGTAGTAGGTTCGTCGAGGATAAAAAGGGTGTGACCGGTGTCGCGTTTGGCAAGTTCGGTAGCGAGCTTGACGCGCTGGTTTTCGCCACCAGAAAGTGTGGAGGAAGGCTGTCCGAGCTTAATGTAGCCGAGTCCGATCTCCTGAAGCACCTTGATTTTGTTGATTATGGCGGGGACGTGCTCGAAGAACTCAACAGCCTGGTTGATGGTCATGTCGAGAACGTCGGCGATAGACTTGCCTTTGAAACGGACTTCGAGAGTCTCGCGGTTGTAGCGCCTGCCGCCGCACTCTTCGCAAGGGATGAGGACGTCGGGGAGGAAGTTCATCTCAATGGTGCGATAGCCGTTGCCTTTGCATGTCTCGCAGCGTCCGCCCTTGACGTTGAATGAGAATCGCCCGGGTTTGTAGCCTCTAATCTTTGCTTCGGGGAGGTTGACGAAGAGATTGCGGATGTCGGTGAAAACGCCTGTGTAGGTGGCAGGATTGGAGCGGGGAGAGCGTCCGAGAGGTGACTGGTCGACCGTAACGAGCTTGTCGATGTGTTCGAGTCCTTCGATGGAGCGGAACGGGAGCGGCTGCTGAAGAGAGCGGTAGAGGTGCTGCGAGATTACGGGCTGAAGTGTGGAATTGATAAGCGAAGACTTGCCGGAGCCTGAGACTCCCGCAACGACGGTCAAAGTGGAAAGGGGGATGGACAGGTCGACGTCGCGGAGATTGTGACCCGTTGCACCGAAGAGCCGGATGAATTTTCCATTGCCGGGACGGCGGAGCGCAGGGATGGGAATCGTCTCCGAGCCGTTGAGATAGCGGGCGGTGAGCGTGTCGCCTTTCAGCATATCCTTTACAGCACCCTGAAACACGACCTCGCCGCCATGACGCCCGGCTTTTGGCCCGATGTCGACGATATAGTCGCTTTCCTCCATCATTTCCTTATCGTGCTCGACGACGATGATGGTGTTGGATGCGTCGCGCAGGCGCTTGAGGGAGTCGATGAGCCGGCGATTGTCGCTCTGATGGAGTCCGATGGATGGTTCGTCGAGGATGTAGAGGACGTTGACGAGTTCGGACCCGAGCTGAGTTGCAAGCCGAATGCGCTGGCTCTCACCGCCGGAAAGGGTGGCAGACGCACGGTTGAGCGAGAGGTAATGAAGCCCGACATCGACGAGGAACCGGAGGCGGGTGCGGATTTCCTTGAGAATCTCAGTGGCGACAATGTTGTCGCGCGAGGAGAGGCGGGAGCTGACGGAAGAAACCCATTCGAGGAGAGCCGCGATGTCCATGCGGGAGAGCTCGGCGATGTTCTTGCCGTCGATGAAGAAATGCAGAGCCTCGCGGTTGAGACGGTCGCCGTGACATTCGGGGCAGACGTCCTGAGTGTAGAAACTCCGGCTCCACTTCTTAGCCGCAGAATCTTCTTCGTCAGCCTGCTGGAGCTCGATATACTTGATCAGTCCCTCGTAGGAGAGGAAGTAATTGTTGAGCGACATCGTCTCGTTCCTGATGGCGAGGCGCTCGTTGGTGCCATTGAGAATGTCGTTGAGTGCCTCCGGGGGGAGGTCACGGATAGGGGTGCGAAGCGTGGCGCCATGTTTCGCACAAATTGCCTCAACCTGCCAGAAAATCATGGAATTCTTTTCCTTGCCGAGCGGGACGATACCACCTTCGGCGATGGAGAGGGAATCGTCGGGGATGATCTTGGACATGTCGATGATATTGACTGTGCCGAGACCCTTGCAGGTGGGGCAAGCTCCAAGGGGGGAGTTGAAGGAGAAATTGTGGGGGGCAGGCTCACGATAGGACAGACCGGTGTCGGGGTCCATAAGAGACTGACTGTAGTAGCCTGGGGTGGAGGATTCGACATCGTAGATGACGAGCTGACGATCACCCTGCTTTAAAGCGTTGGCGACGGAATCGCGGAGACGGGAGTTGTCCTTGGCGTTGACCTTCAGTTTGTCGATGACAACGTCGATGGAGTGGTTGCGGTAGCGGTCGAGCTTCATGCCCTGTGTGATCTCGCGGATTTCGCCGTCGACCATCACGGTGAGGTAGCCTTTCTTAAGAAGCTGCTCGAAGAGTTCCTTATAGTGACCCTTGCGGTTCTTGACAAGGGGAGCGAGGATGTAGATCTTGCGACCGTCGTAGCGGTCGAGGATCATAGAGACAATTTTCTCGTCGGTGTACTTAACCATCTCCTTACCGGACAGGTAACTGACGGCTGTGGCAACGCGGGCGAAGAGGAGTCGGAGAAAGTCGTAGATCTCGGTGGTGGTGCCGATTGTGCTTCGTGGGTTGCGGTTGATTGTCTTCTGCTCGATTGCGATTACAGGAGAAAGACCGGAAATGTTGTCGACGTCGGGGCGTTCGAGTGAACCGAGCATATTGCGCGCGTAGGAAGAGAAGGTCTCGACATAGCGACGCTGCCCCTCGGCGTAAATGGTGTCGAAGGCAAGGGAAGATTTGCCGGAACCAGACAGTCCGGTGATGACGGTGAGGGAATTATGGGGAATCTCAACGTCGATGTTCTTGAGATTGTGTACCCTTGCGCCGGTGACCGAAAGGGTGTCGATGAACGAACCGGCGGGGGATGCAGAAGTTTCGGCGGTTATATCTTTTTTCTTGTTATCAGTTTTCATCATTAACCCAGTTTTTATTATAAACGCTGTGGGTAGAGTGGGAGCGGGACAGAGCCTCGGGAGATGCGGGAATCTTCACCTTATAGGTTTTCCCAGCTTTGTTGGGGAGAGAGGCTGAACGAATCCAGGGGTTGAGCATACGAAGCTGCGCGTAAGTGATGCCGCGGCGGGAAGCCCAGACAGCCCAATCATCGACGGATCCAGATACCTCGACTTCCTTACAGTCGTAGGGTTGATAGAGCTGGTCGGGAGAAAGGCTAAATCCAAAATCGGATGGATTTTCCATAATCAGCTTTGCAGCCAAGAGGCGGAACATATAGCGAGAAGTCTCGTCGACGAGGTGGAGATCGTAAGCGGAATTGACCATCTGAGCCTCAAGCTTGCGCGAGATACCAGCCATTCCGCCATTGTAGCTGGCGGCAACTGTCTCCCAGTTGCCATAGCGCTTATAGGCGTTGAGGAGGTAGCGGCATGCCGCAGCCGTGGCTTTCTCAACATTGTAGCGCTCATCAACGTCAGAATCGACCTGGAGTCCGTACTGACGGGCAGTTTCGGGCATGAACTGCCACATTCCGGCAGCCTTGGCAGGGGAAACGGCGAGGGGGTTGAGCATGGATTCGATGCAAGCGAGGTAGAGGATGTCGGAGGGGACACCGTTCTTACGGAGAATGGGTTCGAGAACAGGGAACCAGCGGTTGGCGCGCTTGATCTGGAGGAGAGTGTTGCCGTGGGTGTAGGTCATGGCAGTGAGTTCTCGGTCAAGACGCTCGTACATGTCAATGCGGTCAAGGTCGACCTTCTGCCCGGCAAATTCCATGGAAGAGGGAACACGGGGGCTCTCGACTTTAGCAACCTGAATAGGCTCGATGACGACTTCGGGAGCATCGGAAGAAGATGATGAAACCAATGCGCATGCCTGAAGTGCGGATCCTGCGGCTACGCCTGCGAATATGATGGAAATAAGGAAGTGATTCATAATATGGAAGTGCTGAAAGGATTATTCATAAGTTAGCGTGGTGATGAGGCGACAATGTTGATGTCGCCTTTGAGGTTGTAATTACGTCCGTCGGCACCGCGGGCGCTGATGACATAGAAATAGACGCCTGCGGGGACGAGTTTACCTCTATACCGTCCGTCCCATCCCTGAGAGGGGTGAGTGAGGTGCGCCATGGGAGTGCCCCAGCGGTTGACAATGACACAGTCGAAATCAATAATTGACTTATAGCTAACGCGCCACTCATCGTTGACACCGGGTGAAGAGAGCGGGGAAAATGCGTTGGGGCAAACAAGCGCCGACTCTCCGACAGCGACAGTGAACAGATCGGAGATGAATTCGCACTCGCCCGAGGGGTCGGCGCAAACGTAGCGGACGTAGAAAGTGCCCTGATCGGAGAAAGTGATGTCGGTAATGTCGGTGGAATATCGGAGATCGATGTCGAAAAATTCGGGGTCGCGGCTTATCTGCCACTCGTGGAAAGATGCGGCATCGGTGGGCACAGCGGTAAAGGTGACGTCGACAGGAGCCGAACCGCCGAGAACGCCATCGGAGGATTCGGCGGTCTGTTCGTTAGCAACATCGCGCGTGTGTTGCTCAGCAAAGACGAGTGCTGACACTGCAGAGGCCCGGACGAGAGGAGAGGAAACGGACTGCGTGAAACCCCATGCGGAGGAAAAACGATCGCCGGAGAGAGTGAATTCAGTGGCACAGAGAGGTGCATCGACTTCAACCGGCCCCGACACGTAGGGGAGCGAGCGACTGACGTCGGTCATCTGCCATGATCCGTCGGATTCGGACTGTACGGCTTCGAGTGTGGACCATACAAGAGTGAGATCGCGGGAAAGAACAGAAGATACTCCATTGATGGAATAATAGACCATGGGAGAGGCTGAACCGGAGAGCAGAAGCGCGGTGACTCCACAGACAGATGCTTCGGGGGATGGATCGAGGGCTGAAAGGGTGAGCGGATTGTCGGCGTAGTTGATAATCCAGAAGTGAGTGTCACGACCATTGACGGAGACGGAGATGCCACAGTCGGCGGTGCCGGTTTTTACCAGAAACCGCCCCGGAGAAACAACAGATACCGCGACAGGCTGCGACCAAGCTGCTCCACGTGAATCCCAACGGGAAAATGTGGCTCCGGAAGGGGCTGAAAACAGGACTGCACCCCGAGACAGATCGTCGGCAACGACCACCGCAGCGAGCCCGGATGATGAGGGAACATCGGCAATAATGACGCGACATGCAGAAGAGGCGTCGTCGACCGGCGTAATGTAGTCGGAAGCCGATGCCTTAACCGGGACGATGAGTGCAAGCAGTGAGAGGAAAAACAGGATGCGGTTCACGGAGGAGAGTTAGGAGTTTGGTGTTGGGAGTTAGGGGTTTAGCGGCGCTTGGGGAGGGTGGAGATCAGGGGGGTGTCGGGGACGATGAAGATCTCAAGGCGACGGTTGG
>CAMWPM010000063.1 GCA_947176235.1 uncultured Bacteroidales bacterium | reverse complement strand
TAACCTAACCCAGTAAACATACTAAACCGAGTCAACCTTTTTCAGGAACCGATACAGCAACTGCTTGAGCTTAACTTTTCGGTTTTGTTGCTGGATTGACATTGGTATTTCTGCGAATTTTTGACTAATTTTGTACGTTAATTATTTGATAATTTCAGGACGTACATAATTCATTCGAAAAGTCATGAAAGCAACAATTGTTTTGATCGCCGACAACGATGCCGAAAATTTCGGCAGAAAGCTTATGCTTGAGGCACATCTATATGGTCATATGGGATTTGAAATGGCACGTCTACCCCAACACGTGTCTCTTAAGCAACCCTTTTCGATCCCTGATTTGGAAGCATTTGAATCTTTTTTTGACAGTTTTGCTTCCCGACTTTCACCTTTTGAAATTGAATTTGTTGAAATGGATCTATTCCGTTCCGACGTTCTTGGAGGAGTACCTTCCGGATGTTTGAGCCTGCGGGTTAAAACCACCGCACATCTCACGGAAGCTCAGCGCATGCTTAATGAAGATTTATTATTCGCGTTTGGACCGTGTCCTGCCGACCACGACGACGATTATATTTTCCACATGACATTTGCTATAGGAGGAGCCAAATTTTCATCATACGAGAAGGCGTATCAGGCTTTGAAAGAGTGCGATTTCCGACGCTCTTTCCGTTTTAGCAAACTTGGATTGTTTTATTACAATGACGACAATATTACCCCGGGCTCTTACTTCTGCTACAAGGTGATTGACCTGCCCGAAAAGACAGCAATTTGAGTTACCTCATTAGCTTTCTGTTTCTTCTTCCTTCTTGATATTGTGCCTTTGCCTGATGTACTGAGCATTCATTCTGTACATCATCACGGCATATAGTATTGCAAATACTAAAGCGCATACTCCCGCACTCCCGCGCATGATTAGCATCGATCTCCACGATATATGGTCTCCGCACAAAATCGGCAGTAGGAGCAAACTGACTGCCAGAATGGCTGAAACGACCGCACCACGCTTCAAGCGGAGATTGGTCGGCTCCTTGCTCAGCTTATCGTATGCCATTTTCTGGCGTTCTCTCTCTTTCAGGTAGCGATCCATGTTTTGAATTATTGAACTGGGTAAAATCTCAGATCACAAAGATACATTTTATCTTCTAATTTTCCATATTTATCACTCCTCTTTTTTCTGGTGGAAAAAACAAAAATTGCCTGATTTCGTTATACTTGTATAGTCCATTTTTGATTTAGTCAGGCTATATGACTCAATCCGGATTTCGCTATTAACAAATAATTCATCCGTTATGTGGTTCGTCGAAACACTCAGACACACTCCTGCTTTAGCAGTTTTTCTAACGATTGGACTTGGCTTCTGGCTGGGTAAATTGAAAATCAAGGGAATTGCCCTCGGCACCGTCACATCGGTGCTCATCATCGGTGTACTCATCGGTCAGCTCGACATTAATGTCGGGGGTCCGTTAAAGTCCGTATCCTTCCTCCTCTTCCTGTTCTGCATCGGATATAGCGTCGGGCCGCAGTTCTTCCGCTCAATGAAAGGGGAAGGCTTGAGGGAGGTTCTGTTTGCGGTTGTGGTCTGTGTGCTCATCCTCGCCACATCGCTCGGAGTCGCCTGGTGGTTTGGGCTTAATCCGGGTCAGGCTGCCGGAATGATGGCGGGAGCTTCCACAGCTTCTCCCGTTGTCGGAGCTGCCGAGGACACCGTTCTGTCACTCCCCGGTGATAAAGATACTGTAAAAGCGATGGCCGACGCTATCCCCGTCTGCTACGCCATGACCTATGTGTTTGGCACCCTCGGGGCTGTATGGTTGCTCGGCTATGTCGGTCCGGCAATGATGGGAGGACTGGATAAAGTGAAGGCAATGACTCGCGAGCTTGAGAAAACGCTTAGTCCGGCTTCCGGCAACGATCCTGCCAGTTTCACTGCATGCCGACCTGTTGCATTTAGAGCATTTGTGGCAGATGGACCGTGGATGACCGAAGCAAAAACTGCCGATATGATCCGTCTGCAGTTTGAATCTCTTGGCAAGCGTGTGACCGTTGAGCGCATCGAGAGAGCTGACGGTGGTGAACGCATCGACAATGTCACTCCCGACACAGAGATTAATCCCGGCGACGTCGTGGCTATCGCCGCCCGACGCGAGATGATCGTAGGCGACAATAGTTGGCTCGGACATGAGGTAGCCGGAATGAACATTCTGAAATTCCCCGTCGAGGATGTGGATGTCACCGTTTCGAAAAAGTTCGGGAAAATGACCGTCCACGACCTATTCGAGCATGACTGGATGGATGGTGTCGACATTAAGAGTATGCGCCGCAATGAAGTGCCTCTCAACCCCATGAGTCAGACTGAAATTCTTCCCGGCGACATCCTTGAGCTCGTCGGATTAAAGAAAAATCTTGACCGCGCCGCTAAGGAAATCGGCTATGCCGACCCCCGCACGCTCACCACAGATTTCGTCTTTATCGGTCTCGGCATTCTGCTGGGCGGACTCCTCGGTGCATTGGCTTTGAAGATTGGTTCTGTATCCGTAAGTCTCGGGGCAAGTGGTGGCGCGCTGGTGGCTGGTCTGCTTCTTGGCTGGCTCAGGGCTAAACGTCCGGTCTACGGTGCCATTCCAAAAGCATCGCTCTGGGTATTCAATAATCTTGGTCTTAACATGTACATCGCTGTAATCGGAATAGCATCAGGACCCTCGTTCATCAGCGCTTTCACTGAAGTCGGGCCAAAGATATTCATTGCCGGTCTGATTGTGACTCTCGTCCCGTTGTTCTTCGCAATCCTCATCGGTCATCGTCTCTTTAAGTTCCACCCCGCAGTCACTCTCGGTTGTTGCGCCGGCGCACGTAAGACTACTGCCGGGCTCGGTGCCGTACAGGAGCGTCTCGGCAGCAGTGTCCCCGCTCTCGGCTATACGGTCACTTACGCTGTCTCCAACACCCTGCTCATCATTCTCGGCATTGCCCTCGTCCTGCTCACTGCCTGACCTAATTCCCTGTCGACTCCGCAAAATATTCTGCCGGCAATAGCTTATTTTCGGCAGATTTATTACCTTTGCGTTTGTTGTGGAACCGCTCGTCTTAACGTAGAACGGTTTCACTCCTATCTCACTTGTTTCATCACATTTCCCATGAAAAACTTTTTTTTCGCGTCACTTTTTGCAATCTACGCATCTCTTCCGGCAGTTAATGCACAGGTCGCCTATCAGGACACTACCCTGACCGATGATGAAAGAATCGACAATCTCATGAGTCTTTTGACTCTTGATGAGAAAATCGACCTGCTCGGCACGAATCTTGGAGTACCGCGCCTTGAAATCCCCAACAGCAATCATTTTGAAGGACTCCACGGTCTGCAACTGGGTAGTCCCACCAGAGAAAACGGTCTGCCCACCACTATTCATCCGCAAGCCTACGGACTCGGCGAGACGTGGGATCTCGATCTGATGCAACGGATAGGTAGCCTCACTGCCGATGAAATGAGGTGGTACTACAGTCAGGAGGATGGACCCCGTTCTCTCGTACTCAGGGCTCCGAATGCTGATCTGGTAAGAGATCCGCGCTGGGGACGCACCGAAGAATCTTTCGGTGAGGATCCGTACCTTACGGCGGCGATGACCGTTGCCAAGATCAAGGGATTGCAGGGCGACGATAAAAGATACTGGAAAACGGCTGCACTGATGAAACACTTCCTCGCCAACAGCAATGAGTATGGTCGTGACTCCACTTCCTCCGACTTCTCCCCACGCCTTTTCCATGAATATTACTCATTCCCCTTCATGAAAGGTATCACCGAGGGTGGGAGCCGCGCATTCATGGCGGCTTACAACGGATGGAATGGCATACCGATGGCTGTCCACCCCGTCCTCGACGAGGTTGTCCGCCCGGATTGGGGTATGGATGGAATAATTTGCACTGATGGCGGAGCGATGGGAATGCTTTTCACCGCCCATCATTATGTCGACTCCTTGCCGGCAGCTGCCGCGGAGGTAGTAAAAGCCGGAGTAGGTCAGTTCCTCGACCGCTACAAGGAGCCGCTTATGGTCGCCCTTGAGTCAGGATTGCTCTCTGAGGCAGATATCGACCGTGCCATACGCGGAAATCTGAAAGTCGCCCTGAAATTGGGACTTCTCGACCCCGACATTCGCCAAACCCCCTATTACGTCTCCCCCGACTCCCCCGCCCCTTGGGAGCAGGAATATGCACGATCCCTCGCACGCGAAGCTACTGCCAAAAGCATCGTGCTCCTCAAAAACGATACTGTCAATGGAAATCCTCTTCTCCCTCTTGACCTTAAAAATATCAAAACTATCGGTCTTGTCGGCGAACATATTGACGAAGTGATTCAGGACTGGTATGGTGGAGCCCCGGCTTACACCGTGACTATTCTCGATGCCTTCCGCCGTACTTTTGAGCCGCTCGGGATTGAGGTTAAAGCGATACCTGACAATCGTATGAGCGTAGCCGAACGGATAGCGAAGGAAGCCGATATCGTGTTTGTCGTAGCCGGGAATCACCCCTACGGCACACGTACGGATTGGTTTTTCTGCCCCGTCCCCTCCGACGGACGCGAAGCGGTTGATCGCCGTTCCCTCAATCTGCCCAATGAAGATATGATCCGACAGCTCTACAATGCCAACCCCAACACGGTGCTCGTATTGCAATCTTCCTTCCCCTACACTATCAACTGGAGCGACGAGAATCTGCCTGCCATCCTACATTTCACCCACTCTTCGCAGGAGACGGGTAACGGGCTGGTTGACGTCATCACCGGCAAAGTCAATCCCTCCGGCCGTCTCACCCAGACGTGGGTTAAGGACATCACCGATCTTCCCGACATGATGGACTATGACATAACCAACGGTCGAACATACATGTACTTTGACTGTACACCATTATATCCGTTTGGCTACGGGCTGAGCTATACAGGTTTTAGGTATGACAGTGCAACCCTTGACTCTGATGTTATATCCCTGGATAATCCGGTTGACGCCCTGACGCTCGACGTCACTATTTCAAATACCGGCACCCTCGACGGTGAGGAAGTCGTTCAGGTCTATGCTTCCTATCCGGACAGCAAAGATCCTCTTCGCCCTAAGAAGCAGCTTCGGGGCTTCTCAAAGGTCAACGTTCCGGCTGGCGCGACAGTTAAAGTCCCGGTAAAGATCAATGTCCGCGACCTTGCAAAATGGGATGAAGACGCGAATCAATGGATCCTTGAGCCCGGACGGGTGGTGTTCCACATCGGTTCATCCTCCGCATCTCTCCCCCTCTCCCTCTCTACTGTAATCCGATAATCTGACGAATCTAACTAATCTGACTAATCTGACTAATCTGACTAATCCAACTTTATGAAACACTTGATCCTCCTTAATCTCTTCATTGGCAGTACTCTTTTCGCATCAGCTCAGCAGTCAACCGTCTGCAACAATGATGGCACCGTGACATTCCGCTACCGCGACGACAATGCCCGTGAAGTGCTTGTCGACGTCCAGTTTGCCGGACGTAATCCGATGACACGCGATGCCCAAGGTGTCTGGACCGTGACCCTCGGACCTGCGGCTCCCGACATGTATCCCTATTGCTTCATCGTTGACGGTGTAAGCGTGATGGACCCCGAAAACGACCAATACTTCCCCAACGAAGGATTCAAAAACAGCCTTCTTGAAATCCCATCGCCCTCATCCTCACTACCCCACGACATCAATGACGTCCCGCACGGCAAAATCGATTACATCCATTATTACTCTGATGCTCTCGGTGGCACCAACAACGCCGTGGTCTATCTGCCCCCTTCCTATAGTCAGGATCCTGAGAAAAGTTATCCGGTGTTCTATCTCATAAGCGGTACAACCGACACTGAGGAAGTGTATTATAAGGTAGGTCGTGTCAACTATATCCTTGACAATCTCATTGCCGACGGTGAAGCCGAAGAGATGATCGTGGTTCTCCCCTACGGCAACCCCACCAAACTTCTCCCCGCTTCCCCGCACGACATGATGGGAATGGGCGACACATTTGGCAGCGACCTTATCAATGACCTGATGCCTTATGTCGAAACTCACTACCGCACCATCAACGATCCCGACCACCGCGCTATCGGCGGCTTCTCCCGCGGTGGCAATCAGGGTCTTGCCTGCGGACTCACCCACCTCGACAAGTTCTCTTATCTCTGCAGCTACAGTTCGTTCACCTCCACAGCTCTCCCCGGTGTCTATGACGATGCCGACGACACCAACAGTCGCATCAACCTCTTCTGGCTCGGCGTCGGCACTGACGATTTTCTCTACGGAAGTGCCCGTGATTACATGGAGTTTCTCGACAACAAAGGCATACGTTCCGTAAAGGAATACACTACCGACAAGTTCGGTCACACATGGATGAACGCAAAGTATTTTCTCTCCCGCACCCTCCCCCTCCTCTTCCGCCCCGATGCAGCCGCACAAGCCATGAACAACGCTAAGCCGGCTCTGGCTGCCACCGGAAGTGAACCGGAGTTCACCCCCGGTGTATTGGCTCGACTTTTCCCCCGCCCCATCATCTCTCCCGAGTACGGCACTGACAGCATCACTTTCCGTTTCAAGGCTCCGGAAGCCTCAAAGGTAGAATTTGTGGCAGAATCCCTCTCTGAACCGATTGCCATGATGTGCGACAGCGATGGCGTATGGCAGATAGAAATCCCCCGCACCACCCCCGACGAAGTGTTCACCTATTTCTTCATGGTCGACGGCACTCCGGTAGCTGATCCTCAGAACATGTACCTTGCCCCCTCCAAGGGATTCAAACCGAGCATCTGCAACCATCCCGCCTCCCCCTACCATTTTGCATCGATGGGCGCCGATGTCCCGCACGGCACGGTCACATACGATCTCAACACCTCCACTGCCACCTATACACCCGCCGGCATCAATACTGCGACGGTGGAGCCACTTGTAATCAGCCTTGTGCCCGGCGAAAACGACACGCCTGAAAGCTGGTACAAGATCGGGGGCGCTGATGCAATCGCCGACGCCCTCATTGCCTCCGGATGTTGCCCGCCTTGCATTCTCACCACCGCTCCCACTGAAGGAGCCATCCAACTCCGCGCCGCCGACTTCCCCACCTGGCAGCAGCGCCGCCTCGCCCTCATCTTCCTCCTCACCCAATCTGTCAGGCAATAACCCTGATACTATAAAAGAAAAAATGGAGCAGTATTTTCAGACCGGATTAGGAATCCTTGTCTCAGTTGTCTTGTTCCTGATGGGATATAAGCAGACAATTGGGGCAAAGAAAGAGCGCATAAAATCTGCTGATAAAATATTGGTTGATACGCTTTTGAAACGTATTATTCTTGAAGATTATTCTCCTTCGATTTCTGATATCGATCGTTTAAAACAAGGGTTAGCGCGTGATTACAAAGTAGACCCTGCCGATTTATTGCCCGTTGATATAATTTATAGCCTGCTGTTTACCCGAATATTTGAGAATGATTTGATTTCTAAAGAACAACGAAATAAGAACCTTGGCAGATTGATTATTGCGATCAACAATAATCAAAAATCATTCGATCGACAATTCTCTCCTCGCTCCGACGAAAAAGGAACAGATTATTTGGCAGTGACATCCCTTCTTTTAGGTGGTATTTCCGTATTAATAGGTACAACGGTTTCTTTTTTTGATTCTGTCTTTACAAAAGGGTTCGATGATATTAATATGATTTTGATAACCGTTGGAGCAAGCATTACTCTAATTTTCATTGCATATTTATTTATCAAGATCAAGAACAATCAGGAAGGAGATATATCGGTAAGAAATTCTATTCATCAAACCGAGGCTATCAGGTTTGAGGAAAAAGTTATTTCTTCTTTAAATAAAAATCGAGCAATTTATTCTCTGTCCGGCGTACACGATCCTGGCTGGGATATAACTGTAAAATTACAAGATATTCTGGTAGCAGTGGATATAAAATATTGGAAAAGAAAACCCTCATCATATTTCGTTAAAGACATTATTGACAGATTCCATACTGCTTTGAAAAAATCAGATATTGAAAAAGGATATATATTGGTAAATGACACCTATTATTTACAGAATACATTCAATGACGCCAATATAGAAATTATTACATTACCGGATTTTATAAAGATTCTTAAAAACACATCAAGTAACTGATTAAGAAATCCCAATAGAATGAATATTGACAGAACACTTAATATTTATCAAGCATACTCTCTTGCAAAGATCAGCGCACTTAATAAGCTAATGGTTTTAGCGCAATATGCTCAGTGTGAGTATATAGGCAAATTAGAAAATTCTTTATCTAATGAACTCAGGGCTATTAATGCTACAAACCAGCAAATACTTGAGAACCAAATAAATGAAGCAAAGAGGCAAGAGAAAATTCGTTACTATCGAAGCCTTGCCCATAATATCAAAGAATGCATCGATATTATTTGCGAGCAAAAGGATATGTCTTTTAAGTATTTTCTTTTAGAGATATTCAGAGAACCAATAAATTTATGCCTGGAAGATGCAAAAGTTAATTTGGAAGAGATTGGAGATAAGGAGTTTTGTTCAAAATGGGAAAAAATTTTGCAAAATAATGTCGATCAAGTAAGTTCTTTCCGAACTCAATTTAATCTTTCCCCATTCAAAACTTTACTTGAACAACATGATTCTTATATGATAGAGGAAGATGAGCTAAATAAGCAATCTCTAAATTACAGAAAGGAAAAAATGGAAATCAAAGCTCCTGTCCTTGAAACTGCAAAGTCCTTAGATAGTTATCAACCTAAAGGATGCTTACTAACAATGGTTGTAATTTCGATCCTCTCATGTTTTTTCTTTACTTTTGGTGCAATAGTGAATGGATTCTCCGATACTTCTGAATTAGTGTCTGTTGCTGTATTTTTGGTTTTAATCCCTCTTTCCATTCTTCTATGCCTCATGATCAAGGCTCGCAAGAAAAAGAAAGAATATAATTCCTACCTTACAAATATTGATCGAGTCAATAATAAGAGATTACAAAATTATAACGATGCTATAATATATATGGACCAAATATTAGATAAAATAGAAGTTAATAGGAATCATCTTGAATTAACGCATCCTTATTCAAAAGCTAAGACCGCTATCAATTCGTTAATCCCCGGATGGGAGGGAATTATTGATAAGATAACATCCAAACTTCCTACGGATAAAGGTGAGTCAACTAATAATAATTTCGATCCACTTTTAGCCAAAATTGCAAAGTCTGCGGTGAAGTATGGTAAAATTTCGACTAATTCAATTCAACTTGAATTTTCTTTAGGATACAATCGGGCTAAAAAAATCATAGAACAATTAGTGAATTTAGGAGTGGTCCACAAAAAAAGTGCTTATGCACCGGCAGAGGTAATTGTTGATTCTACAACTTTACAAAACATACTCGAAGATAATCATATCGTATGATTTGTTTTGCTGTACTGTATATCATCTTTGAATCCTCTTCGGACTATTTAAAGGCTAATATTTTCACAACAAATGAAAACAAGTAATTTTGCACTATGACAAAAGCACAAAAAATAAAGATATGCGATTGGACATTGGCAATTCTATTACCTATTGTCCTCGCATCAAGCATACAGTTGGAAGCGACTTCAAGTAGTGGCTTCTTCCCGGTTATTTTCCATATAATAGTGGCACTGCCGTTCATGTGTCTTGTTGTATGGCATATTTATCTTCATTTTCATTGGAAAAAGTGGCTTACAAAATTTAGCAAACTTAAAGTACCGACGCGCATACTTTGGTGGTTGTATATTCTTACTTTCATATCAGGTATTGCGTCTTTAATTCATTGGTTAATTAATAGTGATCATAGTCCGTTAGGGGGTGTGCATGGGAAAATAGGTTTTCTTTTGATTGTATTTTTAATCGGACATACAATAAAGCGGATTAAATTTTTCAGAAGGAAGAAATGAATTTCGTAAAAAAATTAGTTCTATTATTTGTGTTTCCCATTTTTGCCACCGGCAGTTTTTGTTATGGTCAGGCAAACGAAAAGAAACTTAGTGCTTCCGAGAAAGCATATATCCTGTCTCGTTTTTGTACAGAAGTAAAATACAATTTCACCTATTTTGATAAGTTGAAATTTGATTGGGACAGTTTATGCGCCGCCTTGTGCTAAACTTATTTTGTCGGTCTTGTTAATATTCTCGTGGCTTATTCCCACTGACTTTGAGCCGCCCTTAATTTTCATCCACAAGATAGCGGGAGAAAAAGTCCCACAGTATTTTGGAGGTGTCCACATCTTCATCCGCCCATGAGTGTTTGCCGCCCTCAATCTCATAGATGACCACGTCGCAATCCGAAGGTGCATCGCTATAAAATGTACGTTTCACCATTCGGTTTGCATCACGCTTGGTCGGAAATATATCAATCGCCTGAGTGGTGCAGCGGTTGTTTGCTGCTACAGCAGCAACAGCAAACGGAACGGGTATATAGGGTCCCCACCCACCCGTATTTAAGTGGTCGCCTTGCCACATCGCAAACTCGTCGGCGTCGCCATGAATCTCAATAAAAGGCACAGGAAGCGTAAGAGTGTTGTTTTTGTAAATATCCTCATACATAAGTCCGCCTACCGAGCCATACGCCCTGAACAAGGCTGGATCTGTATAGGTAAGAAGATAACAGAGGTCACCCCCATTTGACCATCCTGCCATAAACACGTTTTCCCTGCTCAAGTTGAATCTTGCAGTCACCTCATCAAGAAGATGACGGAAGAAGTCAGCTTCATTGATGTCCATACTCGCCTGTGACGGATAGCCTACCTTCCAGCTGTCGTTGCCACGTGAGTCCGGCAGACCATCGGGATAGCATACAGCGAAACCACAACTGTCGGCAACCGCATTGAGATCATCGCGCCAACGGGTCTTGGAACCATAGCCATGCGTATACACCACGAGAGGTGCTCCATCACCAATCGAAGAAGGCAGATACATGCGGTAGGTACGCACCGTATCGCCGTATGACATTGTATATTTTTCTGGCAGCATACCATCGTTGGAAGCATTGACAGTGACCGCCGAAGAAAAAGCAACAATAATAAATGAAAGACTTAATTTAATACTTATTGCGGTAAAAGCATCAATTATTTTATCTGCTCGTATCATTATGTGCAATTAATTGTTTATAAAGCTGAATCTCAGATATAATTCCCACCCTTATCAGGCTTTGACGTCTGCACTTTTTGTCATGTAACCTGTTTTGGGAATACCTGTTATTTCGTTTTGCAAAAATACGAATTTTCTTCATAATCCAAGATTATTTTTCTTGGGGGTACTATAGTTTAAAAATTTGCAGGAACGACACGATTGTGGAGTACCTTGCCGACAGTCCCGATGTCAGGAACGCGGCCCACA
>CAMWPM010000062.1 GCA_947176235.1 uncultured Bacteroidales bacterium | reverse complement strand
TTTGCAAAGGTAAGAATTTATATACTAAACACAGCTTTTTTACTATGCGCCGTCACGGCCTCAGTCCACCCTCAACTTCCCATAATATTTCTATAGAAAAAGCGACCGCCTCGTTTCCGAAGCAGTCGCTCGTGGTGTTGTAGCGAATCCGGGATTCGAACCCGGGTTTCCGCCGTGAGAGGGCGGCGTGCTAGGCCTCTACACTAAATCGCCTTGCGTTTTTTCGTTTCAACGTTGCAAAGGTACTGCTTTTTTCTGAACTCCCAAAACTTTTCCCTCTTTTTTTCATATTTATTTTGCAAAACCTCATATTATCAATACTATCTTCTGCCCTTCCAACTAAATAAATTTCATTATTTCTTTCTTTTGTCAACAAACACAAGCTTTTCGATGGCTATTTAAAATATTTTAGTTAACTTTACCGCCATATTTCTATAAAAACTATTTTTTAACAATAAAAGCAATGAAAAAAGTCATTGGATCTGTTCTCCTTGCTTCCCTCGTTTGCGGGTTCGCTAACGCTCAGGAAGAGAAAAAGGACACTACGGGTTTCATTTTCACTGATGTGAAAGTTGCCCCCACCACTTCAGTTAAGAATCAGAACAAGAGCGGCACATGCTGGTGCTTCTCAGGCGTCTCTCAGGTTGAGGAAGACATTCTCCGCAATGGCGGAAAGCCCCTTGATCTCAGCGAGATGTACATTGTCCGTCAGTGCTACCTCGATAAGGCTGACCGCTTTATCCGCATGGGTGGACAATCCAATTTCAGCCCCGGCGGCTCCATCCTCGACGTGCCCCTGATGATCGAGCAGTATGGTATCGTTCCTGAAGAAGTTTATCATGGCGTGGAATATGGTGAGGACGGTCACGTTCATGCCGAGCTCCAGGCTGTTCTTGAGGCTTACCTCAATGCCGTTAACAAGCACCCCAACCGTCGCCTTTCCACCGCATGGCGTAAGGGCTTCGAGGGCATCCTTGACGCTTACCTCGGTGAAGTTCCCGAGACGTTTGTAGTCGACGGCAAGACTTACACCCCCCAATCCTACGCTAAGTCACTCGCCTACAACCCTTCGGAATTTGTTCCCTTCACTTCGTTCACCCATCACCCCTACTACACTCCTTTCGTTCTTGAAGTTGCCGACAACTGGTTTGCAGCTCCATATCAGAACGTCCCCCTCGACGAGCTCAAGGCTATCGTTGACAACGCCATTGATGGCGGTTACACCGTTCTTTGGGCTGCCGACGTCAGCGAGCCCGGTTTCAAGTGGAGAGATGGTGTTGCTGTGATGCCTAAGGCTAAGGAAGAAAAGGATCTCTCCGGCACCGAACTCGCCCGATGGGTCAAACTTACAGATGCCGAGAAAAAGCGTGACCAGTACAACTTCAACGGTCCTGTCGATGAAATCACTGTTACACCCGAATCTCGTCAGGAAGGATTTGACCGCTTCGAGACAACCGACGACCATGGCATGGTGATCGTAGGTCGTGCAACTGACCAGAATGGTAAGAACTACTACAAAGTAAAAAATTCATGGGACGACAAGAACCACAAGTATAATGGTTTCTTCTATGTCAGCGAGCCTTACTTCCTCGCAAAAACTATGTCGATCCTCGTCAACAAGAACGCCGTTCCGGCTTCTGTTGCCAAAAAACTTAAATAATCTTTGTCAGCACGGCTGACAATCCGCAGCCGACTGATAAATCTCTACAATAAAGGCGATGTGTCGAACTGACACATCGCCTTTGATATACTATTCTTCAGAAATTCTATCATTTAAGGATACCGGAAGATGCGTTGCCTGATACCGATGGCTCGTTATCATTTTTGATTTTCCTGCCATACCCAAAAGTATACGTGGCTGATAATTGTATCAAAGCATGGCTGTTGCCATTATACAGCCGCTCATTCACACTATAATACTTGCTATGCATCTTATTTATATCTGAACGCCAGCTCCATCTTGTCATATTCACGATGTTTGTAATGAAATTCCAATTCCCCTTTGCCCAGCCGATTGAAAGTTGCCAGTCATTTTTATTTTTTGTCCAAAATCCATTAGTAGAGCGTGGAGCAGTTGCTTTGTCAGATATATAGGTTAGTGAAAAATGCCAGCTTTTCATATAATATCTGAGCTGTGCATGCCAATATACCGATGAATGGCTTTGATTGTATGGCGCACCGTTATAGTATAGATTTTGGGCGATTTGAGCTCTCAGATCAAGATTGTTATCAAGAAATTTTGCGGAGGCGTTGATGCCATATCTAAAATCTGCAAAACTTCCGATAGGCTGTTTGATTGTTCTGAGAATCCCATCTTCCATTGGTATATAATCAAAAGCGTATCTGTCTCCCACTGTCCATCCGTATGCAAAAGCTGACATGTTAAATCTATTGTTGGGGATCCACGTGTAGTCCAACCCTATATCATAAGATTTATATGGAAAAAGGCTTGGATTGCCTGTATACTTTAGGAAAGAGGATGCGACGATAATATTGTTGCTCTTATAACTTGAGGACGGTTGCCAGGTACTGTAATGGAATGTCGTTGATAGGGAATGCTTCTTTTTGAACACGAACTGGAGTGAGAGATCTGCCCACGGTGATGCAGTTTTATCTTCAACTTCTCCAAATTTTTGTTGATCCCAATCATACCCGACTCCTGCCAGACCATAGAAATTATCCTTGCCGAAAGTGTATGTGACACCACCGCCGATACGACTTGACTTTGCTTTGTCCAAAGAAGATACTGAACCGGAATAAAAGGTACGATTATATTCATAATTTCCACGCACGAAAGCAAGTAGGTTGCCAAGTTTTCCTAAATTTTGGGTAAAACTTAGGTTTGCACGTAATTGATTAGTATTGTCTGTCGCAGAATTACTGATTCCTGTAAACGTATTTTCCAAATACGACGATGACTGCTCCGTATGTGAAACGATATATGTTGGAGTAAAAGTCAGCGTATTTTTTCCGGATAGTTCGTAATAATAGTAACCGGCAAAGGACAAAAAACGTGATCGTTCATTATCTGTCGAAGCATATATCGATGACGGGTAAATATTCTCACTGTAATATACATTGCCGTTCATGTCATTACGGGGAGTGTTGTTCATACTGCCGTCAATTTCCGTAGCTGCCATAATCATACTTTTGCATGATAAAGTTAATGACGTTTTCCTTGCCTTGAAACCTTGGATCGGACGGTGACGTATAGTACTCAACTTTCTTCACATCCTTGACATTCATCGCTTTTAACTCGTTTTCAGAAGCAGGCAAAAAATCTACGTATACGGCAACATCTCTGCCCGAATTGGTAGTAGGCTTTAGGGAGAGGAAGAGAATTGAATTTGTAGTCAAATGTTTCGGCACCGGCAATTATGACACCAGAAGACACAGCCACGAAAAACATAATTATGCGTATCATGGTTTTAATCTACTTTTATAGTTTTGCCGTCAATAACAATCCTTATCTGGTCGAAGTTGTTGAGACGTCCCACTACTTCCTCCGCTGTCATTACCGGATCCCATCGGAAGTAAAGGCGTAGTGTCTTTACCTTTTCATCATTGAAAGCGGCTTCAAATCCATAATAAGAAGAAATTTCAGAAATAATCTTTTCGAGTGTTTCGTTGTCGAAAACCACAACCTCTGCGGAGATCTCGTTACGATCATCACGCAGTAGGATGCTATCAGGACTTGCCTCAGCGGTAACAGTCTCAGTATTATCTTCCACTGTCGGTGTTGATGTATGCCGGCTGTAGATACGAGCTATGCCGACACCCACAATCGCTGCCACAGCAGTCGATGCAATTAAAATTGCGATCGTTGCCGCGATATTTCGTGGGAATAAGCCTGCAGGTAGGAAACTATGAGTATGGTTTACTTTTCGATGGTTGCGTTCAAACCGCTTCCATTCTTCCTCTACGTCCGGGACTGTGATGTATTGAAGGCTTGACATGGTTTTGTCAAGTAGATCAAATGTCTCTTTTGTCTCTCCATCGTTGAGCATCTCCTCTATCTCCGACGCAGTGTATCGTTCGGGTGCATCCAAAGCTTCCAAAAGTCGTTCTGTTTTATCCATTTTTTGATATTTTTTGGCGTAAGACATCTATCGCATGACGTAAATGTTTATAGACGGCAACTCTGCTGATCCCAAGTATTTCCGATATTTCCTGATAGCTTTTATTCTCTTTAAACCTCAGGTTTACTACACGGCGGCACGCTTCTGTCAGATCATTGGATACGGTGGCCCGGATAAGCGTGATTATGGTATCGTCAGGCCATTCTTCATCTGCAATTTCACTCGTGTCAATAGAGTACACTTCCTTCATACGCTCGAGTGCCGACAAACTTCGGACATGTTTCAGACAACGGTTGCGCACTGCCGCCAACAGATAGATGCAGGTTACTTCTGATTTCCCTGCGACAAGAAGTGCTTCGAACACATCATGCACAATATCTCTCGACACTGCATCGTCCCGCAGTATCAACATTGCAAGCCGGTACATCGCCGCATAATGCGTGCGGAACAGCTGTTCTATGTCACCATTTGTAGTCATACACATATAAGACCCCTCAATCATTAAAAAACTAACCTTTCAGGACAAAAATTTGTGAAGATACGAATTTTCCTTGAAAAGTTCCTATTTATACAACCCGCTATCCTGTTTCTAACTTTTCTACATCTTCCAGCGTTATAATAGAAAACTCAAGTAAATTCTCACGCATTAACTTACAATATGGACACCAACACACCTCTTGATCCGAACAAAACTCTCAACTATTACATAGCTGAATCGCTCAAGCGTCACGCTTCTCTCCCCGCTCTCATCAACCTCCACGGTCACGCCACCCCCTATACGTACGCTACAGCAGCAATACAGATAGAGCGTTTCCACGTCTTCTTCCGTAATATGGGACTCGAAAAAGGTGACCGCGTGGCATTCTGCGCCCGAAATTCCGCGCAATGGGCACTCGCTTTCCTCGCTACAGTCACCTATGGCGGAGTGGCAGTGCCGATCCTCAATGAATTCAAACCTGATACGATTCATAATCTTATCGAACATTCAGGCAGCCGTATCCTATTCAGTGACGACTCCGTATTCCCCCACCTCCGTAGCGACGAAGTCAAGGGATTGGAAGCGGTTGTCGATATGACCGATGGGTCCTACGAACTGGCTTACTCCCGCAATAAGTCTATTGCTAAAGCTCGCGAATCTGTCGACGCGGATATGATGCGTCTGTATCCCGATGGATTTAAAGTCGATGATATCAATTATCCGGCGGATGATCTTGACGAACTCGTGCTTATCAACTACACTTCCGGCTCTACCGGATTCAGCAAGGGTGTGATGCTCACGCGCCGCAACCTAGTCTCCAACCTCGTATTTGCTATCGATCACATGCCCTTCCTTGAGCCGGGCAACGGCATACTCTCCATGCTTCCGATGGCACACATGTACGGGCTACTTGTCGAACTCATCTTCCCCTTTGTAATTGGCGCGTACATCCGGTTCCTTGGCCGCACTCCATCCCCCGCCATCCTTCTCGAAGCATTCCGGACCGTTAAGCCAAAGCTTATCATCACCGTGCCTCTCGTGATCGAGAAGATTATCTTCAGCCGGGTGATGCCCGAGCTCAAAAAGCCCGTGATGCGCATTGCTCTCGCCATCCCCGGCGTGCGTGACATTATCTATCGTAAACTACGGGACAAACTCCTGTCCGTATTCGGTGGTGATCTATTTGAACTCATTATCGGTGGATCGGCACTTAATCCCGACGTTGAGCGGCTCCTGACCCGAATCCGCTTCCCATTCACCGTCGGTTACGGTATGACCGAATGTGCCCCCCTCATCGCCTACGCTCAGTGGGACGAGCGAAAGAAGGCTTCGTGCGGACGCGTGGTCGACCGAATGGAAGCACGAATTGACTCTCCGGATCCCATCAACATTCCCGGAGAACTCTGGGTGAAGGGTGACAACGTGATGCAAGGTTACTACAACAACCCTGAAGCTACTGAGTCAGTGCTCAAACTGGACGGCTGGATGAACACAGGCGACATTTGTCAGATAGATAAGTCAGGGCTACTTTACATTCGAGGCCGAAATAAATCGATGATACTCGGTCCGTCGGGACAGAACATCTATCCTGAAGAGATCGAAGCTGTCCTGAATCCCCTTCCGCTCATCCAGGAATCAGTTGTCGTTGATCGTGACGGCAAACTGATTGCACTTATCCATCCCGACCTTGACCTTGTCCGCCGACAGCATATATCTGACGAACAGTTACAACAGACAATGCAACGCAATATCACCGAAGCGAATAAGGCGCTCCCTGCCTATTCCCGTATCAGCGGTTTCGAGATAATGAAGGAGCCTTTTGAAAAGACTCCAAAGCACTCCATCAAACGCTATCTCTATAAGTAACATCCTATACACTTTTCATAGATTCTTGAAGAAAAAGTTGGTTTTCCCTGCATAATTGCGGGGAGGATCAACTTTTTCATCTATCAATATCGCTGATTTACAATTAATTGCACAGGTTTAACACTTTAATTAAAATAATTCACAAGATTAACGCTATTTTTCTCAAACTTTTTCCGACAGGGGATGTTATAATTGTGAACAACGAACAAAACAATATTTCACAACACATTCACCACACACACTGCAATTATGATCACAAAAGCCGTCATCGACGCTCTCTATAAGAAATTCAGCAAGCGTCCCGCCAGCATCTACGACCTCAACATTCCTCTCCTTTTTGAGTCAATCGATCCGTCGCATGCCATTGAAATCGATGGTGACGAGCTTATCATCAACAGCATTGCACCCAGCAATCCTTTCCACTCAGTCAATCTCAACAACGTGAACGCTATCATCGAATTTGAGGAGACAGTGGCAATCGTGATGCACTCGAGCATAATCTTCCTCTCCCGCAACAACAACGATGTGAGCCTTCACTTCAAGCCCATCAGGACTTCCTTCATCGACAAGATGCGCGATAAAGTATCCGATGCAATCCAGTCCGCGCTCCGCAACAAGTCACAGTGCGCTCTCTACTGAACCCGCCCTCGCTTACCGCCGGGAACTTTCTTTGGGAATGAGCTTTACATTTCCGGTGGTAATATTTGGTGAAATTTTGTTGAAGCGAAAATCCCTGAAATATTTGCATATTCAAAAAAAAGCAGTTAAATTTGCACTCGCAAAAACCACTGATAGGGTTCCTTGGCCGAGTGGTTAGGCACCGGTCTGCAAAACCGTTTACAGCAGTTCGATTCTGCTAGGAACCTCCAATAAAACCGTTACTCCAGTCGTCCATGAAAATGACGATTGGAGTTCTCTTTTTTCAGGATTATTAACCAGCTCTATGAATAAGAAAGGATTGCTTGCGCTTGCTGCCGGTACTTTTGCTCTTGGAATTTCCGAATTTGTAATGATGGGTATTCTCGGAAATCTTGCTGAGAGCATGCACGTTTCCATCAGCGAGGCAGGTCACTTTATCTCAGCCTATGCAACCGGTGTGTGCGTGGGTGCCCCCGCACTCCTTTTCGCCAGGAAAATGAGACTCAAGACTATAATGCTCATCCTTGCCGCGATTATCTCAATCGGCAATCTGATGGCAGCTCTCGCCCCCAATTATTGGGGACTTATCGTAGCGCGTTTCATATCCGGACTCCCCCACGGTGCTTACTTTGGAGTGGGAGCAATTGTTGCCCGAAAACTCGCCGCGCCCGGTCATGAGACGAGCGCTGTTTCATTCATGATTGCGGGCATGACTATCGCGACTCTCGGAGGTGTTCCGCTTGGCACCTTCCTTTCCGGCATGTTTTCTTGGCGCCTGGCTTTCAGCGTAGTAGGGATAGCCGGTTTTCTGACATTTTTCGCTATTCGCAGTTGGGTCCCGCAAGTACAAGGTCTTGAAGATATGGGATTTAAGGGGCAATTCCGATTTATGCGCACTCTACCCCCGTGGCTCATTTTCGGCGGTGTAATCTTCGGACAGATAGGTTTTTACTGCTGGTACAGCTACATTGATCCACAACTCACTCTCGTCACAGGATTCCCCTCCCACTCCCTCCCCTGGCTCATGGTACTCGCCGGACTCGGAATGGTGCTTGGAAATCTCATATCAGGCAGTCTTGCTGATCGTTACAAGCCTTCCTGGGTTGCCGGTTGGGTGCAGGCATGCGGAATCCCTGTACTTATAGCATTCTTTTTCCTCGCCCCCTTCAAGCTCGCTGCCGTTCCACTCATGATGCTTGGTACAGCCATCCTTTTCGGCTCAGGCAGCCCCCTGCAATCATCTATTGTGGGGTATGCGCGCGGGGGAGAAATGTTGGGGGCAGCTTGCATCCAGATCGCGTATAATGCTGGTAATGCGATAGCTGCATACATCGGAGGTGCCGTAATTGCACGTGGATATGGCTATGGAGCCACGTCGCTGGTAGGTCTGCCGTTTATCGTGGTCGGTTGCGTACTTCTCTTTACACTTTATACTAAATTCGAGCGGCAAAAACGATCCACTAACTCATAATGATTTCTGACTTAAGATAATTCCATAATAAGGCGCTTGCACTTATTATGTCAAAAAAAGGGTTGCACCGTGCGAGCGATGCAACCCTTTATGGTTATCAGAAGATGTGCCTCTATCCTATCAGGCGAGGAAGCCGAGAAGGACACCTGCGGCTACTGCCGAACCGATTACACCTGCAACATTCGGACCCATGGCGTGCATGAGAAGGTAGTTGCTGGGATCGTACTCAAGACCGAGGTTGTTGGAAATACGTGCCGCCATAGGCACAGCCGATACACCGGCATTGCCAATAAGCGGATTGATCTTCTTCGACTTGGGAAGAACGAGGTTGAAGATCTTCACGAACATCACGCCGGAGAAGGATGCGATGACAAACGCCATGAATCCAAGGGCGAAGATGAACACGGTCTCGCGTGTGAGGAAGGTGGTAGCCTGTGTGGATGCGCCCACCGTCATACCGAGAAGGATGGTCACGATGTCGGTGAGAGCGTTGGAGGCTGTGCGGGCGAGGCGCGTGGTGACACCGCACTCACGGAGCAAGTTACCGAAGAAGAGCATACCGAGCAGGGGCAGACCGGAGGGAACCACAAAGCAGGTAAGAATCATGCCGATGATGGGGAACATGATCTTCTCGTTCTGGCTGACGGCGCGCGCGGGCTTCATCTTGATGAGACGCTCGTTCTTGGTGGTGAGCAGTCGCATGATCGGGGGCTGGATCACGGGCACGAGTGCCATGTAGCTGTAAGCCGATACTGCGATCGCACCCATCAGGTTGGGAGCGAGCTTTGACGAGAGGAAGATAGCCGTGGGACCGTCGGCACCGCCGATGATGGCAATAGCGCCAGCCTGGTCGGGGGCGAAGCCGAGGGCGAGAGCCACCATGTAGGCTCCGAAGATGCCGAACTGAGCAGCTGCTCCGACGAGCATGAGCTTCGGATTGGCGATAAGAGCGGTGAAATCGGTCATGGCTCCGATGCCCAGGAAGATGAGCGGGGGATACCATCCGGCCGACACGCCGTTGTAAAGGATATTTAGCACTGAGCCTTCCTCGTAGATGCCTATCTCAAGTCCGGCTGTTGTGCTGAAAGGAATGTTTCCGATAAGAATACCGAAACCGATGGGGACGAGCAGCATGGGCTCGAAGTCCTTCTTGATGGCAAGCCAGATGAAGAACAAGCCCACGGCGAGCATGATAAAGTGGGGCCATGTGGCGTTGTAGAAACCTGTGAAATGCCAGAATTCTGACAGGTTCTGCAACATGAAATCACCAAATGATTGTTCCATTGTTCAATCGATAATGTGGTTAATAATTCGCTGACTTTGACACAGTGATTGTCCGTGGGTCGGCGATTATTCGAGAGTGACGAGGACGGTGCCTTCAAGCACGGAGTCACCCTGGTTAACATTGATGGAAGCAACCTTACCGTCACGTCCGGCGTGGATGGCATTTTCCATCTTCATTGCCTCAAGAAGTACCACAGTATCTGATGCCTTGACTGTGTCGCCCACCTTACAAGCTAAAGAGAGAACCACGCCGGGCAGAGGAGCCTTGATGGCGTAACCGCCGGTGGCAGCGGGAGCAGCCTTGGTGATGACCTTCTCGCCTGACTCTGTGCGGGGAGCGGCTGAGGGACGGGGAGCGGTGATTTTGACAGTCGAGGCAACTTTCTGCTCAAGCTCTACCTTGTAGGGAGTGCCGTTCACCTCCACCTGTGCGATGCCATTGTCGATGTCGCCGATCCCTACGGTGTAGGTGTTGCCGTTGATTTTATATTTGTATTCTTTCATGACTTTTTTAAGTTGTAAAAAATAATGATTTAGGGATTAGCGACGCGGAAGTTCGCGGAGACCGTAGATCTTGGAGCTCCAGGGCGAGTAGGCGCGTTTCACCTTGTTGATGGTGAGGACGGTGTTCTCGCTGTCGTGGGCGTTGAGGTGCTCGTGGAGAGCCATGACGATGGCGGCGATCTCTTCGCCGGAGTCGTGGCTGCCGGGGGCGCGATGATCGACGGTGGAGGGCTCGATGCCGTGAGCCTCAGCTTTGCGGCGGGCTGCCTTGCGGGTGTTGAGCGAGCCGATGAACTTGAAGCAGAGGCTGAGGATGAGGAGTGCGGAGAATACGATGCACATTGCCATAATGGTCATGGCAAAACCATTCTCGTCGCGCTCGGCAAACATCTCGATCTTGTCGTTGGAGTCGCGGATCACATTGTTGCTCGACGGAGTGATGTACTTGTCGCCGTTGTCATCGCGGATCTCCCATCCGGCTTCCGTGTTACCGTCCTTCACACGCGCATAGCTCTGGTTAGCTCCGAGGGATGCGGGGATTGTGACGGAGTCGAGCAGGGTCAGCTTGTCGGAGTCGTAGATACCGATCCAGTTGTCCTTGCCGGGCTCGAGGGTGAAGCTGGTATGGAATGTGCCGCGTGAGGGCATTCCGTCAGCCCAGAACACAACGTGCTGGCGCTTGGGGACGTGAGTGTTTACGTCGCCCAGGGGCACAGCGTAAAGGGTGTTGTTGTTCCTGTCGTTGGTGATGTAGATGCTCGAGATCTCGAGGGGTGCGAACTGAGCGTTGTAGAGCTCGATCCACGCCGAACGTTTCCCGAAGTCATCCACGAAGTTGCTGTCGTTCTGCACCATCACCTCGTTGATGAACAGTGCGCCTTTGCGCGACTGTGCGGTGACGATGGCAGAGCAACCGAGCAGAGCTACCAGCAACAGGGTTATTTTACGTTTCATGATGGTAAGTCTCGTGTTTGTGAATTTATTTCAATCGGGAAATTACAGAGGAATGTTGCCGTGCTTCTTGGCGGGATTGGTCACCTTCTTGGTGGCAAGCTGCTGGAGGGCGCGGATCACGCGGAATCGGGTGTTACGGGGCTCGATTACGTCATCGATATATCCGTACTTGGCAGCATTGTAGGGGTTGCAGAAGAGCTTGTTGTACTCTTTTTCCTTCTCAGCGAGCACTGCCTTGGGATCCTCGGCAGCCTTGGCTTCCTTGGCGTAGAGCACTTCAACGGCTCCCGCACCACCCATCACTGCGATCTCGGCGGTGGGCCATGCGTAGTTCATGTCGCCGCGAAGCTGCTTGCAGCTCATCACGATGTGGCTGCCGCCGTAGCTCTTGCGGAGTGTCACGGTCACCTTAGGTACGGTTGCCTCACCGTAAGCGTAGAGGAGCTTGGCGCCGTGGAGAATGACACCGTTGTACTCCTGACCTGTGCCGGGGAGGAATCCGGGGACGTCGACGAGGGTGACGATAGGAATGTTGAAGGCGTCGCAGAAGCGTACGAAGCGTGCGCCCTTACGCGATGCGTTGGAGTCGAGCACACCGGCGAGATATTTGGGCTGGTTGGCTACGATGCCGACAGCCTGGCCGTTGAAGCGTGCGAAGCCCACGATAAGATTCTTGGCGTAATCGCGCTGGATCTCAAGGAATTC
>CAMWPM010000061.1 GCA_947176235.1 uncultured Bacteroidales bacterium | reverse complement strand
CAAATCGCAGAATGATCTTCCGCAAATATAATCATCGCCCGCAACACCCCCAACCAAATCCCCCGCCAATCCTCCCCCTCCATCGAAATTATTATCATAGGTTCGCGTCTATATACTTTCGTGTACCAATGGTTCTGTATAATTATTGGTTTAGCCTTAAGAATACAACAACCGCTTCGCATTCTTATTCAAATTGCGAAGCGGTTAGTTGTTTTAGGCTGTCTTTCTTACAAACCAAAAGTATTCATTATCATCGAAATCTAAAATATATTCATTATACATTTGGCTCAGGGCTCTTTCAATATCCTTAGCCGTGGGATTTCCTACTTGGTCTTTATCCCTCAAATAGTTATGTATAATTTCAATATCAAATAAATGAATGCGCTTGTGATAAGTGCAAAGCTGTATTAGGAATGATGTTAAAGTTGTGTTCATAACACGTACTTTTATGGTTCAAAAGTAGAGAATGCAATTTACCTATGCTGGTAACATTGGTAAATGATAGATGCGAACATCTATACTGTTGCAATACAAAGATACGCATTATTTCTCTAATTGCCAAATCCTAATGCTGAATGTAACTGCCGCAAACGAACACGACGTTTGCGGCAGTTTTTTAGTCATTATATACTTTTTGTGACCACTTGATTACTTCTTTCCAAAGAGTGCTGAAATTACGGCTTTACCTACTTTTCGTTCCAATCCTTGTTTGGTCATGGGTATGCCAGTCTTCCGAGCTACTTTTTGTTTGACGGCAGTAATGCCGACTGCTCTCTTGAGGGAGAAACTTAGTCCAGGGATTTTCATAAATCTTTGACGAGTTCATTAAGTCCGTAGAACATTAGGAACACAAGTCCCCAGAACAACATCTTGAAGAAGTTGCGGCAAAGGTAGAGGAGTATGAGCAAAAGATATTTCACTTACAGACCCTTATCGTTGAAAGATTTGACCATCTTCTTTATTAAGGTGTCTATCTCATTGGCTATACCACCTATGAATGCAGCTCTCGCGGTAGGATTTTTAAGTTTGCCAAATCCCTCTGACTTCATTGTTTTGAAGTTAAGTTCGTTGCGAGGTGAAGCTGTGGCACAAGCACCCCAATTCGGGTCATCGCTCGGGCATACGTCTATAGACGGATCAACACCGGTCAGGGCGGCTGCAAGTGCAGGACCCGTAGCAGGATCGTTGTTGTATCGGATACCGAAGAAATATCTCTCTTTCATTACGATGGAGAAAGTAACGTACTTCCTGCGGTTCTTTGTACGATAGATGTTGAAGGTTACTCCGTAGCGCTTGTAACGGGTGCTTTTGTTGTAGTCTGCAACATCGTCTGTGAAATCTTTCTTCTCGATTTCATAGCCTTTGGCGATGAGTTGGTCTTGAAGGGCATCCCAGAAGTAGAGCTGCAACTGCTCGTCGCTCAGATTGTCGGTTTCCACTGCCTCGCGCCCAGCAGCGGCGATAGTCATATCGCCTTTAACCAACTTTGTGTTGTCGGGGTTGGCGACCTTTACGGTGATACCAAAGATGTCTTTCATCTTTGCCTCGAAGTTAGCTACTTGCAGATTACCTCTGCACGCCAGTTCACCACCCTTTACATTCTCTCCGCTACGGATTGATGCGAGGGTAGCATTTTCGGGAGCGAACTTCGCGCCTTTGTAAACGCGCAGAGTTGCTCCGAATGCGTCCTTGAATTGTTTTCTCAGACTGCTGACCGTCATACGGCCATTGATGTTGAATTCTGCCATAGTAAAATTGTCCTTTATTGAGTTGATAAGATTGTTTAGTACGCCCATAATTTTTTATGTTTTGGTGGTTTATTTTATCCTTTTCAAAGATGCTTTCGCATTCTCTATATCTCGCTTAAGACTTTCTATCCGTCGGTCGTGTGAAGCCGCTCTATCTATCTTTGATTTGCGATAGCTGGCTTTTACCGATGGAGTGGAAGTCTTTTTTATTAAGTTCGCATAATACGCATTATCTTTCTTCTTGGCTTCACGTTCTTTGGCAATAGAGGCTCTAAGGTCAATAATGCGTTTCTTGTAGTATTCCTTGCTCATAGTTGGTTGTCAAGTTGGTATGTGTCAGATATACGCACCCAAACACACTTGTTTTCTTTGATTGATTTTTCTTTGTCAAGCCGAAATACACCTACAAAACGATAAGTATTCATACCGAGCCAATCGGTATATTTCAAGAATGTTATTCGCTTAATACCTTTGTCAATATGCGACATCATGTGTCCGCGACGTTCCGCCTCCTCCTTTGGATATTCCGTAATGGTAAGTTTGTCAGGAGATAATTCATTGCACCACTTTGAGTGTTTTTCATTAGGCCACCAAACAATCTCATTGGCGCACTTGGGTACAGCTACTCCCGATGCCCTAAGGAACCCTCTATGTTTAGGTTTGGTGCCAAATATAGCTGCTATATCGTCTACGGTGTTGAGTGAAACATTATCATCTACTTTTAATACACCTCTTTGGCGTATTTCTTCTGGCGTGTCCGCGCCTTTCCATGGAAGAAGATGATTTTCGTTAATCCTCTCCCTTATGAATTCTATAACCTTATCCGTGCGTTGATTGAGTTCTTCAAGTGAGCATGCTACCGCGTTACCATTTACCACATTGTAGCAATCAATAACCTTTATATCTGCATATTCTGAAATCTCGGTATTCCGTATAATATCGGCCTCTTGATTCTTATAATGAGCAGGCTCATTTATTTCCACCACGAGGTTAAGTTGCGGTAGATATAAGTCAGCAAGAGCATACTTTCCCTCTTTACGCACCACATACTGCTGAAATACGAAGTGAATATCCGTATTGTCAAGGGCATTCCAAATGCGGTGTATTACGTAGCTTTCCAATCTCTTGTGAGAAATTTTGGATAGCATTCGGGTGATGTAATCTAATTTATAGTCCATATCTCTTTGGTTTATACCTACGCACGAAAAAAGAGCGACAGCCAAAACTTTTTCTCATTTGCTTTCGTAGGTTCTGGTAAACCGTTTGCCCAAATAAGTAAAAGCAGTCTGCGCCCTTGTCGGGTACAAACCAACATTTTGACTTATTATTTGGGGCTTTGAAATTTACCAGATTTACGAAAGCCAAATAACTTGTCTAAAAAGTCATGTTTGAAATATGTCTTGTTTCAGTCTTTCTGTTTCTTGCTTTGGTGGATTTTAGTTTTACAATTCGCAAATTAAGCAAAAATTTCGGACATACACAAGTACATATCGCAGAACTGCCTAAAAATTATGATGTTGCCACATCATAAAAATACCCACCCGAATTGCTCCGAGTGGGTATTTGGTGTTATAGTGGCAGGTTTTTAGATATATCTCAATCCCATGCTTTCACATTCCTTGCGGAATATCATGTCCTCTCTTCGAGCCATCAGTTGCTCCACATAGGCGCTGTTAAGGCAGATTTCTCCATAGTGAAAACGTCTACTCGGTGTACGCAAACAATCAATAAAGCGTTCCCCATCGGTTAGTCCTCTTGTGTTATAGCGATATACAAATTCTTTACAATACTTAGGTAGGTGCTTGGCGGTTACGAGGTGGTAAATGCCGACTATACCTCGTTTAAGTATACTCCAGAACCCTTCTATTGTGTTAGTGTGGTACCCTCGCTCATTGACGTATTGACCTAAATGATGAGCCACAGTTTCATGAAGATATTTCTTGTGTACGTCATTGTAGCCTCCCCAGCAGTCGGATATGATACGTATGCCAGATTGTGCTAACTCATCAATAATACTTTGAAGCGTTTTCTTTGTGGTATTTGGTACTACTTCGGCATGAACCTTACCTTTGGAAACCATACCGAAAACGGGTGTCTTCTGCTTGAGTGAGCGACCTTGTCCGCCACGATTACGTTTTGTTTTTCCGCCTACATATGTTTCGTCTACCTGTGTATCGTCATTAAATTTTGCGTCATCGTCACGTAGATTTTCACGGATTCGACCGAGCATAAACCATGCTGTCTTTTGGGTAACATGAATATCTCGCGAAAGTTGAGCGGAACTAATACCTTTCTTGTGAGAGATAAAGAGGTATATTGCATAGAACCACTTTTTGAGCGGAATGTGTGTTCCCTCAAACATAGTACCGTAGCGTACATTAAAACGAGCCCTGCAATGACGGCATTTGTATTGTCCTTTGAACCGACCGAATGTGGTCAGTTTCCAATGCTCCCTATCCACCGCTCCACAATGAGGACACACGGGTGCATCTCCCCAAAGTATTTTTTCAAGATACTCCCTGCACTCGTCTTCAGTGTGGAGCGTATCTATCATTTCTATTATTGAGCGGAATGGAGTCATTTACTTTGTTCGGTTTTTGATTTACAAAGTAATTGTACCGCCCGAATGAGATTTTGTTAAATTTTGAGGAAAGAAATTTTTGGTTTAACGAAAGTTTTTTTGGTTCTGTAATATTTTACATATAAACAAACAAAAATATTAACATAATGAGTACAAATTTATCGGATTCTGGTTTTGCACCACGAAAAGCCATTACATGGAAAGAATTTATTCAATTCAATAGTGATTTCCCTAATAACCCGAATTGTTTAACTATAAATTCCGATGTGCCTTATACAATAGCATTTAATATTTCAGTAGATTCTAAGGATGTATTTGATGTTCCACAGACAATAATTTCTGGTTCAGTGTGTTATATATCAACTATTACATTAACACCAAGACAATACACGTATAAATTAACGGTTAATATTGATAATTATGGCATGACACCCACCCAACTATTAAACGGGATAAAAATAAAAGCACAATTATATAAATATGATGATTTTGGTAAACATACCTTGAGTAATAATCTCAAATTGTCGCCAATAATAAATGACATGATAAATTCGGGACTGGCATCCAATGAAATATCAATAAAACAAAATGATGTATGGGGTAACTGGAATGGGACTAACCAACATGCCAAAGCGACTATACAAATAGATACTGCATACATTGACGGCACTATTGATTCTGCATGGCAAAAGGTACATAATATTTTACTAACAATATCATAGTGTATTTGTGTTGATGCTGTACTGACATACAGCTAATATCCCACAGAGATTGCGAAACCTCTGTGGGATTTTCCATTTATTATATGTCAATACATATTTCAATTAAAAAATACACTCAATATGTTTCAGACACTCCAAGAAGCGCTCGAAGCAAATTCCTTAGAGCATAAGTTAGAAATGCAGATTAAAGCATCGCTTGACTCAACTGGTGATAAGGAGCCTTCCGAACAAACCAATAATTATACAGAACCATTGGTACACGAAAGTATATAGACGCGTTAATAATTTAGTAATATTGGGGTAATGTTTGAGTAATGATTTTGTGAGGGGCGGGGGTGGGGAGTGTGTAATTTTGTGGCGTAAATAATTCACTAATCATTTTCGCTATGAAACGTACTACTGTCATTTTCATTACTATTTTTCTTCTCGCTCTCATCACGTCGGCAAGGACTATCCGACGCACGCTCTCCATCTTTCAGGGATCTGTCCCCGAGACCGAAACGATAGCCCCCGAGACGATGGAATTTGTCTACGATTATTCCTATTGCATCGACACAACGGAGACCGTTGACGATAATTTTACGTCCGACAAAATGCTTCTCCAGATTGCTCCCGATGGCGTTGCGAAATTTTCCAGCCTTAAGAATCTCACGGTCGATTCCCTCCTGATGAGTCTCACATCCGAGCAGATCGGGCAGGCTGCGATGGACGGGAAGCTGTCGACGGGGGAATTCATGACAATTTTTAAGAATTATCCCAAGGCGGGGAAGCTAACGCATACCGAGAAAATATGCGTCGACTGGTTCCGCTACGACGAGGATATGCCGCAGTTTGACTGGGAACTGATCGACTCCACCGTCACCGTGCTCGGCTATGAATGTCAGGGGGCGCGGTGCAGCTTCCGCGGGCGCGACTGGACGGTGTTCTACTCCGAAGAAATCCCCTTGATGGAGGGTCCCTGGAAGTTTCACGGACTGCCGGGTCTGATCATGAAGGCATCCGACGCCGACGGGCATTACCGCTTCGATTGTGTAGGCATCAAGTCGAAAGCCGACCGTCCGGTCACGATCTATAAAGTTCCCTACAACTCCACTTCGCGCAGTGGCTATTACGACACGCGTCATCGCTACGACATCAATCCCTACGCCTACTTTGAGGCGACGGGTGGTCATGTCTCAGTGAGTGATGAAGCGGGGAATCCTGTGCTTGACGCCTACGATCCCATCGAACTTTCGTATGATTACATCGAACGCGACTGGAGAAAATGAACGCCACACGTATCTTCCTGATTATCCTTTGCATCCTGCTCTCCCGTCTCTCCTTGTCGGCTGTCGAGGCGGGGGAGGTGAGGGGAAGAGTGATCGACGCGGAGACAGAGGAGCCGGTTATCGGAGCTGTGGTCAGGACCAAAGGTGCCTTCACGTCCACCGATGCCGACGGGCGTTTTGTCATCGCGCCGAAGGCGGGTGCCGACTCAATTTCATTCCGCTGTCTCGGCTACCGGACGCTGTCGCTCCCGCTGTCAGCCGACCTCTCCGCCGTACGCCTGTCACGCAAGGAGACGCGTCTGCGCGACGTCATAGTCGAGGCTCCCGACATCTATGCGCGCGGCGACACGCTCGTGTTCAATGTCGAGCGGTATGCCACAGCCACCGACAATGCCATCATCGACATCATCAAGCGCCTGCCTGGCATTAAGGTGGAGGAGGACGGCACTATAAAATATCAGGGCAAACCGATCAGCAAGTTCTATCTCGACGGCAACGACTTCCTTGGCGGACAGTATGGTCTCGCCACCAACAACATCTCCCACAAGGATGTCAAGTCGGTGGAAGTGCTCGAAAATCATCAGCCCGTCAAGGCGCTCGAAGGCATAGAGTTTCCCGAAGAGGCCGGCATCAACCTGACGCTGAAAGATGGTGCCAAAGGGCGATGGATGGGAGTGGCGAACGCATCAGCAGGAATCCCCCCGGCTCTTCTCTCCGGATCGATCTACACCATCCGCATGGCGCCCAAGGTGCAGAATGTGTTCACTTTAAAGGCAGATAATACAGGCTGGAACCCTGCCAACGAAATCCGGGAACATGAATTTGGCGACGTGTTCAGTTCGGGCTATTCCCAGTCATTCTACTGGCAGGATTACATCTCGGCTGACAGAGTGGTGTCGCCGTTAGCCGAAAAACGCACGCGCGACAACCTGTCGTGGCTCGGCAGTTCCATCACGGGCTGGAAGAAAGGCGACACGTCAATGCGCCTGAAGCTCAATTATATGGCTGACCGTCTTGACTATACGTCGGAGGTGCGGACGGATTATCTGTCAGCAGAAATCCCTGATTTCGTGCAGCACAATGCCCTCCGCACTCAGCAGCACGACCTCTCCGCGCAGTTCAACGCCGAGGTCAACCGCCGGGATCTCTATCTCAAGGACAAGCTGACGGTAGCAGGAGTGTGGGAGGATTCCCGCTCGCTCATCACCGGATCGTTTGATCTGACACAGCGCGTGGCGCGCCGGACATTCTCAGCCGTCAATGATCTGAAGCTCGTACGGCGCAACGACAAGCGACTTTTCTCCATCTCGTCACGAAACGCATTCTCCCACTGCCCCGACCGCCTGGCCGTCGCGGCTGAGGCCGACGCCCTGCAGACCGTGTCGACCACCGATTTCCGAAGCACCACCGAGACGCAGTTCGGACGCTTCTCCCGCTTCTGGAAATACTATCTGACGGCGGGGCTCGACTTCGACGCCCACCGCATGGCTTCATCTCTCTCCGGGGTCCAGCCGTTTGACGACTCCGCCACATTCCACGCCATCGTCTCCGATCTGTGCGCTATCCCGCAGGTGGACTACGATCGCAATGGCTGGCGCGCTTCCCTGCGGATGCAGATGCGCTGGATCCACCAGTCAGTCCGCACCTCCCGCGACTATCTCAACCTCATCCCCCGCGTCTCCCTCACCCGCCAGCTCACAGCAAAGTCCGAACTTTCTGCTTCGCTGGATTTCAGGCTTTCCTCTCCCCAGCCAAGTCTGGAGCTTGACGTACCGATCCTGTCGGATTACCGCAATCTTTATCTTGCCGTGGCAACTGACCGTTACTCCCAAGCCACCTCCTCTTCGATTGCGTGGCGTTACCGCAATCCTCTCCGCGCCCTCTTTCTCAATGCCTCCGCGTCGTTCAATTACCGCCGTGACGCGCTTATGTCAAGCCAGCAGTTCGTAGGCGATTTCATAATCACGACTTTTGCCAGACGGCTCTCCTCCGCCCGTACGTGGACTCTCAATGCCGGCGTCAGCAAAGGACTCGGTCACAGCCGCATGGTCGTCGGGTGCGATTTCTCCTCATCCCTCTCCCGCGCCTCCTCCATGCGCGACGGCTCCGTGATCCCGTTCCGGCAGCTGTCAGTCGGAGTGAAGCCCTACTTCAAAGGGAGTCTGCGCCGTTGGCTCTCGATCCACTACGAAGCATCGTACGATTACTCCCGCCTCAGCCTCGATTCTCCCGTCGATGATAGTCCGAACGGCTCCGGCGAAAGGGCGGGTATCCTCCGCTCCGGGAATAAATCGGATAATCCTGGCACCGGCGATCGTTCGAGCGGCTACAGCTCGCTCAGGCAGAATTTTTATGCCACACTCATCCCTTCGGATCCCATCAGTTTCACGTTCGGAATCGAGCATTATTTCACACGCTTTCCCGAAGGGAACAGCACGAATCTCATTTTAGCGGATTTTGCAACTGCCTGGCGCATAAGTAATAAGGTAAGACTCACTTTAACCCTGAATAACCTTTTTGACCAACGTAACTATCAGTATATCAGCTACGGAACCCTATCCAGATCTGAATTTTCCTTCCGCATCCTCCCCTCCCGCCTCCTCCTCTCCGCACAGGTTCGATTCTGAAAATCAGCCCTTTCCTTATCAAATTTTGCCGCAGAATTGTTATCTTTGTTGAGAGAAATAATTACCAAAATTTGACAGGATTATGATAATGAACATTGTATGGCTCGTAGTGGGTCTGATTCTGATTCTTGCGGGTGCAAATGCCCTCACTGACGGCGCAGCATCGATCGCCCGCCGCATGGGTATAAGTGACCTCGTTGTGGGACTGACAGTTGTGGCATTCGGGACATCGGCTCCGGAACTCGCAATTTCCGTGATCTCCGCTTCAGCGGGGAATGCTTCCCTCGCCATCGGTAACGTGGTGGGCAGCAATATATTCAATATACTCATCATTATAGGCGTGACTGCAATGGTGCGTCCTATCGTGGTGGAGAAGAGTGTGATGTCGCTTGAAATTCCGATGGTCATTCTCTCGTCGGTGCTTCTTCTTGTGCTCGGCAACAGCGGATGGCTTGACGGAAGCGGGATCAATCAGGTGTCGCGGGTGAGCGGAATTTTCCTCCTCGTCTTTTTCCTCCTGTTCATGCGCTATACGTTTGCAAGCGCGAAGCGTCCGGAATTATCCGTCTCCGAAAAGGATCCGGCTGAGGACGAAAAAAAAACAGCCCCGGAAATGGCAGTTTGGAAAGCTGTGGTATTCGTGCTTGCCGGACTGGCTGCTCTGGTGTGGGGAGGAGATAAATTTGTGGACGGCGCTTCGGGCATTGCCTCGGCTCTCGGAGTGAGCGATGCAGTGATCGGACTGACGATCGTGGCAGCCGGCACTTCTCTCCCCGAGCTTGCCACTTCAATTGTTGCGGCGGTGAAAGGAAAGCCCGGTCTGGCAATCGGCAACGTAATCGGCAGCAACATCTTCAACGTTCTGATGGTGTTAGGCTTAGCCGGAACGATCACACCTCTGCCTTTCGGAACGATCGGCAACCTTGATCTGCTCACATTGCTCTCAGCGTCAGTGGTTTTCTGGCTTTTCGGCTGGTTTTTCCGCCCCCGCACCATCACCCGCTGGGAGGGTGCTGTCATGGCTTTGGGGTATGTGGCGTACGTCCTTGTGCTTCTTTCCCGCCTCTGAGAGTCAGTGATTTGCAAAAAAAGATGACGATGCCCCCAAGCGGATGGGCATCGCCGTCTTTTCTTTATTGTTGATGTATCAATGTCAAAGTGTCTTACATTTTGAGGCGTGTGACGCGAACGCGGGTGTTTTTGAGGCGGTAGGGTTCGAGGGATTTGATGACTTCACGGGCTTTGTCGGCGGGGACGGCGACGATGGATGCGTGGTCTTTCACTACGATTTTCCCGACTTCTTCGCGTGAGAGTCCTCCGCGCTGCATGAGGTAGCCGGCTACGTCGCCGCGGGAGATTTTTTCTTTCTTGCCGGCGTTGATGTAGAGGGTGGCGATGGCAGGTGCGGTGGGGGTGTGGTGCTGGAGGGTGAGATCGGGGACGTAGGAACGGTCGGTGCGGACGAAGTCGGGGATGTTGTCGGCTTCGCCTGTAATGACGTAGACGGTGCCTGCGGCGCCCATGCGGGCTGTGCGGCCGTTGCGGTGGGTCCAGGCTTCGGGGGAGGGGGGAAGGTGGTAGTGGATTACGTTGGTGATGTCGGTGAGGTCGAGTCCGCGGGATGCGAGGTCGGTGGCGGAGAGGATGGGGGTGGTGCCGTTGTCGAGGAGGTCGACGGCGAGTTCGCGCTGCTGCTGGTCGAGTCCGCCATGGTAGATGCCTGCGGGGAATCCGGCTTTGAGCAGGTGCTGGTGGATGCGTTCGGCGCTTTCGCGATGGTTGGAGAACACGATTGTCTTTCCGTGGGGGTCGGTGTTGTAGAGTGTGTTGAGGAGTGCTACGAGTGTTTCGATCTTGTCGCGGGAGGGGGAGGGGACGTCGACGATCTGTGTGCGGGTGCGGGGCGACTCGGTGGCGGGACGGTAGTCGAGGGTGACGAGTCCGGTGGTGTCGATGAAGTCGGGGAGCTGGGGGAGGAGTGTGGCGGAGGTGAGGATGAGGAGGCGGATGGCGGGTAGGCGTCGGGTGATGCGCCGCATTTCGTCGTAGAAGCCGAGTTCGAGGGATTTGTCGTATTCGTCGAGGATGAGGTTGGTGGCTGTTGAGACGTCGATTGTGGCGCGGTTGATGTGGTCGAGGAGTCGGCCGGGGGTGGCTACGATGATGTCGGGGACGGATCCGGCGATTGTCTTGATTTCTTCCTGCATGGGGTGTCCGCCGTAGAGGGGGACGGTCTTGTAGCCGACGGCGAGGGGGCGGATGACGGATGAGATCTGTAGGGCGAGCTCGCGGGAGGGTGCGAGGATGATTGCCTGTAGCTTTCCGCAAGGCGGGCGGAGGGCGCGGAGGAGGCGGATGGTGAATGCGAGGGTCTTGCCGGTGCCGGTGGGGGATACGAGGAGGATGCGTGGCTCGGGGGTGACGAGCATTGCTTCCTGGAGGGGCATGAGGGTGGTGATGGACATGCGGTCGGCGATATTGCGTAGGATTTCCTGGTCGGTCATGGCTGATGGTTTTAGTGGGTTATATGAATAGAACGCGGGGAGGGGGCAGGATGTTGTGCAGGGGATGGCTTTTGAGGATGGAGAAATTTTTCGTATATTTGTGATGGATTGCCACGGGATGCCCCGTCAGAGGGACTGGGTGTCGGGTGGTCGTTTGATTCGGAATCCGCAACTGTTGAATTTTTGAATGATATGGGTTTTATTGTATTTCTAATCGTGGTTATGGTGGTGATGTCGTGCATCCCTGCCAAGGGCGGGCGTAAACGCGGCAGCAAGGGCTCTGGCGGGCTTCCCTGGATGGGAGGCAAGCGGAGACGGGGCAGGAGGAAGTTTTGGGATTGAGGAGATGGGGGCTCACGCAGTGGCGCAGCGGTTTTTGAGTTAGGAGTTGTGGGATTATTTCACGCAGAGGCGCAGAGGCGCAGAGGGCGCAAAGAGTGAGGCGTGAAGAGTGGAGAGCGCATTGAAGAGTTAATATTATAGTTTTAAGGATATTAAAAAAGACAGTAGAACAGGAGAGACAGGAGGTATTGGTGATATGTGCAATTATGCGGGATTAAGCTCACGCAGAGGCGCAGAGGGCGCAAAGAAGGGGGAAAGACAGTGGGACAGGAGAGACAGGAGGTTGTGGTGATATGCAATTATGCGGGATTAAGCTCACGCAGTGGCGCAGTGGGACAGGAGGTGTATTTATTGAATGAAATATGAGCATTTGGTACAATCCCGAATATTTTTTTGCTGTTAGGAGATTCAAAAACGTTTTGTTTAATATTTTGGCTATGATCTTTCAAGCATCCACTTGTCACGCCCTGAAAAAAGTTGACTCATAAAAGAGTCAAAAGATGATAAAATTT
>CAMWPM010000060.1 GCA_947176235.1 uncultured Bacteroidales bacterium | reverse complement strand
GGGCGCTTAGCTCAGCTGGTTCAGAGCGTCTGCCTTACAAGCAGAGGGTCGGGGGTTCGAATCCCTCAGCGCCCACCGAAAGCATCCGATGAAAGTCGGATGCTTTTTTGTTAGTTAGGAGTTTTTTGGAGGTTCGCTTGGAGCTCGCACCGGCGGGGCTGACTGCGCCAGCTGACCCGTCGACATGCGAGCGCGAACTCCAAAGAGCTTCTTTGAAGAAGGTTGGAGTTGGGAGTTAGGAGTTTTGGGTCGTGTGAAGTTGAAGGTGTTAAATAATATTAAAATAAGGTGGTGGTGTTTGGTTTTGGCGGGTTGGTGTTGTAATTTTGCACATTGCGATAACAAGGCTCTCTCGGGAGCCGTGTGCCAAAGGGAAGCCGATGGTACGGTTATCGATCTTGTTCGGTTGTTTTTCAATAGGTTGCATCTGAAATGAAGTGCCGACGGCGAGTCAGTCCTGATCGAATGGACGGACGCATGTAAAGCCGCCGTCAAAGAATAAGGGTGCAGATGGAAAGACTGAGGTTTGCGCACAGAAAGCCTATCGGCGATGCCACCGTGAGCGGCGATGCTGACGGCAAAGGTGCGGGAAAACTGAGAATCGCGGTCGTCGATCAAGATTTACTTCTCGATGGTTGTCACCACTTAAGATTTAAGAAATTTTAAGATAAGGGTGACTCGACGAGGAGTTATTGTTGTGTCCGCACGTAAGGTGCCACCGGGAGAACCAACGGCAGGCAACGTCGCGGAAAAGGAAAAAGAAAGTACATAATTATATATATTGGAGAAAAAGCTCTTATAAACTCAATCTAAATAATAGATGTCAGATTCATTAGCAAAACCCCGTATTAATTTTTCAACGGTTAAGAATCCGCTTCCTTATCCGGATTTTCTGGAGATACAGCTGAAGTCGTTCCGTGACTTCCTGCAGCTGGACACCGCTCCCGAAAAGCGTAACAACGAAGGCCTGTTCAAGGTGTTCTCGGAGAACTTCCCGATTGCAGACACGCGCAACAATTTCGTGCTGGAGTTTCTGGATTACTACATCGATCCCCCGCGTTATACGATCGAGGAGTGTCTGGAGCGCGGTCTGACTTACAGCGTGCCCCTAAAGGCGAAGCTTAAGCTCTACTGCACCGATCCGGATCACGAGGACTTCGACACTGTGATTCAGGACGTGTACCTGGGTCCGATTCCTTACATGACGGACAAGGGAACGTTTGTGATCAACGGCGCAGAGCGCGTGGTGGTTTCGCAGCTTCACCGTTCGCCGGGAGTGTTCTTCGGACAGAGCACCCACGCCAACGGAACAAAGCTCTATTCAGCCCGTATCATTCCGTTCCGCGGCTCATGGATCGAATTTGCTACGGACATCAATAATGTGATGTATGCCTACATCGATCGCAAGAAGAAGCTCCCCGTGACTACACTTCTGCGTGCGATCGGACTTGAGAGCGACAAGGATATCATCGAAATCTTCGGCATTGCCGAGGAGATGAAGGTGAACAAGACGAACCTGAAGAAGGCGGCAGAATCCGGCCGTAAGCTCGCTGCCCGCGTGCTGAGAAAGTGGGTGGAGGACTTCGTGGACGCCGACACCGGCGAGGTGACTTCGATCGAGCGTACGGAAGTGATAGCCGAGCGCGAGACGATCATCACGGAGGATCTGATCGAGCCTATCCTGGAGTCGGGCGTAAGCTCGGTGCTCCTGCACAAGGAGGACGTGTCGTCGACCGACTATTCCATCATATTCAATACACTGGCAAAAGACCCGTCGAACTCGGAAAAAGAGGCTGTGGCTTACATCTACCATCAGCTCCGCAACGCCGAGGCTCCGGACGACGCCAGCGCCCGCGAGGTAATCACCAACCTCTTCTTCTCGGAGAAACGTTACGATCTGGGTGAAGTGGGCCGCTACCGCATCAACAAGAAGCTTGATCTGGGCACGTCGATGGACGTCAGAGTGCTGACAAAGGAAGATATCGTGGCGATCATCAAGTACCTGATCGAGCTGATCAACTCGAAGACTGTGGTGGACGATATCGACCACCTGAGCAACCGCCGCGTACGCACGGTGGGCGAGCAGCTCTACAACCAGTTCAACATCGGCCTCGCCCGTATGTCGCGTACGATCCGCGAACGCATGAACGTGAGAGACAACGAGGTGTTCACGCCGATCGACCTTATCAACGCCAAGACGATCTCGTCGGTGATCAATTCGTTCTTCGGTACAAGCGCACTGTCGCAGTTCATGGACCAGACGAATCCTCTTGCCGAGATCACGCACAAGCGCCGTATGTCGGCCCTCGGTCCCGGCGGTCTGTCGCGTGACCGCGCCGGCTTCGAGGTGCGAGACGTACACTACACCCACTACGGCCGACTCTGCCCGATCGAGACCCCTGAAGGTCCGAACATCGGTCTGATCTCGTCGCTGTGCGTGTATGCCAAGATCAATGACTTAGGCTTCATCGAGACTCCGTACCGCGAGGTGAGCAACGGAGTGGTGAACCTCAATAATAATGAAATAACCTATCTGACCGCCGAGGTGGAGGAGGGCAAGGTGATAGCCCAGGGCAACGCACCGCTCAATGACGACGGCTCGTTTATCCGCGAGCGTGTGAAGGCCCGTCTGGACGCCGACTTCCCCATCGTGGCACCGGAACAGGTGGAACTCATGGACGTGGCACCGAGCCAGATCGCCTCGATCGCCGCTTCGCTCATCCCGTTCCTTGAGCATGACGACGCCAACCGCGCGCTCATGGGATCGAACATGATGCGTCAGGCCGTGCCTCTGATGCGCTCGGAAGCTCCGATCGTGGGCACGGGCATCGAAGGTCAGCTTATCCGCGACTCCCGCACGCAGATCATGGCGGAGGGTCCGGGTGTGATCGAATTCGTCGACGCCAGCGTGATCCGCATCCGCTACGACCGCACCGAAGAAGAGGAGTTCGTGGCATTCGAACCTGCCGTGAAGGAATACTTTCTTCCGAAGTTCCGCAAGACGAACCAGAGCACTACGATCGACCTTCGCCCGATATGCAACGCCGGACAGAGAGTGGAAGGCGGAGAAATACTCACCGAAGGCTATTCGACCGAAAACGGTGAGCTCGCCCTCGGACGCAACCTCAAGGTGGCATTCATGCCGTGGAAGGGATACAACTACGAGGATGCTATCGTGCTTAACGAACGCGTGGTGCGCGAGGATATCCTGACTTCGGTACACGTGGACGAGTACAGCCTTGAAGTGCGCGAGACTAAGCGCGGCATGGAAGAGCTGACGAGCGACATCCCCAACGTGAGCGAGGACGCAACGAAGGACCTTGACGACCGCGGCATCATCCGCGTGGGAGCACACGTGGTGCCCGGCGACATCCTGATCGGTAAGATCACTCCAAAGGGTGAGAGCGATCCGACTCCTGAGGAAAAACTTCTCCGCGCGATCTTCGGCGACAAAGCCGGCGACGTGAAGGATGCCTCGCTGAAGGCAACTCCTTCGCTCAAAGGCGTGATCATCGGCACAAACCTCTACTCCCGCGCCGTCAAGACCGGCAAGAAGAGCAAGAGCGCCAACGCCCAGCTGCCGAAGCTTGATGAAGAATACGAAGAAAAGCAGGATGAACTGAAGAAGAAGCTCGTGGACAAGCTTCTCGTCCTCACCGAGGGCAAGACCTCGCAGGGCGTGAAGGATTATCTTGAGACGGACGTAGTGCCGAAAGGCTCGAAGTTCACAGCAGCCACGCTTCGTGACATCAATTACGATACGATCAACCTGAGCAAGTGGACCGCCGACGCACACAAGAATGAACTTATACGCGCCACGATCGTGAACTACCTGCGCAAAAGCAAGGAAATCGAGGCAGAGATGCGCCGCAAGAAATTCGACATCTCGATCGGCGACGAGCTTCCCTCGGGCATCATGCAGCTCGCAAAGGTGTACGTGGCAAAGAAGCGTAAGATCAGCGTGGGCGACAAGATGGCAGGACGTCACGGTAACAAGGGTATCGTGTCGAGAATCGTACGTCAGGAGGACATGCCGTTCCTGGCAGACGGAACTCCTGTGGACATCGTGCTGAACCCTCTGGGTGTGCCTTCACGAATGAATCTCGGTCAGATCTTCGAAACCGTGCTCGGATGGGCCGGAAGAGAGCTTGGCGAGAAGTTTGCGACGCCGATCTTCGACGGAGCTTCGCTCGACGACCTCAATGACTGGACGGACAAGGCAGGACTGCCGCGCTACGGCAAGACTTACCTCTACGACGGCGGTACGGGCGAACGCTTCGACCAGCCCGCAACAGTCGGTGTGATCTACATGCTTAAGCTTGGCCACATGGTAGAGGACAAGATGCATGCCCGTTCGATCGGTCCGTACTCACTGATCACGCAGCAGCCTCTGGGCGGTAAGGCACAGTTCGGCGGCCAGCGTTTCGGTGAGATGGAAGTATGGGCGCTTGAAGCCTTCGGCGCAGCGCACATCCTGCAGGAGATCCTGACAATCAAGAGTGATGACGTGACCGGCCGCTCGAAAGCCTACGAGGCAATCGTGAAGGGCGAGTCGATGCCGCCCGCCGGCATCCCGGAATCGCTGAACGTGCTTCTGCACGAGCTCCGCGGTCTGGGCCTCAGCATCACCCTGGAATGATGACTCAGGCGCATCCCCACTCACAACACATAAAAAGAACTCTCTAAGAACACTTATATAAAACATGGCTTTTAGAAAAGAAACCAAGGCAAAAAACAATTTCTCCAAGATTACAATCGGCCTCGCATCGCCGGATGAAATCCTGAAGAATTCCAGCGGTGAGGTGTTGAAACCCGAAACGATCAACTACCGCACCTATAAGCCCGAGAGAGACGGCTTGTTCTGCGAGCGCATCTTCGGTCCGGTGAAGGACTATGAGTGCCATTGCGGCAAGTACAAGCGTATCCGCTACAAGGGCATCGTCTGCAACAACTGCGGCGTCGAAGTGACGGAGAAGAAGGTGAGACGCGAGCGCATGGGCCACATCAAGCTCGTGGTTCCGGTAGCCCACATCTGGTATTTCCGTTCGCTTCCGAATAAGATCGGCTATCTGCTGGGACTTCCGTCGAAGAAACTCGATGCGGTGATCTACTATGAGCGCTACATCGTGATCAATCCGGGTCCGTTTGCTGACGAACTCCAGAAAATGGATCTGCTGAGCGAGGAAGAATACTATGCTTACCTCGACAAGCTCCCGAAGGACAATCAGCTGCTTCCGGACGATGATCCCGAGAAGTTTGTGGCAAAGATGGGCGCCGAGGCGATCTATGACCTCCTTGTGGGACTGGATCTTGACGCTCTCGCCGACAGCCTGCGTGCACAGGCCAACAAGGATGGCTCGCAGCAGCGCAAGACGGAGGCTCTGAAGCGCCTGCAGGTGGTGGAATCGTTCCGCGCATCGCGCAACCGCAACAAACCTGAATGGATGATCCTGAAGGCTGTGCCGGTGATTCCGCCGGATCTCCGTCCTCTCGTTCCGCTGGACGGCGGCCGATTCGCTACCAGTGACCTCAATGATCTGTACCGTCGCGTAATTATCCGCAACAATCGTCTGAAGCGCCTGATCGAGATCAAGGCTCCCGAGGTGATTCTCCGCAACGAGAAGCGTATGCTTCAGGAGGCTGTGGACTCTCTGCTCGACAACTCGCGCAAGTCGACAGCCGTGAAGACGGAAGCCAACCGCGCGCTGAAGTCGCTATCTGACTCACTGAAGGGTAAGCAGGGCCGCTTCCGCCAGAACCTTCTGGGTAAGCGTGTGGACTACTCGGCACGTTCGGTAATCGTGGTAGGTCCCGAACTTAAGATGCACGAGTGCGGTATCCCGAAATACATGGCAGCCGAGCTCTACAAGCCGTTCATCATCCGCAAGCTCATCGAGCGCGGCATCGTGAAGACGGTGAAGAGCGCGAAGAAGATCGTTGACCGCAAGGAACCGGTGGTATGGGACATCCTTGAGCACGTGATGAAGGGTCATCCGGTGCTTCTGAACCGAGCCCCGACACTGCACCGCCTCGGCATACAGGCATTCCAGCCCAAAATGATCGAGGGCAAGGCAATCCAGCTGCATCCTCTGGCATGTACGGCATTCAATGCTGACTTCGACGGTGACCAGATGGCTGTGCATCTTCCTCTCGGCAACGAGGCTATCCTCGAAGCCCAGATGCTGATGCTCGGCGCACACAATATCCTTAACCCCGCCAACGGCGCACCTATCACCGTGCCTTCGCAGGACATGGTGCTCGGTCTGTACTATATCACCAAGCTCCGCAAGGGCGACAAGGGTGAGGGACTGAAGTTCTACGGTCCGGAGGAGGCTGAAATAGCCTACAACGAGGGCCGTGTGACACTGCACGCACCTGTGTCGGTGATGGTGGACGATATCGACGAGAACGGGAATCCGGTGAAGCGTCTGGTGGAAAATACTTCCGTAGGTCGCGTGCTGGTGAACCAATTCGTGCCGAAGGAGATCGGCTATGTGAATGAGATTCTCTCGAAGAAGTCGCTCCGCAACATCATCAGCCGTGTGATCAAGAAGTGCGGCATACCGCGCTCAGCCAAGTTCCTTGACGACATCAAGAACATGGGTTACTACATGGCATTCAAGGGCGGACTTTCGTTTAACCTCGGCGACGTGATCATCCCCGAGGAGAAGGCTGAAATCGTGAAGGAAGGTGAGGCTCAGGTGGAGGAAGTGATGAACAACTACACCATGGGTCTGATCACCAACACCGAACGCTATAATCAGATCATCGATATCTGGACACATGTGAATTCGCGCCTTACCGACGTGCTGATGAAGCAGATGACTGCCGCCAACCAGGGCTTCAACTCCGTATTCATGATGCTTGACTCGGGTGCGCGTGGTTCGAAGGACCAGATCCGTCAGCTTGCCGGCATGCGTGGCCTTATGGCGAAACCGCAAAAGGCGGGTGCCGAGGGCGGTCAGATCATCGAGAACCCGATTCTCGCAAACTTCAAGGAGGGTCTGTCGGTGCTGGAGTACTTCATCTCTACTCACGGTGCCCGTAAGGGTCTTGCCGACACGGCACTTAAGACGGCTGACGCCGGTTATCTGACCCGCCGACTCGTGGATGTGGCACATGACGTGATCATCCATGAAGAGGACTGCGGAACGCTTCGCGGCCTTGTGTGCACGGAGATCAAGAACAATGACGAGGTGGTGGCTTCGCTCGGCGAGCGTATTCTCGGACGCGTGTCGGTGCATGACATCGTTGACCCGCTGACGGGTGAGGTGATCGTACGTGCAGGCGAGGAAATCAATGACGAGGCGGCTGACCGTATCAACGAGTCGCCGATCGAGTCGGTCGAGATCCGTTCGGTGCTCACGTGTGAATCGAAGAAGGGTGTGTGCGCGAAATGTTACGGTCGTAACCTTTCGAACAACCGTCTCGTGCAGCTTGGCGAGGCTGTGGGCGTGATCGCAGCACAGTCGATCGGTGAGCCGGGTACCCAGCTTACTCTCCGTACGTTCCACGTCGGTGGTGTGGCAAGTAACGTGGCTGCCGTGTCAACAGTGACTTCCCGATACAACGGTAACCTCGAAATCGAGGAACTCCGCACCGTGGAGACCGAGGAGAAGACTGCCGACGGACGTCCCGTACAGGTGGTGATCGGTCGTCTTGCCGAAATGCGCATAATGGATCCGAAGACCAAGATGATGCTTACGAGCGCCAATATTCCTTATGGATCGAAGCTGTTCTTCAGCAACGGCGACGAGGTGAAGCCCGGCGACGTGATCTGCGAATGGGACCCGTTCAACGCCGTTATCGTGAGCGAAGTCAAGGGTAAGCTCCACTACGAGAACCTGATCGAGAACGTGACCTACCGCGTGGAGGTTGACGAGCAGTCGGGCGTAGAGGATAAGATAATCATCGAGTCGAAGGACCGCAACAAGGTGCCTGAGGCTCAGATCGTGGATGAAGCAGGCAATGTGCTGAAGACGTACGCTCTGCCTGTGGGCGCCCACCTGATGCTCAATGATGACGCCGAGGTGAAGACCGGCGAAATCTTCGTGAAGATCCCGCGCGCGGCGGGTAATGCCGGTGACATCACCGGTGGTCTGCCCCGTGTGACCGAACTGTTCGAGGCACGTAATCCGTCGAATCCTGCAGTGGTTTCGGAGGTTGATGGTGAGGTGACGTTCGGCAAGGTGAAGCGCGGTAACCGTGAGATCACCGTCACGCCCAAAATCGGCGAGCCGAAGAAGTATCTCGTGCCGCTGTCGAAGCAAATCCTCGTGCAGGAGAATGACTATGTGCGCGCCGGCACACCGCTGTCGGACGGCGCCGTGACTCCGACGGATATCCTCAATATCATGGGTCCGACGGCAGTGCAGGAATATATCGTCAACGAGGTGCAGGACGTGTACCGTCTGCAGGGCGTGAAGATCAACGACAAGCACTTCGAGGTGATCGTACGTCAGATGATGCGTAAGGTCAACATCATTGATCCGGGTGACACGACGTTCCTGGAGCAACAGGTTGTGGACAAGCGTGACTTCGCAGAGGAGAACGACCGCATCTGGGGCAAAAAGTTTGTGATCGATCCGGGCGACTCGGAGACCGTGCGCGAGGGTCAGATCATCTCAGCCCGCCGTCTGCGCGACGAGAATTCGGCTCTGAAACGCCGCGACAAGAAGACGATCACCGTGCGTGACACTATTCCCGCTACTTCCGAGCAGATTCTCCAGGGTATCACCCGTGCCGCTCTCCAGACTTCGAGCTTCATCTCGGCTGCTTCGTTCCAGGAGACCACCAAGGTGCTCAATGAGGCTGCCATCAATGGCAAGACTGACCTCCTGGAGGGCATGAAGGAGAACGTGATCTGCGGTCACCTGATTCCCGCCGGTACCGGTCTGCGCGAATATGAGCGTATCGTGGTAGGCAGCAAGGATGATCTGGGTCACACGATCATCGAGGAAGCTGACTTTGAGGAAATAGACAATGCGGGCAACCGTTTCTCGGCGTCTATCGTCATGGACGAGGTGCCGGAAGAGGTGATTCCTGCAGAGGGAGAGGAATAATCCGACCTGTCCGACATAAGAACTGATAATGCGACGGCGCATGAGGTTAAGGACTTCATGCGCCGTCGAGTCGTGACGGCGGTTGAGCGAAGGATACGTGTCGTGAGGTTAATGTAAACTTTTGCGCGTCGCAATTGTTTTACATTAAAACATTTAACGATATGAAGAAACTTTTACTCTCACTGCTTGCCGTGGCAGGATTCTCAGCAGGTGCTTCGGCAATGAACCTGAAAGATGCGTTCACGGCTCTTTCCAACATTCCAAATGTCTCGGTGGTCGCACCTGATTACAATATGCCGGTTTCGTCGACTTTGTCGGAAGGTGGTGACGGAATGGCTGCCGCCTATAACCTCGATGCGAGTCAGATATTCGTTACGGGAAATGCTGCCTACACCATTCTGAACCAAATCCCGCTGAACTACATGATAAATGGTGGCAACAACGGAGATGTGGCAGCGTTCGTCTATTCGACACCCACCGGTGAAGGCAAGAATGATGTGCTTGTGGCTGCGATGAGCGGCTACCGCGGCATGGTGTTTTTCATGTACGCATCAGATATTGACGATGCCGTACGTGATGCGTTGCGGAGTGCACCTCTGAAAATGGAAGGAAACTTCCTGTCGCTTGAGGCTGCCCTCCCGGGTGACAATGAGTTTAATATCATTCTTAACAAGGCACGATGAAGGTGCGTTAACTATCAATATCTTTAGGTGAAGGTGAGCTCGCGGGCTCACCTTCTTTTTCTATTGTTGGAATAATGTCGTGAAGAGTGGACGAGATACTAAAAATTAACAAAAATTTTTATGGAGGAGTGGGGGTTTTCAGGTAAAAAATAGCTAACTTTGCAAGGACTAAAACAGCCAACAAATTACTATCCAAAAATAACTAAAACAGAAACAATTATGAAGATTGAAAAAATCATCGGTCGTGAGGTGCTCGATTCACGCGGCAACCCCACAGTAGAAGTTGACGTAGTGCTTGAATCCGGTGCACGTGGCCGTGCTTCGGTTCCTTCCGGCGCATCTACCGGCGTTAACGAGGCTCTCGAGCTCCGTGACGGCGACAAGTCCCGCTACATGGGCAAGGGCGTACAGAAGGCTGTCGCTAACGTCAACGGTCCTATCGCCGAGGCTCTTAAGGGCATGAGCGCACTCGATCAGATCGCAATCGACGAGAAGATGCTCGCACTCGACGGCACCGATACGAAGTCGAAGCTTGGCGCCAACGCTATCCTCGGCGTTTCGCTCGCAGTTGCCAAGGCTGCTGCCGACTATCTCGACCTTCCCCTCTATAAGTACATCGGAGGTTGCAACTCGTACGTTCTTCCCGTCCCGATGATGAACATCATCAATGGTGGCGCTCACTCTGATGCTCCTATTGCTTTCCAGGAATTCATGGTACGTCCGATCGGTGCAACGTCTTTCAAAGAAGGCATCCGCATGGGCACCGAGGTGTTCCACAACCTGAAGAAGGTGCTTCATGGCCGTGGTCTCTCCACAGCTGTGGGTGATGAGGGTGGTTTCGCTCCCAATCTCGACGGCACAGAGGACGCACTCAACGTGATCATCGAGGCTATCAAGGCTGCTGGCTACGTACCCGGTAAGGACGTGACCATCGGTCTGGACTGCGCTTCTTCCGAGTTCTACAAGGACGGTATCTACGACTATACCTGGAAGCAGGCTGATGGTCCGAAGTACACCTCTCAGCAGCAGGCTGAATATCTGAAGAGCCTCGTGGAGAACTATCCTATCGATTCAATCGAGGACGGCATGGCTGAAAACGATTGGGAAGGCTGGAAGATTCTCACCGACCTTATCGGCGACCGTTGCCAGCTCGTTGGTGACGACCTGTTCGTAACCAACGTGAAGTATCTCCAGCGTGGTATTAACGAGGGTTGCGCTAACTCTATCCTTGTTAAGGTCAACCAGATCGGTTCGCTCACCGAGACACTGCGTGCAGTAGAGCTCGCACAGCGTAACGGTTACACCGCAGTCATCTCTCACCGTTCGGGCGAGACTGAGGATGCTACTATCGCCGATATCGCCGTTGCTACCAATGCCGGTCAGATCAAGACCGGTTCGGCAAGCCGCTCCGACCGTATGGCTAAGTACAATCAGCTTCTCCGCATCGAGGAGGAACTTGGCGCTGCTGCTCAGTACGGCTACGGCAAAAAGACCAAAATGCCCCAGGCATAAGTCATCTGTCTACGTTGACGAAAGTATCTGCCTGAGGAAAAGTTGAAGAATCAGGTAGTCAATCAATAAATAAAGTGCATTTCCGTGTGTCGGAGATGCACTTTATTATTTTTATCGCTTGTCGGATCTATGGCGCTCAGATCGACGCATAGGAAAAAAAGGAAGATTAATTGAGTTTTTCGTTGTTTTGATACGAACCAGGAGGATGTTATCGAACAAATGACACTTAGTTGAGTTATTGATGGATTTGAGAGGAATGAAGATTCAGGTGAGGGGATTACTGATAAAGGATGAATCTCAAGTTTTTTTTGATTATTCGAGGAGTCGGATGACCCGGAAGCCGGTGAGTTTGTTGCGACGAAGATATTCGACCAAGGGGCGTGAATCGATGATTACTTTTCCTTCTTTTGAAGATGCGTGGAGGAGGTAGGGGATTCCTTTTTCGTCCTTTACGATTATACCCATGTGGGCGACGTCAAGCCCGGGTGTGTTAGTCGTTAAAGCTACGATGTCGCCGTCGAGGAGCGCATCGCGCGTGGGGCGATTATTGAGCTGCGGCCATTTAACAATTGAATAGCGGTGATTGCGATAGCCTCCTTCAAAGTTCTTAATACACTCGAGTACTTCAGGATCGGACAATGTGGGGTAGCGTGAAGCGTTTGCCGACATGAAGTCAATTGTCTTTGTGATTTCCGTGGTGGATGGCATCCGGTCAGTGAATTCACGGAGATTTCCCCTGTGGGTGTTGTCGACAATCCAATCGCTGATGTAGTGGAGGCGGGAGCAATATCCGTTCATCTGACCGCCACGGTAGCGGAGTCGCTCAAGGTTAAAGATGAAGTCGCGCCAGGACGTGCGACCTTCACCGGCTGTGTATGCTAAAGCTGCAACGTTGTCAATGAGAGTTGTGCAATCGAGTTCGTCGAGATTCACGACAAGGCGTTCCTCGCCGTCGGGGTTTTCAAGGGTGGATGCCACATAGGGCGTTCCGAGGAATTTACGTGCGAGCATTTCGACACGCTTCTGAGGCGATTTTATTTTTTGCGCCTCAATAAGTATCTCGTTAATTTTTATGGTGTCGGACGGAGAATGGAATCTGATGCGCCCATAGTCGACCTGTGCCGATGCCGTTGCAGAAGATATTACTGCGGCTGAAAATATGAGTTTTCGAAGTAAATTCATTGCAAATAATATTATTCAGTGAATACGTCAACACTGATTACGTGGGGGTTGACGATTTGGAATGTGGTATATTATGTTTACTTTTTCAAAATTACAATAAAAATGTCAATGCGGCAAAACGAAAATAAAATTTCGGTGCGAGAGAGTGAAATAATACTTTTAAGAAATGATTCGACAGAAGCGATTTTGGAAAAAGTCGTTATTTTTAGATTATAAAAATATTATTGTAATCATTTGATAATTAGGGGTGCGTAGAGAAGGTTGCGATTTGAGTAAAAAAATAGTTGTAAAAATATTTGGTGGAGTGGGGAAAAGTTACTACCTTTGCACT
>CAMWPM010000059.1 GCA_947176235.1 uncultured Bacteroidales bacterium | reverse complement strand
ATCATGGCAACTGCGTAATCTTCCACCGAGATGAAACTGTCGCCCTTCTCATCAACGAGAAGATCATCTTTACCGACACGATACTTTCCTGTTCTCTTTCCATATTCGAGATTACCGAGATTGGCAGCCGGGGAAAGGAAAATCCAATCAATATCGTTTTCCTTCGTCAGCGTGTTCAGATAGAACTCTCCCAAAGACTTTACTCCGGGTATCCATGATTCGGGAAGAGTGCCGGTATCGACAAGTCGAAGGCCCGGCTTCACGAACAATGTTCCGGCACCACCGACGATGAGCAGACGTGGAACACCTGATTCCTTTGCTCCTTGAAGAATCTTCGGATAGTTTTCCAAAGTTTCCTCATAGATGTTGGGATTAGCCCATCCGGGATTATATGCGCTTATGATGGCGTCTTTTCCTTTAGCGTATTTCACGATAACGTCAGGATCCGTCACATCACCCTCTATAACCGTGAGATTGGGGTTGGTCACATCTTTCAATTTGTCGGCATTACGAACAATTGCCGTCACTTTCTCACCTCTATCGAGGGCTTCATTCAGGAGAGCGCGGCCAACATAGCCAGTCGCACCCAAAAGAACAATATCTTTCATAAAGTTTTCGTTTTTGTGATTAGTTACTTTTTGTTATCTTTGCAAATATAACAATAAAATTCGATATATTGTTGTTCTTAATTTTGCTGAAAATCAGTAACATTGATGTTACTGATGCTTAAATTCAAATAGTTTTGCAACAAAAATTTTCAGAAAAAAATGAAGAGATCTTCACTAATAGATGCTTTCGATCCGAAATGCCCGATACGCAACATACTTGCCCGCTTCTCGGAGAAGTGGGGATTGCTCGTAATATATACACTCACACTTAAACCCAAAACACGTTTCAATGAACTGAGAAAGGAGATACCTGACATTTCAGCCCGTATGTTGAGTGCTACATTAAATACACTATTATCAGATGGATTGGTGGAAAGATATTCCTACAATACTGTTCCTCCGACAGTGGAGTATTCATTAAGTGAAATAGGAAAGACTTTAGTTCCCTATTTGGAAAGTCTGATAGGGTGGGCAAAAGAATACGGTGAACAGATCATAAACCATAGAATTGAAACTTCAAACGAACGGCATCACTAAGATAACCAATAATATTAGAACAACATATCATGGGGCTGTGTCTCAATGACACAGCCCCTTTTTTGTTAGGAGTTAGGAGTTAGGAGTTAGGAGTTAGGAGTTAGGAGTTAGAAGTTAGGAGTTAGGAGTTAGGAGTTAGGAGTTAGGAGTTGGGAGTTGAGAGTGAAATAAAAGGCGATGTGTCGTGAGGACACACCGCCGGGGTTGGGGGCCAGATTTAATGTGATATTGATGGAATATATAAAACCGGTCGCCCATGACTCCGGAGAATCCCGGCGTGGCTGAATGCCTGACACGGGGAAACCCGGAGGGGGAGTTCGCTTTTTTTATCGGGACGATGCTAAGCCACTGAACTGATCAGATGACGCCCTGACCCATCATTGCGTTGGCAACCTTCATGAAGCCGGCGATATTGGCGCCTTTCATGTAGTTGAGGTAGCCGTCGGGTTCCATGCCGTACTTCTCGCACTGCTCGTGGATCGACTTCATGATGGCGTGAAGCTTTTCGTCAACTTCGGCTTCGCTCCACTGAAGGTGCATTGCGTTCTGGCTCATTTCGAGACCTGAGGTGGCTACACCGCCTGCGTTGACAGCCTTACCGGGAGCGTAGATGGTGCGGGAGTTGATGAATGTGTCGATAGCCTCGGGTGTGCAACCCATGTTGGAGACTTCGGCAACCATGAGGACGCCGTTGTCGACGAGCATGCGTGCGTCGTCACCGTTTACCTCATTCTGTGTGGCGCAGGGGAGTGCGATGTCAACCTTCTGCTCCCAGGGCTTGCGACCGGGGAAGAATGTTGCTTCGGGGTATTTCTCGGCGTAGGGGGCAACGATGTCCTCGCCAGTGGCGCGAAGCTCAAGCATGTAGTCGATCTTTTCGCCCTTGACGCCGGTGGGATCGTAGATGTAACCGTCGGGACCGGAGATGGTGACAACCTTGCCTCCAAGCTCTGTAGCCTTGAGGGCTGCACCCCAAGCCACGTTGCCGAAGCCGGAGATGGCGATCGTCTTGCCTTCGAGGGGCTGGTTGATGCGGGCGAGCATGCTCTGCACGAAGTAGAGAGCGCCGAAACCGGTGGCTTCGGGACGGATGCGGGAGCCGCCGAAGTCGAGTCCCTTGCCGGTGAAGGTGCCGTTGTGCTCGTTGACGAGACGCTTGTACATGCCGTACATGTAGCCAACTTCGCGAGCGCCTACACCGATATCGCCAGCGGGAACGTCGCGGTCGGGACCGAGGTTCTTCCAAAGTCCGAGCATAAATGCCTGGCAGAAGCGCATGATCTCACGGTCGCTCTTGCCGCGGGGCGAGAAGTCGGATCCGCCTTTTGCACCACCCATGGGGAGAGTGGTAAGGGCGTTCTTGAAAGTCTGCTCGAAGCCGAGGAACTTGAGGATGGAGAGATTGACTGAAGCGTGGAAGCGGATACCACCTTTGTACGGACCGATAGCATTGTTGAACTGCACGCGGTAGCCTATGTTGTTCTGAACGTCGCCTTTGTCGTCGACCCATGTCACGCGGAAGGTGACGATGCGGTCGGGCTCGACCATGCGCTCGATAATACGGTTCTTCTCAAATTCGGGGTGCTGGTTGTAGACGTCGGCAACCGACATGAGCACCTCCTTGACAGCCTGAAGGTACTCCTTCTCGCCGGGGTGTTTTGCCTCAAGGGCATTCATGATATTGTTAATTTCCATAGCGTTGAAAATAATATGGTGGTTGTTAGAAATAAGTTGCAAAAAAGATGTAGTGGATTATCTCCACAGCAAATTTAAGATTAAATTTTGAATTCCGTAATCTTTTTTCCGAAAAAAACGCAGGGTGCCGAATCGTGTCATAATGTCATAAAAAACCAAAAATGAATCTTTTTGGCAGGATTTTTGCACGAATGTTTGTTATCTTTGCAGATAGTAGAAATTTGTATGACAAAAGCAGAAATAAAGACAAAAAAAGATAATATCGTCTCGCTGATAGAAGAGAGGCGACTGAGACAGGCAATGGTGCAGCTTGCTGCGTTCACCGAGGAACTTGCGGCGTGGGAGCTGACAGGTGAGGTGCGCGATCTGGAGCGCAACTACTCGCTGATGCTTGACTATGCAGTGAAGGGGAGTGCCGACCCTGATCGTGCACGAGTCTACGACGACCTGGTGTCGCGGCTGCTGATGCTCCTTGACAAGGCTGTGAGGGAAGCTGACCTGAAGCTGCAGGATGCACGGCTCTATTATAATGTGTTGAGATACGAGCGGATGCAGGGTAACAAACCGCTTTCCGAATTGCTTGCCACCTATCGTGACCTGTCACGACGGTTATCGCCCGTGAATGTGCTGAATCTCGGGACTGCCGATCAGCAGGCGGTGGAGGGGGATCGCCGAGACGCCGAGGCGCTCGAACGCCGCATATTCAACCGCCTTTGGGTGACATTTCCCCTCAAGGGGGATGAGGCAGATGCCTTGCGCCAGCTCCTGACGGAAAGCAACGTGGAGCCGGAGCACGCCAAGGAGCTATATGTGACGGGTCTCCTGATGGCACAGCTGCACAATTTTGATCCCCGTCGACTGGAAATTATGCTCGATGTGTACACCAGCGAGAACGAGGCAGTGGCGGACCGTCTGCGACTGACAGCGTTCGTTGCCCTGATAATAAGTCTGTTCAGATGGCCCGGCAGGCAGCTCCCGTCGAAACTCGCCGCCAGGCTCAGTCTGCTTGCCGATCATCCTGACGTGGATCAGGACATGAGGCTGACGATGATGGAACTGACGCGCACACGCGACACCGAGCGCATCAACCGCAAGATGCGCGATGAGGTGATGCCTGGGATGATGAAGCTCCAGCCGGAATTCCGTCAGCGACTGAATGACATGCAGGAAGAACTTGATCCCGATTCTCTGGGCGACAATCCCGACTGGCAGGAGATGCTTGAGAAATCGGGGATGGCTGACCGCCTGCGGGAGATGAGCGAGATACAGCAGGAGGGGGGCGACGTGATGATGAGTACGTTCGCACACCTGAAGCAGTTCCCGTTCTTCAACGAGGCCGCCAACTGGTTTCTGCCGTATCATGCCGATCACACGGTGGTGGCGGGAGCGGGCATTGACGAGTCGATAACCACAATAATCGGAGCGTCGCCATTTCTCTGCGACAGCGACAAATACTCGCTGACGCTCTCGATCGCCGGTGTGCCGGAACAGCAGCGCCGCATGATGCTCGGTCAGCTTCAAGGTCAGAACATAGACATGGCTGCGCTTGAAGCGGCTTCGCTCGATAATACCGATACGTCGCATCATAATTTCATCAATAAATACGTGCAGAATCTCTACCGTTTCTTCAATTTGTTCAGAAGAAAAGGGGAGATGTTCAATCCATTTACGCTCAATTTCAATCCCTATCTCATAAAGCAGATAGTGCCTATAGGAGAGTATGGCGAGACAGTCAGGCTGATGGCAGAATTCTATTTCAGCCATAAATACTATGACGAGGCTCTGAGCCTGTTCCAGTCGCTGGAAGCATGGTCGACTCCCACTCCCGAGCTTTACCAGAAAACCGGTTACTCCCTTCGCAAGCTTAAGCGTTGGGACGAAGCACTGAAATACTTCGAACAAGCCGAGCTTTTTGACGGTACGGACAAGTGGACCCTGAGCAACATCGCCTACATCAACATGCAGGCGGGCAGATACGGGAAGGCTCTGGAATACTACGAGCGTCTGGCTAAGCAGGATCCGGAGAACGTGAAGCTGACGCTTGCCATCGGACGCTGTCTGACGGAACTTTGCCGCTACCGTGAGGCTGCTGACGCTTACTTCAAGGCTGACTATTACGATCCGAAATCGATGAAGGCACTTCGCCCGCTTGCGTGGGCACTGCTGATGGACGGGGATATAGACGGAAGCCTGAAGCAGTACAGACGGATTCTTGCGGCTGATCCGATGCCGCTGGACTATATGAATATGGGTCATCTCTATCTGATCAAGGGAGACTACCGCGAGGCTGTTAACGCTTATCTGACGTTTGCCACAATAGAGCCCGAAATCAGCGAAAATGCTTTCCGGCAGGCATTCAACGCCGATCTGCCGTCGCTTATCGCCGCAGGCGTAGCTCCGGATATCGTGCCGCTTATCCTCGACTACATAAGCTACTCACTGAAATAACAATAAAATCAATACAATAACAAACGCTTACAATTATGGTAATACAACGCTGGCAATCCGTATTCCTTCTTCTGGCCGCCATCTTCATGGCAATTTTCTGTTTTGTACCGACCGCGCATCTTTATGCCGATGCGACGCTCATCGCCCACATCCGCCCGGTCAATTATCCGGTGTTTCTCACAATCAACGTGCTTATAGCCGTACTACTGTTCATCGCTATCTTCCTTTACAAGAATATGAAGCGGCAGAAGACGGTGACACTGGTGTCGATGATGCTTATAGCTGTGTCGGGGGTGTGCGGGGGATTTATCCTCTACGGTGGCGATAACGGCGGAGGCCGCATAGAGATGGGTGGAAGTGTGGTGCTTCTTATCGGAGCGCTTGTGGCGGCTCTTATGGCTTACCGTCATATCCGCAAGGATGAAAATCTGCTGAAGAGCTATGACCGTCTGAGATAAGAAGAGGCTAATTATCTAATAAGAAAGGCGCTGTGTCAGGATTCGACACAGCGCCTTGATATTTTTTGGGGAGCTGACAGATGGATCAGTAGATATAGGGGTTGAGTTTGTGCCACTCGCTGACGGGGGGAAGGATGCCCATTGAGATCACCTCGTCACGCAGCGCACAGAGATGGCGATAGCTGTTTTCAAGCTCCTGGAGCTCACCGGGGGTACCCTTGGGAGGAATGACGGTCACGCCGTCCTTAGTGATGGAAGTCTCCATCGCCATCATGATGTGGTTGAACTTGGCTGAGTTGACATATACTCCTGCAGGCCATCGGAAAGGCTTGCCACCCATGGCGGCGGCGATCATCTCGATCGAGAGGTAGGCGGGACTCTGGAAAGAGGAGCGCCCGCGTAGGTCGATGATATTCTTTCCTCCCTGAATGACACGTGTCTTCATCTTGTCCCATTCCTCGGTGGGGAGAGCATCGGTGCCGATGATGGAGTCGAGCGGTTTGCCGTCGACGGTGGTGGTGGAGGCGAATACCGCCATCTGTTCGCCGTGTCCGCCGTAGGTGCGGGGGTTCTGGATCTTGGAGGCGGGGAGGGAGAAATATTTGCTAAGCTCGGTCTGGAGTCGGGTGGAGTCGAGAGCGGCGAGTGTGGTGACCTGTGACGGCTTCAGTCCGGAGTAGAGGAGCGTGATGAGTCCGGTGATGTCGGCGGGGTTGAAGATGACGACTATGTGCTTGACGTCAGGGCAGTATTTGCGCACGTCCTTACCGAACTGCTCGGCGATCTCGGCGTTGCCTTTTAGAAGATCCTCGCGGGTCATGCCAGCCTTGCGGGCTGCACCACCGGAGTTGACGATGTAGGCTGCGCCGGTGAGCGCCTCCTTGATGTCGGAGGTGAATGTGACGTTGGCGCCTTCGAATGCACAGTGGTTGAGTTCTTCAGCCACGCCCTCAAGAGCGGGAGCATAGGGGTCGTAGAGGCAGATTTCGGGGGTGAGGTGCATCATAAGCGCGGTCTGCGCCATGTTGGAACCGATCATGCCTGCGGCACCTACGATGACTAATTTCTCGTTGGTCAGATAATCCATAATAAAGTTGGTTTGGGGTTATACATTGTTTAGATAAAAACAATGGGCGAGGGGTGATTGTTGACAGGAAAAAGTGTTATATTTGCAGTGACAAAAGCGGATATCGCCGTCAGCAAAATCACAGATGAAAGAAAATCTTCAGCTAACCACACGCCAGCAGATGCAGCAACGGCTTATGCCGCTGCAGGTGCAGTACGGGCGGATGCTTGAGATGAACACCCAGGAGGTGGAGGAAGAGGTGAAGAGGGCGCTTGAGGAATTCCCGGCGCTTGAGGCGGTGGATGACAGCCATCACGCTTCGGCTACCGAGGATGGCGGGGATGCGTTCACCGAGACTGCGGAGGAGATGCAGCGTGCCGACTACCGTGACGATGACGAAATGCCGACACTCAGGCTCGAAGCCTACAATCATCACAAAAATACGAGGCATACTGACCGTCAGGGTCCTGAACCTGTCGTGGCAAACGACGGAGAGACCTTGCTGGAGGCCCTCGACCGCCAGCTGAGCGAATTTAATCTGGATGACCGCCAGATGCTCATAGCACGCTATATCGCCGGAAATATCGACGATAACGGCTATCTTACCCGCTCTGCCCGCGAAATAGCCGACGACCTTGCATTCCAGCAGGGAGTGGAGGTGGATGCCGGGAGTGTAGGACGGCTGATAGAGGTGGTGCAGTCGCTCGATCCTGCGGGCGTAGGAGCAGTGGATCTCCGCCAGTGTCTGCTGTTGCAACTTAAGCGGCTGACACAAACCACGGATGTGGAGCGTGCGCGGGAGATCGTGGAGCATTACTTCGATCTGCTGAGTAAATTGCATTATGACCGCCTGGCGTCGGCTCTCGGACTGAGCCGCGAAGAGCTGCGGGGTGCATTGAACGTGATAGAGCGTCTGGATCCTAAGCCTGGCAGACAATTTGCAGGATCGGCAGCCGAGGAAGCGTCCAGGCTGATAATCCCCGACTTTGCTGTGGATGCCGATGGTGATCATCTGACCGTGACTGCCCTAAACAATATTCCTGAACTCCAGCTTGAGGCTACCTTCCGCGCCGATGCCATGCCTGCAGGGATGGGCGATGGGAGCAGCGAACGCGCCCGCAAGGAGGCAGCCACGTTCATGAAGCAAAAGCGTGACGAAGCTCAGAATTTTATCAATCTTCTGGCAATGAGGCAGACCACGCTGATGCGAATAATGACGGCAATCACCAGGCTCCAACGCGACTTTTTCATGACCGGCGATCCGTCGAAGCTCCGCCCGATGATTCTCAAGGACGTGGCAGCGATAACGGGCGACGACCTGTCGGTGATCTCGCGTGCGACGGCAGGGAAGTACGTGGCTACCCGTCAGGGAATTTGGCCGGTGAAATCGCTGTTCAACGAATCAACCGGCATTGCCGCCAAGCCGAAAGAGGAAGGTGATGAGACGGACGAGGCGACTTCCGCCACAATAATAGCCACGATACGTGCCATAATCGGCGATGAGGATCCCCGACATCCTATGAGCGACGAACAGATTACGCGTCGCCTGCAAGCAGAGGGTATAGAGATAGCAAGACGCACGGTGGCGAAGTACCGCGAACGGCTCGGCTACCCGGTGGCACGTCTGCGCAAGAAACTCTGAATATTACAAATCGAAAAGAAAATATAGGAAATGGAAACAAACACAACACCTGATACGGGCATAGAGGAACTCGCCGAAAAGCCGGTGATACCGGCGACGGAGAAACCTCGAACGGTGCAGACTGACGGGCTGATGCAGACTGTGAAGACAGCGGCGCGCATCATTTCGGCGATATTCAGTCCGCTGCTTGCTCCGACCTATGGGGCAGCTCTGGCTCTGTGGGTGACTTTCCTCTACGCAGTCCCGCTCTCGAGCCGTATAAACGTGCTTGTGGTGACATTTGCCATCACGACGATGATTCCGGTGATCGGTATCTATGTGATGTTGCGTCTGGGGCTTGTGACCGATTCGGGACTCAACAAGCAGAAGGAGCGCCTATGGCCCTACGTACTGACGCTTCTGTGCTATATAGCCACTGCGATCTACTACTCTTCGGTGAAGGCTCCGGGCTGGATGTGCGGCTATCTGATCGGAGGGGCTGCAGCCGCCCTGCTGTCAATGCTGATCAACTTCAAATGGAAAATCAGCGGTCACGGAGCCGCCATGGGAGGCATCGTGGCTCTTGCTTTCTTCATCGATTATTACGGATTGGCGGCGTGGAACGCAACGCCGTGGTTCATCGCCTCGATTCTGTGTGCGGGTCTGGTGGGCACAAGCCGTCTTATTCTTGACCGCCACACGCTGATGCAGGTGGCGGCGGGTATAGCCAACGGATTTGCGTGTGTCTACATCTGCCTGCTCCTGTCAATCTGAAATCAATTACTACCCTCAAAATAATGACAATGGAAAAAATGACCCCTATCGTAAGCATAATCATGGGAAGCACAAGTGATCTTCCCGTGCTCAAAAAGGCTGCGGATTTCCTCAATGACATGGAAATACCCTTCGAAATGAACGCACTTTCCGCCCACCGCACTCCGGCTCAGGTGGAGGAATTCGCGAAGTCGGCGCGTGATCGCGGACTGAAGGTGATCATCGCCGCCGCAGGAATGTCAGCCGCTCTCCCCGGTGTGATAGCCGCCATCACTCCGCTTCCGGTGATCGGGGTGCCGATCAATTCCTCGCTCGACGGCGTTGATGCTCTCTATTCCATCGCCCAGATGCCTCCGGGCATACCTGTGGCTTCCACCGGTATCAACGGCGCGCTGAACGCCGCCATCCTTGCTGCGCGAATCCTTGCTCTGAGCGATGAGAAGGTGGCATCACGACTCGACCGCTTCATCTCGACGCTTTCGAGCAAAATCGTGAAAGCCAACGAAGAGCTTAAGGCGGTAAAGTATGACTTCAAGGTGGACTGATGGGCGCATTTGACTACAGACGCAGGAAATCGCGCGAAGTGAACATTGGCGGGGTGAAGCTGGGGGGAGAGAATCCTCTGAGAGTCCAGTCGATGACCAATACCTCGACGATGGATACCGAAGGTTCGGTTGCCCAGTCGCGACGTATAGCTGCTGCAGGCGCTGACTACGTGAGACTGACGGCTCAGGGTGTGAGAGAGGCCGAGAACTTAGGCGAAATCCGCCGTATTCTTCGGGAAAGCGGTGAGAACGTACCTCTTATCGCCGACATACATTTTAATCCACGTGCCGCATGGGCATCGGCGGAGAGGGTGGAGAAGGTGCGCATAAATCCGGGTAACTTCGTTGACCCGGGGCGCGTGTTCAAGCAACTGGAATACACTGACGAACAGTATGCCGCCGAACTTGAGAGGATCCGCGAGGCACTGGTGCCGTTCTACGAATTCTGCCGCGAACATGGCACGGTGGTACGCATCGGAGTGAATCATGGCTCGCTATCCGACCGTATCATGAGCCGTTACGGCGACACTCCCGCCGGAATGGTGGAGAGCGCGATGGAATTTCTGCGTGTGGCGAAGTCGATCGGATTCAATGATATCGTGATTTCGATGAAAGCATCCAACACTGTGGTGATGGTGGAGTCGGTGCGTCGGCTTGTGAAAGCAATGGAGGCGGAGGGAATGGACTATCCCCTGCATCTCGGGGTGACAGAAGCGGGTGACGGTGAGGACGGCAGAGTGAAATCGGCTGTCGGGATCGGCACACTGCTTGCCGAGGGCATAGGCGATACGCTGCGAGTGTCGCTCAGCGAAGCTCCCGAGGCGGAAGTGCCTGTTGCCATAGCTCTCCGTGACTATATCACAGCCCGTGCCACTGCGCCATCAGTGAAAGGGGAGATGGCGGACGGATATGATCCCGTGACTCCGACGCGACGCGAGACCAAGGAGTGTGGAATTATCGGGGGAAAACAGCCGCAGGTGGTTGTCGGCACCGATGCTTCCGCTGAGTATGAGCCGGATTCACGCCCCGACATCTTCGGAACAGACGGAATGTTGACGCTTGACGCTTCAATGCCGAGAGAGGACTTGATAAAAGCTGTGGGTGAAGCTGCCGGCTGCGCGGTGGTGCTGAAATCCTCAGCCGCCAATCCTGTGGCGGAACTTCAGGCTGTGATTCATGACATGTCGCGCCACGGGCTGAAAAACCCGGTGATTGCCCGGCTAAATTATGACGGACTGGGTGCAGATGACGTGACTCTGCGCGCAGCCGCCGACTTCGGGACATTGCTTCTCAACGGTGCCATTGACGGCATTATGATTGAAGCTGACGGTATGACTCCCACGCGCCTCGCACATCTGGCATTCGGGATTCTGCAGGCTGCCCGTTGCCGAATCACCCGTACTGAATTCATATCCTGTCCGGGATGCGGACGTACGCTCTTTGACCTGCAGTCGACAGTAAAGACAATAAAGGAAGCCACATCGCATCTCAAGGGACTTAAGCTGGGAATAATGGGCTGTATCGTCAACGGACCCGGCGAGATGGCGGATGCCGATTACGGATACGTAGGCGCAGCCGCGGGACATGTGAGTCTGTATCGGGGCAAGGAGTGTGTGGCAAAGAACATACCAGCCGACGAGGCTCTTGACCGACTGATCGAACTGCTCAAGGCTGACGGAAAGTGGACGGAAAAATGAGCGGGAGTGCTTACAACTACGTCACTTTGCCTTCGGGGATGCGGATGGTGCACCGTCTGATCCCCGGAGCGCATGTGGACTATCTCGGTGTGGCGGTGAACGCCGGCAGCCGCGACGAGGCTCCCGGCAGACATGGGCTTGCTCACTTTGTGGAGCACACTATATTCAAAGGCACGGGGCGCCGCCGCTCATTCCATATCATCAACAGGATGGAGGGTGTGGGAGGAGAACTGAATGCCTACACTACTAAAGAGGAAACGATGGTCTACTCGGTGTTCCCGACAGGAAATCTTGACCGTGCAGCCGAACTTATCGCGGATCTGGTGACGGATTCACAGTTTCCGAAAGCAGAACTCGACCGAGAGCGGGAAGTGGTGGCTGACGAGATAGAGAGCTATCTCGACACACCGTCGGAAACCATCTACGATGATTTTGATGATCTGATTTTTGCCGGCTCTCCCCTCGGGCACAACATACTTGGCACTCGGGGTGACCTGGCGGCGTTCACCTCGGAAATATGCCGTGACTATCTCGACCGATTCTACAATCCGTCAAATATGATATTTTTTTATCAGGGGGGAGAGTCGGCTGCTAAGGTGGAACGTTTGGCTGCGCGTCGGTTTGCTGTACTGAGCCAAAGATCGGGATACAGGGCGGACAGGAAGCGCCCTGATGAAGTAAGCATTTTTCATGAAGTCCGAAATATTGACTCGCATCAAAGTCATAATGTGACGGGTGCGAGAATAGGAGGAATGTATTCCCCCGACCGCCATGATATGGCTCTCGTGACAAATATTCTCGGCGGTCCCGGCATGAATTCCCGGTTGAATGTGTCGCTCCGAGAGCGACGCGGACTGGTCTATTCGGTGGAGGCTTCGACGGCACTTTACACGGATTGCGGATTGCTCACAATCTATTACGGTTGTGATCCCACGGACCGTAACCGATGCCAGCGTCTTGTCAATGATGAGCTGAACCGCATTTCGAATGACAGGATGACTCAGCGGCAACTTGATTCTGCCAAGAAGCAATATCTGGGACAACTTGCGGTGGCGAGCGACAATCGCGAACAGATGGCGCTTTCGGCTGCGCGCTCGATGCTCTATCATGACCGAGTGCCGGAAGCAGCTGAGATTAAGGCGGCAATCGATGCCATCACTCCGGAATCGCTCCGTGCCACCGCCGAAAAAATCGCTCCAGCCGTCACCTCCACCCTTTGCTTTACGTAAATCGTCAAAAAGGGAAAATTGCAGTTTGTTATATCAAGCATAACGGCGTTGTGTCTCCTCCGACACAACGCCGTTAATTATTGGGGGGGAGGATTAGCGGGGGGAGTGGGCGCGGAGAAAGCGTCCGGTGTGGGAT